>DASYNW010000020.1:0-22413 GCA_036008325.1 Allostellaceae bacterium
CAGGATCTGCACGCCGCCGCGCTCGACAACCGGCGCGAGGCTTTCCCAATCGACCGCGGCGGCGTCGGCGGCGGTCCACGCCAAGGTCAGATCCGGGAACACCAGCACCGGCCCGAGCCAAATCGCGCCGCTGACGCGGAACCCGCTCGCCCCGTAGCGCTCGATGATCTGCCGCCCGGCCGGGACGATCTGGGTCAGATCCATCGTCGCCGGGATCTCTATCGCGTCCGCGAAATCGGAGCTTTGGCCGCCTCGCCCGAGCGGGCAACGGCCGCGCGATTGGGCCGCACATAGGCGAGGATCGGGGCGGCGATGAACAGCGAGGAATAAGTGCCGATCACCACCCCCCACAGCATCGCGATGCTGAACCCGCGCAGCACCTCGCCGCCGAGAAACAGCAGCGACAGCACCGCCAGCGCCACGGTGCTGACCGTCAGGATCGTGCGCGACAGGGTCTCGTTCAAGGCGAGGTTGATCAGATCGCGAAACGGCATCGTCCTGTATTTGCGCATCGATTCGCGGATGCGGTCGTAAATCACCACTGTGTCGTTGACCGAGTAGCCGGCGACCGTGAGGATCGCCGCCAAGGTCGTCAGGTTGAATTCGAGGTGGAACAGCGCAAACAGCCCGACCGTAGTAATCACGTCGTGCAGGGTCGAGATCATCCCGCCGACGCCGAACTGCCACTCGAAGCGGAAGCCGATATAGAGCGCGATCGCCAGCAAGGCGAGGATCGTCGCGGTGACGCCGGCGCGGATCAGCTCGCCGCCGACCGTCGGCCCGACCACCTCTATCCCGCGATAGTCGATCCCGGCCCCAAGCGCCTTGCGGGCCAGCTCGACCGCCTGTTCCTGGGCGGCGTCGCCACCGGGCTGGCGCGGCAGCCGGATCAAGACGTCGGTCGGCGGCCCGAAACCCTGCAACGACACATCGCCGATATGCAGCGCATCGAGCTTTTGCCGCATCGCGGCGAGGTTGGCCGGCCCGGTCGTCGACCGCACCTGCATCTGCGTACCGCCGACAAAATCGATCCCGTAATTCAGCCCGACGGTCACAAACAGGACGATCGAAGACAGCATCAGCAGCGCCGAAAAGGCAAAGCCGAATTTGTGCCATTTCATGAAGTCGATCTTCGGCGTATGCCGGATGACGATCAGCGGTCTGAACAAGATGTAGCGGCCTATCAAAGATCTCGGTTGACGACGGGCAACGCGCCCCAGCCGGTCAAGCTGCCCCGGCTCAAATCGGAATCACCTTTGGCTTCCACCGCCGCACCCAGGTCACGATCAGCAGCCGGGTCACCAGGATCGCGGAGAACAGCGAGGTCAAGACGCCGATGCTGAGGGTCACGGCAAAGCCCTTGACCGGCCCCGAACCGAGCCAGAACATCAGCGCGCCGGCGACGAGGGTCGTCACATGGCTGTCGACGATCGTGCCAAAGGCGCGCTTGAAGCCGGCGTCGAGCGACGAAATCAAGGTCCGCCCGGCCCGAACCTCCTCGCGGATGCGCTCGTAGATCAACACGTTCGCGTCGACCGCCATGCCCATGGTCAAGGCGATGCCGGCGATCCCCGGCAGGGTCAAGGTGGCGCCGAGCAAGGACAGGCTGCCGAGCATCAGGCACAAATTGAAAAACAGCGCGATGTCCGCGAACACGCCGAACAAGCCGTAGAACAGAACCATGAAGACGACGACCAGCGCCACCCCGACGATGCATGCAAGGGCGCCGGCATGGATCGAATCGGCGCCGAGGCTCGGGCCGACGGTGCGCTCCTCGAGGATCGTGATCGGCGCCGGCAATGCACCCGCGCGCAGCAGCAGCGCCAGATCGCTCGCCGATTGCACCGTAAAGCTGCCGGAGATCACCCCACTGCCGCCGAGGATCGCCTCACGGATAACGGGCGCGCTGATCACCTTGTCGTCGAGCACGATCGCAAAGGGCTTGCCGACATTCTCGCGGGTAGCGTCGGCAAAGCGCCGCGCACCCTCGGCATCGAAGCGGAAGCTGACGACCGGCTCGTTGCCCTGGAATGTGGGTTGCGCATCGACCAGGGTGTCGCCGCCGACCATCACCCGCTTCTTGACGACATAGGCATCGGGTCCGACGCGCGCGGCTTTGCCTTCCTCCGCCGGCAGGACTTCGTCGCCGATCGGCAGACGGCCATTGCGCGCCTCGTCGACCGAGGCGCCGGTGTCGACCAGCTGAAAGGTCAGCTTGGCGGTGCGTCCCAGCAGCTCCTTGACATGCTCGGGGTCGGAGATGCCGGGCAATTGCACCAGGATGCGATCCTGGCCTTCCCGCTCGATGGTCGGCTCCTTGATCCCGGTCTCGTCGATGCGGCGGCGAATGATCTCGATCGACTGATCGACGGCCAATTGGCGTTTTTGCTCGGTCGCGGGGGCGCTGAACGACACCGTGCCCGCCCCGGCCGGGGTGATCGCCACGGTCAGGTCCGGATCGATCTTGGCCAGCGCCTGGCGGGCATCGTCGATCCGGCCGGGTTCGCGGACCGCGAACACGATCGCATCGCCTTTTACCGCTAGGCCGGTATAGCCGATATTCGCGTCGAGCAGCGCGTTGCGGACATTGTCGATGATCGAATTCAAGCGCTCGCGCTGCGCCGCCGCGACATCGACCTGGAGCAGTAGATAGGACCCGCCGCGCAGGTCGAGCCCGAGCGCCACCTGCTTGTGCGGCACCACGTCCGGCACCCGTGCCAGCAAGGACGGGCTGAACAGGTTCGGCGCCGAGAGCAGCACGCCGAGCGCGCAGATCGCGCAGATCAACAGGATTTTCCAATTTGCGAAATACAGCATGCCGCTGATTCCAGGGTTGCCGGGTCCAGGGTTACTGGGCGAGCGCGTTGCCGGACCGATGCGGTCGGCCGCCGCTCAATGCCGCCATCTGCCCGACATCCAGACCCAGCGATGGCCGTTCCACCGCCAGTGCCCCGGCAGCCAATGCCAATGATAGTGCCCTCGCGGATGGGGCGGTCGGGCCTCGTGGCGCGGCGGCGGCATCGGCGCGCGGTGGTGCGGCGGCTGGTGGTGCGGCGGGCCGGATGGCGGCGGCTCGGATGGCGGTGGGACAGATGGCGGCGGCTCGGACGGCGGCGGGCCGGATGGCGGTGAAGTCGGCGCCGCCGAGGGCGCCGGGCCAGCCTGGGGGGCGGAAGCCGGCGGAGGCCCCGATGGCGCCGGCGTCGGCTGACCCAGAGCCCGATGAAGCGGGTAGGCCAGCGCGGCCAGCGCGGCCGCCAATATTGCTCTTCGTTGCTGCACTGCAATACTCCGTTTCCGGCGGTTTTATGCCGTTTAGCGGCCGGCGGCCCGCGCTCGAACCGGGAGCGCCAGCTAGTCTGCCAGCCAGCCTGATTGTGCTCACCAACAACCGAGGGTTCGGCGCGCGCCGCCGCCGTTTACTCCTTGGTATCCACCTTGGCGCGCGCCTGTTCCTTTTGCTTGGCCGCCTCGCGCGCGGCGGCCGGATCGGGCTTGGCCAGCACGCTGGTGATCGTGCTGCGCACGGCGCGCACCCGCACCCCCTCGGCGATGTCGACAACCACCTCGTCCGGGCTGTCGGCGCGCACCACAGTGCCGATGATGCCGCCGCCGGTCACCACCCGGTCGCCGCGCCGCAGCGCGTCGAGCGTCGCCCGATGGTCCTTGGCCTTGCGCTGCTGCGGGCGGATCAGCAGAAAGTAGAACACGACAAAGATCAGCACCAGCGGCAGGAACTGGATCAAGGTGCTCTGATTGCCCATCAGGCCCGACAATCCGGTTCCCTGGGCATAGGCGGTGGAGATCAGCATCGGCATCGAGCCTCGAGATCATGCGCCGCATCGTCGCGAGGAGGCGCGCCCGCCGGCGGCGGCGAATGATCGGCCGCGCGGCAGCAGGATTGGTACGCGATGCCTGGTTAAAGAGCAATGGCGGGGATTGCGCGCATTCCCCGCGACGCACGCGCCGTGATAGCGTCCGCGCCCTTTCGCTCACCCTCTCCGGAGCGTCGCCGAGCCCCGATGACCGACCCCGAATTGCTGCCATTGCTGCGCCGCATCGCCGAGGCCGTCGAGCGCCTCGCCCCGGCGGCGGCCCCTCCGGTCGATCTCGACCTTGCCGACGCGTTTGTGTGGCATGCCGACCGGGGGTGGCTCGAACCGGTCGACGCAGTCAGCCGCGTCGAGATCGGGCTGTTGCGCGGGATCGACCGGGTGCGCGACATCCTGCTCGACAACACGCGGCGTTTCGCCGCCGGGCTGCCCGCCAACAACGTGCTGCTGTGGGGCGCGCGCGGCACCGGCAAGAGTTCGCTGGTCAAGGCGGCGCATGCCGCGGTCAACAGCGAATCCCCGCACGCCCTCGCCCTCGTCGAAATCCATCGCGAGGACATTCCGAGCCTGCCGCATCTCTTATCCCTGGTTCGGCCTTGCGCGCGCCGCTGCCTGTTGTTCTGCGACGACCTCTCCTTCGACCAGCACGACACCAGCTTCAAATCCCTGAAGGCGGTGCTCGAGGGCGGCATCGAGGGCCGGCCCGCCAATGTCGTCCTCTACGCCACCTCCAACCGCCGCCACCTGATGCCGCGCGACATGATCGACAACGAGCGCTCGACCGCGGTCAACCCCTCTGAGGCGGTCGAGGAGCAGGTCTCCCTGTCGGATCGTTTCGGCCTGTGGCTCGGCTTTCACAATGTCGACCAGCACACCTATCACGCGATCGTGCGCGGCTATGCCGAGCGCTACGGGCTGGCGCTGCCGGCCGACCAGCTCACGGCCGAAGCCAATGAATGGTCGATCACCCGCGGCGCGCGCTCGGGCCGGGTCGCCTGGCAATTCATCCAGGATCTCGCCGGCCGCCTCGGCAGGCCGCTCGCCTGACCTCGGCGCCCTGCTAAACCGAGCCCCGCTCGGGACGAAGGCTCAGCTGGCGTGCCCTTGCCGGGCCGCGGCGCTCGGCAGCGGCGTCAGATAGTCGCGCGGATCGACCGGGTGCTTGCCGCGGCGCAGCTCGAAATGCAATTGCGGCGCGCTGACGTTGCCGGTCGAGCCGACCCGGGCGATGACCTGGCCGCGGGCGACCTTCTGCCCGGTCCGGACCAGGATCAGGTCGCAATGGGCATAGGCCGAGATCCAGCCGTTCGGGTGCTTGATCAGGATCAGGTTGCCATAGCCGCGCAACTCGTTGCCGGCATAGGCGACGACGCCGGCATCGGTCGCCTGCACCGGGGCCCCGCGGGGTGCGGCGATGTTGATCCCGTCATTGTGGGTCCCGTCCGGCCCGGCGCCGTAATCCTCCAGCACATGGCCGCGAACCGGCCACAGAAAGCTGCCGCCGCGATGCGTTGCGGACCCCGGGACAGGCGCCGCAGGCGGCGGCGCGGCCGCAACCATCGCGCCGGGTGCCGCCGGCGGGCGGGCGGCGGGCGGTTCGGACGAGGCCGCGCTCGCCGCGCTGCGCGTCGGCATGGCGGGCGGCGGCGGGGTCAGGGTCGCCGTGGGCTGCCCCGGCGGCGGGCCGGGCGGAAGCGCACGCTCGCCCGGCTGATTGGCCGGCTCAGGGCTGGCGATCTCGGGACGCGGCGCTGCCGGTACCGGATGGTCCGGATGGTCGAGCGGGATCGGCCGATCGACGGCGCCGTCGGGCGACGCCGGCAGGTTGGTGGCTGCTTCCGGCGGCGGCGGCGAAACTGGCGCCATCGCCACCGGCGCCGCGGGGCCCATTGCCACCGGCCCCTCGGGCGCCCCGGCCAACCCGCCGCCCCCGCCCGGGATGATCAGGCTGGCTCCGGCAAGAATGCGGTAGGGCGGCGACAAATGGTTCGCCTCGGCGATCGCCTGCATCGGGACATGATAGTGGTGCGCGATCCCCGATAGGGTCTGGCCAGGCTGGATGACCATTTGCCCGGCAATCGGCGCCGAGGGGGATCCGCCGCCGTTGACGACCGGCGCCGGGCCGCCGGACCCGCACCCGGCGAGCAGCAAAGTCAGCAGAACGATCGAATGCGCGCCGCCCCCGCGGCGCCGTGCGATATTGCCTCTCGCCATCCTCCCCCCTTGCCCGCCTGTCGGCGCGCAAGCCATGCCGATCCTTGGCCCCGATCGTCGGAACATGTCAACCCTGCGGCACCATGCGCTGCCGCGGCAGCCCGCTGACCAGCGGCACGAACCGCACCAGGCCCAGCTGCTCGGTGGCAAACCCGTCGTCGCCGCGACGGATGCGCAGCAGCTGCTGGTCGCGATGATCGGCGCCGATCGGCGCCACCAGCACCCCTCCCGGCGCCAGGCCGTCGACCAGGGCGGCGGGAACTTCCGGCGCCGCGGCGGTCACGATGACCCGGTCATAGGGCCGCTGCTCGGGCCAGCCCTTGGTGCCGTCGCCGAATCGACACACGATATTGCGCAGGCGCAGGGCATCGAGGCGGCGCTCGGCCGCGCGCAGCAATTCGCGATGGCGCTCGATTGAAAACACCCGGCGGGCGAGGCGCGCCAAAATCGCGGTCTGATAGCCCGAGCCGGTGCCGATCTCGACCACGTTGTGCCGATCGCCGACGAGCAACGCCTCGGTCATCAGCGCCACCACATAGGGCTGGCTGATCGTCTGCCCGTCATCGATCGGGAGCGCCACGTTCTCATAGGCTTGATCGGCAAAGGCCGCCGGCACGAATTTCTCGCGCGGGGTCTTTTCGATCGCCCCCAATACCCGCGCGTCGCCGATCCCGGCTCGCCGCAGCTCCATCAGCAGCCGCAGTCTTTTCTGCAAGAGGCCGGGTTCGGCACCGGGCTCGGCCATCAGCGGCTCGATCCATCTCGCGCGATCACCGTCTGCCCGCCCATATAGGGCTGCAACGCCGCCGGGATCGACACGCTGCCATCCGCTTGCTGGTAGTTTTCGAGGATCGCGATCAGGGTGCGCCCGACCGCCAGCCCCGAGCCGTTCAAGGTATGCACCGGCCGGGTTCCCCGGCCCTCGGCCGGCCGATAGCGCGCCTTCATACGCTGCGCCTGAAACGCGCCGCAATTCGAGCAGCTCGAAATTTCGCGATAGGCCCCCTGCCCCGGCAGCCACACTTCGAGGTCGTAGGTTTTCTGCGCGGCAAACCCCATATCGCCGGCCGACAGCAGCATGACCCGATAGACGAGGCCGAGCCGCTTCAGCACTTCCTCGGCGCAAAGGGTCATGCGCTCGTGCTCGGCCGCCGACTGCTCGGGCGTGGTCACCGAGACCAGCTCGACCTTGATGAACTGGTGCTGGCGGATCATGCCGCGGGTGTCCTTGCCGGCCGCCCCGGCTTCCGAACGAAAAGACGGCGTGCCGGCGGTGAACCGCAGCGGCAGCAGGCGCTCGTCGAGGATTTCGTCGGCGACGAGGTTGGTCAGCGGCACCTCGGCGGTCGGGATCAGCCATAGGCCGTTGGTTGTGCGGAACATGTCCTCGGCGGCTTTCGGCAGCTGGCCGGTGCCGAAGACCGCCTCGTCGCGCACCAGGAGCGGCGGCGAGATTTCCTCATAGCCGAATTCCCGCGTATGCAGATCGAGCATGAATTGGGCGAGCGCGCGTTCGAGCCGCGCCAGATCCCGCCGCAATACGACGAACCGCGAGCCCGAGAGCTTGCCGGCGCGCCTGAAATCCATCAGCCCGAGCCGCTCGCCGATCGCCTCGTGCGAGGCGGGCTCAAAATCGAACCCCGGAGGCTCGCCCTCGCGCCGCAGCACCAGGTTCGCGGTCTCGTCGAGGCCATCCGGCACGTCGTCCGCCGGCAGGTTCGGCAGCCCGGCCAGGATCGCGTCGATCGCCGCCCGCAGCCGTGCCGCTTCGGCGGCGGACGCGGCCTCGGCATCCTTGTCGTCGGCGACCTGGCGCAGCAGCGGTGCGATGTCCTCGCCGCGCTTTTTGGCGGCGCCGACGTCGCGGGCGATGCGGTTGCGCCGGGCCAGCACCTCCTGCGCGCGAGTCTCGGCGGCGCGCCAGCCATGATCGAGCGCCAGCACCTCCTCGGCGCAGGGCGGCAGGCCGCGGCGAGCGAGCCCGCGATCGAATTCCGCCGGGTGATCGCGGAGCCACCTGATGTCGTGCATGGCTGAAACTAAAACACAAACGGAACAACGCCGATATAGTCCCCTGCGCACAGCGCGTCCATGCAGCGCGGCATAGCGGAAACCATCCGGCCGTTTACCCCGGAGCGAATTTGCCATACCAAGTCGCACAAAAGCCGAATCGCCGCGCGAGCCGGGAGGAAGCGATGCTGGGATTGATGTCGGAACGGCCGCTGCTGATCTCGACGATCATCGCCCATGCGGCGACCTATCACGGCGACGCGGAAATCGTCTCGCGCACGGTCGAAGGCCCGATCCACCGCTACACCTACCGCGAGGCCGAGCGGCGCGCGCAACAGCTGGCCCGCGCCCTGCTGCGGCTCGGGATCGAACCCGGCGACCGGGTCGGCACGCTCGCCTGGAACACCTATCGCCATGTCGAGCTCTATTACGCGATCTCCGGCATCGGCGCGGTATGCCACACGATCAACCCGCGGCTGTTCGACGAGCAGATCGTCTATATCGTCAACCATGCCGCCGACCGGCTGCTGTTCGTCGACGCGACCTTTCTGCCATTGGTCGAGCGCCTCGCCCCGCATCTCCCGCGCGACTGCCGGATCGTGCCGATGACCGACGCCGAGACGGCGCCAGCAACCGGATCGCCGGCGCCGGCGTGCTACGAAGAGCTGCTGGCGGCCGAGAACGCTGATTTCACCTGGCCCGAGTTCGACGAACGCACCGCCGCCGCGCTCTGCTACACCTCCGGCACCACGGGCAATCCGAAGGGTGCGCTCTACAGCCATCGCTCGACGGTATTGCACGCCTTCGGCATTTCGCTGCCCGACGCGATCTCGATCTCGGCCCATGACGTGGTCTGCCCGGTGGTGCCATTGTTTCACGCCTGCGGCTGGGGCATCCCCTATGCCGCGCCGATGAACGGGGCCAAGCTGGTGCTGCCCGGGCCGCGGGTCGACGGCCAGAGCCTCTACGAGCTGTTCGAGGCCGAAGGTGTCACCTACGCCCTCGGCGTGCCGACCGTGTGGCTCGGGTTCGAGGCATATCTGGTGAACAGCGGCGCCCGCTGCTCGACCCTGCACCGGATACTGTCCGGCGGTTCGGCGGTCGCCCGCTGGACCATCGAAGCCTTTGCCCGACATGGTATCGATCTGCGTCAGGGCTGGGGGATGACCGAGATGAGCCCGCTCGGCACCACCGCCGCATTGAAGGCAAAGCATCGCAGCCTCGATCAGCCGGCACTGGTTGCGGTCAAGGCGAGGCAGGGCCGGCCGGTGTTCGGCGTCGAAATGAAGATCGTCGACGACGCCGGGCATGCCCAACCGCATGACGGCAGATCGATGGGCGAGCTATTGGTGCGCGGGCCGTGGGTCGTCAGCGGCTATTTCGCGGACGAGGCGGCGGGCGCCGCCGCGGTCGAGCCCGATGGCTGGTTCCACACCGGCGACATGGCGGTGATCGACCCTGACGGCTACATGCAGATCACCGACCGCAAGAAGGACGTGATCAAATCGGGCGGCGAATGGATCAGCTCGATCGACCTCGAAAACGCCGTGATCGCGCATTGCGACGTGGCCGAGGCCGCGGTCATCGCCGTCCCCGATCCGCGCTGGGGCGAGCGGCCGTTGCTGGTCATCATGCCGCGCCCCGGCTGCCGGCCCGAGCGCGAGGCGCTGATCGCGCTCCTCGCCCGACAATTCCCGAAATGGATGCTGCCCGGCGAGATCGTCACCATCGACGAGATGCCGCACACCGCCACCGGCAAGATCATGAAGACCCGACTGCGCGAGCTGTTCTGCGCCCGCAATGCGTAGGATTTGATCGGGTTGGATGGGGGAAGGGAAGCGTAAGCGCAACCCACGCTCGAAGCCGCAATGGCGGGTTTCGTTCTGAAACTGGGCAAGAATCCGGATGCGATAAAAGATTTAGCAAACTCACCTATCGTCTTCCCGGCGCAGGCCCGGACCCATTCCTCCACCGCTCGGAACTTTCAAGCAGTGGCAAAGTCTTGCCAGCTATTACTCACCCGTGTCGCGGACGCGTGGGCCCCGGCCTCCGCCGGGGTGGTGAGTGAATGGGCGGCGAGGAGGATGCTTGCCCGGCCTCTCTGCTCCACCCGCGCTACGAGGCTGCGCTGTGCCGCGAACTCTCAATTGTTGATATCGGGCATCGCCTTCCCCATCCTCTCGAAATGAGCCCCACCGTCCGTTTCGCGCCGTCGCCGACCGGGTTTCTGCATATCGGCGGGGCGCGCACCGCGCTGTTCAATTGGCTCTTTGCGCGCCATCACGGCGGCACGTTCCGACTGCGCATCGAGGACACCGACCGGGTGCGCTCGACACGAGAGGCGGTGGCGGCGATCATCGACGGGCTTCGATGGCTCGGCCTCGACTGGGACGGCGAGATCGTCCACCAATCGGCCCGCGCGGGGCATCATGCCGAAACCGCCCGGCAATTGCTGGCCGCCGGCCGCGCCTATTACTGCTATTGCACGCCGGCCGAGCTCGAGGCGATGCGCGAGCAGGCGCGCGCCGAAAAACGCTCGGTGCGCTATGACGGCACGTGGCGCGACCGCGACCCGGCCACCGCACCGCCGGGTGTGCCGCCGGTGATCCGGCTCAAGGCGGCGCAAGAGGGCGCGACGACGATCCACGACCGGGTCCAGGGCGAGGTCACGGTCGCCAATAGCGAGCTCGACGATCTGATCATCCTGCGCGCCGACGGCACCCCCACCTACAATTTTTCGGTGGTGGTGGACGATCACGACATGGCGATCACCCACGTGATCCGCGGCGACGACCATCTGAACAACGCCTTCCGGCAGACCGAGATCTACCAGGCGCTCGATTGGCCGGTCCCCGAATTCGCCCACCTGCCGCTGATCCACGGGCCCGACGGCGCCAAATTGTCAAAGCGCCACGGCGCTCTCGGGGTCGAGGCTTATCGCGAGATGGGCTATCTGCCCGAGGCCTTGCGCAACTATCTCTTGCGCCTCGGCTGGAGCCATGGCGACGACGAGATCATCAGGACCGAGGAGGCGGTCCGGTGGTTCGACCTCGACGCCGTCGGCCGCGCGCCCGCCCGCTTCGACTTTGCCAAGCTCGACAATCTGAACGGCCATTATATCCGCGCCGCGGACGATAATTACCTCGTCACCCTAGTCGCCGAGCGGCTGGAGCAGACCGTTGGCCGGACCTTGAGCGACACCCACCGCGATCGCCTGCTGCGCGCAATGCCCGAATTGAAGCTGCGCCCGAAAACGCTCGCCGAACTCGCCGCCAATGCCGGGTTTCTGGTCGCCCCGCGCCCGATCTTTCCCGACGCGAAAGCGCTGAAATTGCTGACTCCGGAGGCACGGGCGCTGCTCGCGGCCTTGGTTGGCGTCCTCGACCGCGTTGAATGGCGCGCCGATGCTCTCGAACGTTGCGTGCGCGACCTCGCCGACGCCAAAGGCGTCAAGCTCGGGACCGTTGCGCAGCCGCTGCGAGCGACGCTGACCGGGTCGCTGGCCTCGCCCGGCATTTTCGCGGTCATGGAGGTGCTCGGCCGCGAGGAGACCCTGGGCCGCATCGCCGACGCCATCGAGCGGTCTTGACAGCCCTCATCTCGCACTTGCGAACGGTTTGCCAAGCGGCCCCGGGGCGACTATTTTCTGGTTGAAGCCGGGAATGACCCGCGGGCATGGCGATGAGAGGTGCATCGATGGACGGCAACAATATGACCACCGGGACCATGACCCTGACGGACAATGAGACCGGCAAGTCGGTCGAGCTTCCGGTCATCGGCGGGACGGTCGGACCCAGGGTCATCGACATCCGCAAGCTCTATGCCCAGACCGGGCACTTCACCTACGATCCAGGTTTCATGGCCACCGCCGCCTGTCGGTCGAGCATCACCTACATCGATGGCGACGAAGGTGTGTTGATGTATCGCGGCTATCCGATCCAGGAGTTGGCGGAGAAGAGCGATTTTCTCGAAGTCGCCTATCTCCTGCTGAACGGCGAATTGCCGACCGCGACGGAAAAGGCTCAGTTCGTCCACGACATCACCCACCACACGATGGTGCACGAGCAGCTTTCGAGCTTTTTCCGCGGCTTCCGACGCGACGCGCATCCGATGGCGGTGATGTGCGGAGTGGTTGGCGCACTGTCGGCATTCTACCACGACTCGACCGATATTCATGACCCGTATCAGCGCATGGTCGCGTCCTATCGGCTGATCGCCAAGATGCCGACGATCGCGGCCATGACCTACAAATATTCGCTGGGCCAACCGTTCATATTCCCGCAGAATTCTCTGGGTTATGCCGAGAATTTCCTGCATATGACGTTCGCCGTGCCATGCGAGGAGTACAAGGTCAACCCGATCCTGGCGCGGGCGATGGACCGGATCTTCATCCTGCACGCCGATCACGAGCAGAACGCCTCGACCGCGACGGTGCGCAATGCCGGGTCGAGCGGCGCCAACCCGTTCGCCTGCATCGCCGCCGGCATCGCCTCCTTGTGGGGGCCGGCGCATGGCGGGGCCAACGAGGCGGTCCTGAAGATGCTCGACCGCATCGGCGACAAATCGCACATCAAGGAATTCCTCGACCACGTCAAATCCAAGGAAGACAACGAGCTGCTGTTCGGCTTTGGCCACCGCGTCTACAAGAACTACGACCCGCGCGCGCACGTGTTGCGTGACAGTTTTCACGAAGTCCTCGCCGAGCTCGGCATCAAGGACGACCCGCTGCTCGAGCTGGCTAAGGAATTGGAAAAGATCGCGCTCAGCGACGATTACTTCATCAAGCGGCGGCTGTATCCGAACGTCGATTTTTATTCCGGCATCATCCTGAAGGCGATGGGCTTTCCGGTGTCGATGTTCACCGTGCTGTTCGCGATCGCGCGCACCACCGGCTGGGTCGCGCAGTGGACCGAGATGATCGAGGACACCGACGCCAAGCTGATGCGCCCGCGCCAGCTCTTCACCGGCTCGGATTTGCGTCATTACCGGGCGATCGCCGAACGCGGCTGAACCACGCGGCTAGGCGGGAGCGGCGGAGCACGGGCAAAATTATATCTGGGAGGAATAGATGGCCGAGATTCTGGGGTTGGGGTGCACCCACCGGCCACTGATGCTGCGCCGCGACGCGGACTGGACCTTCATGATGCGCACTGCCCTCGACGACCCGGACATGCCGGCGGCGCAGAAGGACCCGGCCAACTGGCCGGCCGAGCTGCGCGCCGAGCTCGGCAACGATTGGGGGACCGCGGCCGCCGGCCGGGCGCGCGAAATCTACCGCCGGCACTTTGCCGAGGCGCGGCGCGCGCTCGACGCATTCCAGCCGGACGTTGTCGTCATGTTCGGCGACGACCAGTACGAAAATTTCAAGGAAGACATCATCCCGCCCTTCGCCGTGCTCGCCTATGAGGACCGCGACATCCAGCCGTGGCGGCATCGCCGCTCGCCCGACAACCCATGGGGCGAGGCGGCCGACGCGACGTTTCGGCTGCGCGGCCACCGCGAGGCCGGCAAATACCTCGCCACCGGCCTGATCGAGAGCGGCATCGACATGGCCTACGCCTATAAGCCGCTGCACCACGCGCTCGGCCATGCTTTCGAAAACACGGTGCTGCTGCTCGACGACGACCGGCGCGGCTTTGACTATCCGCTATTGCCGGTTGCGGTAAATTGCTACGGTCGCCGGGTCAACGCCGCGCGCGGGCTGCGCCTGCCCTTGGCGATGCGCGACCGGATCCGCGACCTCGACCCGCCCTCGCCCAACCCGGCGCGCTGCATGGAAGTCGGCGCCGCCGCAGCGCGGGTCATGGCGCAGAGCCCGTGGCGCACCGCGATCGTCGCCTCGTCGAGCTGGTCGCACTCGTTCTTGACCGAAAAGAACTGGCAGCTGTGGCCCGACGTGCCCGCCGACCGCCGCCTCTATGACGCCTTGGAAATGGGCGATTACGCCACCTGGCGGGGCTACACCACCGACCAGATCGAGGACAGCGGCCAGCACGAGGTGTTGAACTGGTTCTGCCTGCTGGGCGCCATGGAGGAGCTCGGCCGCAAGCCCGACCGCTCGACCTTCATCGAGACCTGGGCGTTCGTCTCCCCGGTCGTCTTCGCCTATTACCTGCCGTAGCCGGTCGCGCGCGCCCCCTCACCCGTAGGGACTTCCGCGAGCAGGCGGCCGTAGCCAGGCACCTTGTCGCTGCTCTTCAGCATCACCAGCATCGCCCAGAACGAGGCCTGGTTCGTCGTGACGACCGGCTTCTTGAATTCGCGCTCCCAGCCGGCGATCGAGGCCATGGTCGGGAAATTGCCGCCGGGGACGACCAGCACCTCGATTTCGGGCCGGTCGATGCGGGCAAACGCCTCGCGCGCATGCTCCGGTCCGAGATTACCGATCGCATAGGAATCGGTCGCGCCAAAGCCTTCGAGCGCCACGGTTTCGAGCCCATGCTTGCGGGCGAAGAGATCGGCCGCACGCCGGTTGACCGCCTCGGAATAGGGCGAGACCAGCCCGATCCGCCGCGCGCCTAAAGCCTTGACCGCACGGCCGATGGCCTGGGCCGAGGTGACCGCCGGGGCACCGGCCCCGGCGCTCATCCGCCGGGTGACGATTTCGTCGTAATCATCGACGAAGACGCTCGCCGAAGTCTGCGCCAGGATTAAGAGCTCGACCTTGGCGGTGCCGAGGAGGCGCGACTGGTAGTCGACGTCGTCATCCCTGGGCGACGAGAAGGTCTCGCCCGGCCGGCTCGTCATCACCCGCCCGATATGCGCCTGATAGGCAGGCGGCAGCAGCCGGCATTCCATCTCTACGGTCGTATTGGTCGAAGGAATCAGAACGCCGAAATGACGGGTCATGCCGCGGCCCTTTCCGTGAATTGACCGATTGATCCTAGCCACCGGGGGGCGATCCTGTCGACCCCGCAGCGCCACTCTGCTAAGTTGACCCACCCCGCCAATCAGAAAGGGACCGGGACATGAACGACGCAATGAGCTTGGCCGAGCGCGCCGACGCTCTCGAGCACAAGATGATGCGCGAGCTCGATCAGGCGATCTATGTCAAGTCGCGCCTGTTCAACCTCGCCGACGGCGATATGAGCACACCCAACGGCGCGGCGCTGTTGGCGCAGAACCCCGGCAAGAAATTTGTCATGGGGGACGACCCGCGCCTGCCGAAGATGCCGGAAAGGCCGACCCTCGTCGATTTCTTCAAGCACCGGTTCGGTCCGGCCAACCATTTGCTGCAGAGCGCGCGCCACGCGGTCCGCGCCGGAATGGACGAAAAAATCGTGCTCGCCTGCCTGCTGCACGACATCGGCGTCATCGGCTTTATTCGCGCCGATCACGGCTATTGGGGGGCCCAGCTGGTCGAGCCCTATGTCGAGCCCGAGGTGACCTGGGCGATCCGCGCCCATCAGGCATTGCGCTTCTATGCCGATGAATCGGTCGGCTATTCCTATCCCGAATCCTATGTCAAGAATTTCGGCGCCGATTATCAGCCCGACGCCTATATCGAGGACGAGTACAACCGCGCCCGTAATCACAAATGGTACATGACCGCGCGCATGATCACCGTCCACGACATCTATTCGTTCGAGCCCGACGTGGTGGTTAACCTCGAAGACTTCACCGACGTGATCGGCCGCAATTTCAAGCAGCCAAAGGAAGGGCTCGGCTTCGACAACAGCCCGGTCGCACACATGTGGCGCACCCTGATCCGCCCGACCAAATTCCTGTAAGCGGCTAGCCTCGACCCGGTCGGCTCCGCCCGGTCCCTCCCCGCATTGCCTGCGCGAGGGAGCGGCCGAGCCCGGCCGCATGGTGAGGCGCAGCGCCGGCCGTTTGTCCCAATTTCGAGTTCCCCCGATGAAACTCCCGGCGCATCGCCGCTACGATTACATCCCGATCCACAAGCGGCCGCAATACGAGTGGCCCGAGGGCAAGCGGCTCGCGGTCGCGTTCAACAACAACATCGAGCATTTCGCCTTTGGCGCCGGGCTCGGCAGCGATTCGACCGGGGCCGCGGCGGCGCAGAGTCACCGCAACTACGCCTGGCGCGATTACGGCAACCGGGTCGGGCTGTGGCATTACCTCGACCTGCTCGACGAATTCGGCCTGCCCGGCGCGCACAACGTCAATTCGGCGGTGCTCGAAGCCTGCCCCGACATCGCCCTGCGGCTGAACGCGCGCGGCGACGAGTATGTCGGCCACGGCCGCACCAATTCCGAGCGCCAGGATGTGCTGTGGGAGGAGGACGAGGCGCGGCTGATCGCCGAATGCACCGAGATCGTGACGCGGCTGTCCGGCCGGCGGCCCGAAGGCTGGCTCGGCCCCTACATCGCCCAGAGCGGGGTCACCCTCGATCTGTTGAAAGAGGCCGGCTACCGTTATGTGATGGATTGGGCGATGGACGACCAGCCGGTGTGGCTGCGCACCCGCTCGGGGCCGATCCTGTCGGTCCCCTACCCGCTCGAGCTCAACGATTCGCCGTCGCTGGTCTACCGCCGTCACACCGGGCGCCAGTTCGCCGAGATGATCGTCGACCAGTTCGACGAGATGCTCGACCAGTCGCGCAAATACCCGCTGGTCTTCGCCGTCTCGGTGCATCCGTTCATCATCGGCCAGCCGTTCCGGCTGCACGCCTTCCGCGGAGCCGTCCGCCACATCCTCGAGCACCGCGACGAATTGTGGATCGCCACCCCCGGCGAGATCGCCCGCCATTGCGCCGCCCTGCCCAAGGGCACGATCCCCGGCGCCGATTAAGCAAAGTGCGCAAGGTTAGTTCTTGGTTTTGCAGGTCTGCCTCACCGTCCCCCCCGCCGGCCGGGGGAGAGGGAGGGGTGAGGGGGCCATAATATTTATAGCGCGCGGCGTCGCCCCCCTCACCCTGCCCGCCCCCCGTGACGGGGCAGAGGTTAGGAAAACGTCTTTCGACAGGAGAGCCTGGATGACGATCGAGCGGCACAAGGTCGGGGCGCGGATGAGCCAGGCGGTGGCCTATGGCGCGACGGTTTATCTGGCCGGACAGGTGGCCGACACCCAAGCGGCCGATGTCCGCCAGCAGACCGAGGAGGTGTTGCGCAAGATCGACGAATTGCTCGCCGCCGCCGGCACCGACAACTCGAAGCTGTTGTCGGCGACGATCTGGCTCTCCGACATGCGCCATTTCAGCGAGATGAACGCGGTGTGGGACGCCTGGGTGTCGCCCGGCAACACCCCCGGCCGCGCCTGCGTCGAAGCCCGCCTCGCCGCCCCCCACTGGAAGGTCGAGATCGCGGTGATTGCGGCGCGCGAGTAGCCGGACACCGACGTATATCTCGTGCTCGGCGCCGCCCAGATCATGCGCCTGCTTCGTCGCTCCGCTCCACACATGACTCCAAGGTAGCTCGAGTCGGAAACTGCTCTAATAGGGGCGGTCGCGCAGATCGAAGGCGTAGAGCAGACGCGACAGCAGCAATTCGCCGACGAAGAAGATCACCACGCCAGCCGCCACATCGGCCAAGGTCAAGGACAGCGGGCCGGTACAGGCGAGCAGCGGAAACAGCGCTTCCGGGACCTGGTCGAGCCCGACGGCCGGGCTGCTCGGCGTCAATCCGAGCCGGCGCTTGCAAAAGCTGGAGAACAGGTCGCCGGCCATCGCCAGGCTGCTGGTCAAGAGCCCGATCCGCCAGGAGAAGCCGACCAGCGGCGCGCCGGCAATCGTCACCAGGATCGCCAGCACCACCCCGCGGATCGTTTTCGAACGGCCGAAGAGCGCGCGCCCATCGAGAAATTCCAAACCGCCGTCGATCGGATGTGCGAGCCTGGTGCCGAGCAGCCGCCCAGCCATCATCGGTGTCCCGTTGGCGAGCAGCAGCAGAACCAAGAGCCGGATGATCAGCAAGGGGTGCATGGCTCAGCGCGGGTCGAGCGAGGCCTGATTGGTCCCGCCCCAAGCCGCCACGGCACCATTGCGATCGGCGCCCGAAAGCAGCGGCGCTCCGGGCGCCAGCACCCAGCCGGCAACATCGGCGATGACCGTCTGGCCGTCGAGGTCGCGCAGCAGCATGTGATAGCCGTGCCGGTAATAGGCGAGGCTGCGGCGGTTGGCGGGGTCGTGCGGCAAGGTCCGGACAAAGCGGCGGATCGGCCGCTTCGGGACGATCTGGTCCTTGGCGCCGTACATCAGCAGCAACGGGGCGTGCAGGCGCGGGGCGGCGGCGAGGGCCGCACCCATCAGATTGACCAGCCCCCAGATCGTATCGACCCGCGTCGCCTTGATCACCAGGGGATCACGCGCCAGCGCGCGCAGCATTGCAATATTGTCGGAGGCCTGGATATCGAGCCCGCGGCCGGTCAGGGTGAGGCTCGGCATCAGCCGCACCGCAATCGCCAGCGCCACACGCGGCGCGAGCCCCATCGTCGCCCGGCCCCATACCGCGGGCGCCACCAGGATGACTCCGTCAATGCCGGCGATCGGCGCGCCGCCAGCCCCGGTCATCGCCAGGATCGCCACCGCTGCGCCCATGCTCTCGCCGAGCAGGTAGAGCGGGACGCCGGGATAGCGCCGACGCAATATTTCGGCGGCGGTCTCGGCGTCGGTAGCGAGTGCGATGCGCCCCGGCCATCGCCCGTGGTCGGGTGCGGCGCCAAAGCCGCGCTGGTCATAGGCATAGGTGGCGATGCCGTCCTCGGCCCAGGCCTTGCCCGGCGCGGCAAAGGCGTTGCTGTAATCATCGAACCCGTGCAGCGCCAGGATCACCGCCTTGACCCGCCCGGAAGGCAGCCATCTGCGCAGCGGCAGACGCTCGCCGTCGGTGGCGACGAAATCGCGGTCGGTAAGCCGCGGCGCCGGGATCGGCTGGGATGCGGCAGGGGCGCTCGCGATCGGGGTGCCGTGGCCCGTGGGGTCCGTCGCCTGGCCCGCCGTTGGAGCGCAGGCGGTCAGCACCAGCAACGCGACCATCAGCGGCAGCGCAACCCTCAGCCAGGCGCCGCGCGAGGAAGAGATGCTCCGACCCCCTGCGCTGCTCACGCTGGTCCCGACCCGCCAAATCCTTTTGTATTCCGGATGGGGCATGTCGATCCGCTACGACCGGCCGCGCGATCCGGCGCAAGCCAGGCAGCCCGGGCCACGCCCCGCGATGCGCAACAGCCTGGCGCCGGACAAGTCGACCAATAGCCGGAAAGCGAGGAGCGGATCATTGATTGTGCCGCGGCAATGCGTATCATCGACCTCGTCAAACGGTCAACCGGCGCCGTGTCACACCGGCTCTCGATATCTCCGGCTGGTTAATGGGACCTTTCGAAACCATTTACATCGATGAGATGGTGGCCGCGTGTAACGGCGGCGGCGGCCCGCTCGGCCATCCGCGGGTCTATCTGAACCTCGCACCCTCCGGCCGGGTCGAATGCCCCTATTGCTCGCGCCTTTATATCAACCGGGCGATTGCCGGTATGGCGCTCGAGAGCTTGCCCAAAGTTGAGCAGGAGAGGCGGCGCGTGTGAAAGCAGGAAGTCGTGGACGAGATCAAAGACCCCGCCGCCCTCGCCGGTGAACCCGATCCGGGCGCCGCAATCGCGGGGGATCCGGCCGCCACAATCACGGCGCAGAGCCCCTCGGCGGCGCCGCATCACGTCTTTCTGATCGACGGTTCGGGCTTTATCTTTCGCGCCTATTTCGCCCGTGCGCGCGATCCCAAGGTCGAGCGGTTTCAGCGGCAATCCGACGGGACTCCGACCGAAGTCGTGATGATCTTCAGCAACATGCTCGATAAATACCGGCGCGAGACCGACGCCGACCGCATGGCGGTGATCTTCGATGCCTCCGGCACCAGCTTCCGCAACCGCATCTACGACCAATACAAGGCCAACCGGCGCGAAATGCCGGACGATCTGCGCCCGCAATTGGCGCATGTGCGGCGCGCGGCCGACGCTTTCGACATCTGTCGGATCGAGATGGAGGGGTTCGAGGCCGACGATTTGATCGCGACCTATGCGCGGCTCGCGGTCGAGGCCGGCGCCAAGGTCACGATCCTGTCGTCCGACAAGGATCTGATGCAGCTGGTCGGCGATCGGGTCACGATGCGCGACCCGATGAGCGATCGTCTGATCGGCGCCGCCGAGGTGCGCGAGAAATTCGGCGTCGGTCCGGACAAGGTTATCGAGGTCCAGGCGCTGTGCGGCGACACGGTCGACAACGTGCCGGGGGTGCCGGGGATCGGGGTCAAGACCGCGGCCGAGCTGATCAACGCCTATGGCGACCTCGAAACCCTGCTCGCCCGCGCGGCCGAGATCAAGCAGCCGAAGCGCCGTCAGGCGCTGATCGACAACGAAGACCAGGCGCGGCTGTCGAAGGTCCTGGTCAAGCTCGACGACGACGTGCCGGTGCCGTGCCCGCTGTCGGCGCTCGAAGTCAAGCCCTACGATCCCGATAAGCTGTTCCCGTTCCTGGACGAAATGGAGCTGCGGGCGCTCAAGACGCGCATCGCCCAGCGCCTGTCGGTGACGGCGCCGGCGGCGGCGCCCGAGCATCCCGAGCCGGCGATCCCGCCGGTGCCGCGATTTATCGCGCCGCGCAGCTACGCGCTGATCGACACCGCAGAAGGCCTCGAGCGCTGGATCGAGGCGGCCCGCGAGGCCGGAACCTTGGCAATCTGGCCGGTGACGAGCGCCGTCGCCGGTGCCAGGCCAGCACTCGCCGGGATCGCGCTGGCGCTGTCGCCGGGGCTCGCCGCCTATGTCCCGCTGGCGCACCGGCCGGCGACGGAGCTCGACCTCGCCGCGCCTTCCCTACTACTCGACGACACCCTCACCCACCCAGGCCAGCCTGGGTCCCCCCTCTCCCGCAACGCGGGAGAGGGTGCCGAGCGCAGCGAGGCGGGTGAGGGCAAGCTGCCCCCGGACCGGGCCCTTGAAATGCTGCGGCCGCTGCTGGAGGACCCCGGCGTTCTGAAGATCGGGCATGACGTCAAGGCCGCCGCCCATCTGCTGTCGCGCTGGGGCGTGACCTTGGCGCCCTACGACTGCACGATGCTGATGTCGTATGTGCTCGACGGCGGGCAGTTCGACCACGCGATCGAGAGCCTGGTGCGGCGGTCGTTCGAGCACGAGCTGACCCCGCAGAAGGAACTGATCGGCACCGGCAAGAGCCTGGTCGCCTTCGCCGAGCTGCCGCCCGAGCGGGTGCGCGACTTCGCCGCCGAGCGCGCCGACGCGGCCCTGCGCCTGCACCTGCTGCTGAAGGCGGGGCTGGTGCGCGACAGGCTGACCGCGTTCTACGAGACGATCGAGCGCCCGCTGGTTCCGGTCGTGGCGGCGATGGAGCGGGACGGGATCAAGGTCGACCGCGAGGCTCTGGCCGGGCTCTCGCACGATTTCGGGCAGCGCATCGCCGAGATCGAGACCGCGATCTACCGCGCGGTCGGCAACGATTTCAATATCGGCTCGACCAAGCAATTGGGCGAGGTACTGTTCGACAAGCTCGGCCTGCCCGGCGGCAAGAAGGGCAAGACCGGCGCTTACGGCACCGACGCCTCGATCCTCGAAGAGCTGGCGCCGCTGCACGAGGTGCCGCGCCACGTCCTCGAATGGCGGCAGCTGACCAAGCTCAAATCGACTTATGCCGATGCGCTGGCCGACGAAATCGACCGCGAGACCGGGCGGGTGCACACCTCCTACGCGCTCGCCGTGGCGGCAACCGGTCGGTTCTCCTCGAACAACCCCAATCTGCAGAACATCCCGATCCGCACCGAGGAGGGACGGCGCATCCGCCGCACCTTTATCGCCGAGCCGGGCAATCTGCTGCTCTCGGCCGATTACAGCCAGATCGAGCTGCGGCTCGCCGCCCATGTCGCCGACGTCCCGGAGCTGAAAGAGGCGTTTCGCGACGGGGTCGACATTCACGCGCTGACCGCGAGCCAGGTGTTCGGCGTGCCGCTCGCCGCGATGGACGCGACCACCCGGCGCCGGGCGAAGGCGATCAATTTCGGCATCATCTATGGCATCAGCGCGTTTGGCCTCGGCGCCCAGATCGGGGTGCCGCAGGCCGAGGCCGCGGCCTATATCCGCGCCTATTTCGAACGCTTTCCGGCGATCCGAGCCTATATGGAGCGGATCAAGGCCGATTGCCGCAGCACCGGCTATGTCGAGACGATCTTTGGCCGCAAATGCTGGATCGCCGGCATTCGCGACGCGAACCCGGCGCGCCGCGCCGGGGCCGAGCGCCAGGCGATCAACGCGCCGCTGCAGGGGGCCGCGGCCGACATCATCAAGCGCGCGATGGCCCGCATCCCGGCGGCACTCGCTGGCGAGGGTCTACGCGCCCGCATGCTGCTGCAGGTGCATGACGAGCTGCTGTTCGAGGTGCCGGAAGCTGAAATCGAGG
>DASYNW010000021.1:0-30907 GCA_036008325.1 Allostellaceae bacterium
CGTCGTGCTGGCGCGCCAGCAGCTGTTCACCGAGAACACGGTCACCGTCGTGCTGCCGGTCATGGCCGAGCTCACCCTCGCGAACGTGCGGCGGCTGGCGCGGATGTGGGCGGTTGTCTTTGCCGCCAACATGGCCGGCACGCTTGTGGCGGCGCTGTTTTGCACCCTTACCCCGGTGCTGACCCCAGAGCTGCGCCACGGGATGCTGGAGCTCAGCGGGCATCTGCTCGGGCTCGGCTGGGCCGCGATGTTTTTCCGGGCGGTTGGCGCCGGGTTTCTGATCGCGTCGATGGTCTGGCTCATTCCCAGCGCCGAGGGCGCGCAATTCCAGGTTGTGACGATGGTGACCTACCTGATCGCCATCGCCGGCTTCACCCACATCGTCGCCGGCAGCGTCGAGGGCTTTCTATTGGTGCTCGACGGCCAATGGAGCCTGTGGCAGATGATCGCCCGGTTCACGATCCCGGTGCTCCTCGGCAACATCGCCGGAGGCACCGCGCTGTTCGCCGTCATCTCCTATGCGCAAGTGATGAAGGAGATGTAGCGGCACGAAAGGCACATCGTTGCCGATGCCATGAGGATCGTGTTCCACTCACCGCTGAGCGGGTGATCGAAATGCCGCCGGGCCAACGGCTCGTCGGTCGCGAGCACCGTGACGGTTTCGAGCAGCACGGGATCGAGGCGCTTGGCGCGCCGGCCCGATTCCTCCCGCTTGTGGTCGCGTGGAAAGCGGCTGGTATGCTTAACCGCCCGCATCCAGGCTCGCGAGCAGGTTGCCCGGCGGCCCGATTGTGACCAGTTCGCCGCGACGCGCGGCCTTCATCGCCTCGATTGTCTCCTCGTTCGGCGCCAGAGGCTCGAACGGCAGCGCCTTCTCCTTGGCGATCCTCACCATCGTCAGCCGGAACGCGTCGGACACCGTGAGGCCCATCACCTTCAATACGGCCGCGGCTTCGGCCTTGGTCTGCGCATCGGTCCGAGCCCGAACAACGGCGTTGGCGCCCAGGGCTGATCTCCTTGAGCCCCAGATATAGCGCAGCGGTCGGGCCGATTGCGCTGCTGCGTAGCGGCCCTGAACTCGTCGCCCTTCTTGCGCCACCAGGTGATCGCGACGGCGTGGGCGGATGCGCGCGGGTGCTTGCGCACCGACCGACTCCCCGAAGGCCCTTAAATTGCGCACGACGGTATTCCGGCGGCCGGCTTGCCCCCTGCCGCCCCGGATTTTGGTCCTCGACTTGCGGGCTCCCTACGATCCACTCCGGGGCTACCGCAGCCGGTCAACTGCGCGTTAGTCGAGTCCAGCGACGGCCAGGGTTTCCCTCGTGTGTTGCGCAACAGCCGACGGCCGCTCGCTTCGTAGCCTGCGCCGCCGAAGGGGGCTTCCTCGAATTTGAATTGTTCGTCGAGCCCTTTGAGGACCTTGACCGCCTCGGCCACGATCTCGGGGCCGATGCCATCGCCGGGTAATAGGGCGATTTTCATTTCCATCTCCTGTGCATCCAACCGCGCCTAGCGGGTGATGCTGTCCAATTAAGGTTCTTCGGTTGGCCGCTGAGCCTCGAATTTGCGGATTTTGTCGGCGTAGCCCAAGGCGAGTCCGGTCTCGTCGAGAGCCGATGCGCTGCACATCGCGATCGCCCGGCCCTTCGATGCGACGCTCGTTACCTTCGACCACGGCATCGCCGCTGCCGCCCGCGCGCTCGGCATGGCGGTTGCGACGCCTTGATGGTTGTCGGCCGCGCACGAAACCAGCATTGTTCCTTCGAACTGGCGCCTTTCAGCGGGACCCTGTGACGATGAAGCTCGACCAGGCAATCAACATCGAAGACCTGCACCGGATCGCCAAGCGCAAATTGCCGAAGATCATCTTCGACTTTATCGAAGGCGGGCTCGAAGACGAGCGCGGCCTCGAGCGCAACCGCGCCGCCTTTCAAAAGCACCAGCTGTTGCCGCGCTACCTGGTCGACGTGTCGGTGCGCGACCAGGCGGCGACCTTGTTCGGCCATACCTATTCGAGCCCGTTCGGCATCTCGCCGACCGGCGGCGCCGGTCTTTACCGGCGCAACGGCGATCTACTGCTGGCCGAGGCGGCGGCCGAAGCCAACATCCCCTTCATCATGTCGGGCGGCAGCAACGCCTCGATGGAAGAGGCGATGCGGGTGGCGCCCGACAACACCTGGTATCAACTCTACGCGGCAAAGGACGGCAATCTCTCCGACGCCTTGATCGGTCGCGCCCGAGACTGCGGCGTCGGCGCGCTGGTGCTGACCGTCGACGTACCGATCCACCCCAAGCGCGAGCGCAACTGGCGCAACGGCTTTGCCTCGGTGCGCAACGGCGGGGTCATGGAAGCCCTGAAGCTGAAGCCGTCGATCCTGTTGGAGGCGATGACCCACCCGGCCTGGGTCATCGATTATGTGCGGCACGGCGGCGCCCCGACCCTCGGCAACTGGGCCCCGCATGCCGGCAATGGCGCCAGCAAGGCCGATGCGATCCGGCTTGGCCGCACCCAGACCCCGGCTGCGGCGCAGACCTGGCGCGACCTCGAACGCTATCGCCGGCTGTTCCCGCGCCCGCTCGTCGTCAAAGGGATTTTGAGCCCGGCCGATGCGGTCCGGGCCGCCGAGATCGGCGTCGACGGGATCATCGTGTCGAACCATGGCGGCCGCCAGCTCGACCAGGCTCCGGCCTCGCTCGACGCGTTGCCGGCGATCAAAGCGGCGGTCGGCGACAAGGTGACGGTCATGCTCGACAGTGGTGTCAGGCGCGGCGCCGATATCCTGATCGCCCGGTGCCTCGGCGCCCAGTTCGTCTTCTTCGGCCGGCCGACACTATATGGCGCGGTCGCCGGCGGTGGCGCCGGGGTCAAGAAGGCGGTCGACATCTTCCGCACCGAGATCGATCTGGTCATGGCCCAGATCGGCTGCCCGAGCCTCGCCGAGCTCGGCCCCGATTTCCTGTGGCGCGACGACTGGACCCAGAACCGCTGATCACTAACCGCTGATCCCGGTCGCCGGCGGTCGCGCCGTCGGGCTCGCGCGTCCGGGCGGAGTGGATCGGCTCAGTTCCCGGCGGCGCGACCCGCGGCGCTTGCTGCAACCGGGCGCGGGCCGTCGAGCGCGGTTTCGATTTCGTCGATGGTCTTGCCGCGGGTCTCCATGCCGATGAACCAGAACGCGACCGCACCGAGAAAGTACCAGAAGGCGAAGTAATTGAAACCGGGGATCAGCGCGGCGAGGGTCGCCTTTGGGCTGACCATGTTCGACGAGCCGGCGATCAGCGCCAGCCCCGCCGGGCCGATAAACTTGCCGAGATTGCCGACGCCATAGACAAAGCCCATGCCGCTGCCGCGCAGCCGGGCCGGCCACAACTCGCCCATATAAGGGCCGACGATCGAATAGTTGCCGCTGCCGAAGAAGTTCTGGATCAGGATCATCAAAAAGAACATCGACATGCCGCCGATGAACACACTGTGCAGATAGCCGGCCAGCGACATGAATACACCGCCGGCCAAGCAGCTGAACACGCCGGAGGCGCGGCGTCCCCACGCATCCGAGATCCACGAGCAGAAGAACCGGCCGGCGATCGCCGACAGGCTGATCCAGATGATCAGCTTTGAGGCCTCGGGCGCGCTGATCTTCAGCACCATGACCAGCAGGGTCACCAGCCAAAGGGCCAGCGCCACGCCGCCGGTCTGGGTCAGCCCGGTCAGGCAGCCGGCGATGATGCTGCGCGGATATTTAAATATTTCGAGCCAGCGGGTTTTTTCGATGATCGGGGGCACGGCCGGCAATGCGATTTTTGCCGGGTCCATCTGCAAGGCCCAGGCGAGCGCCTTGCGCGCCTCTTCGACCCGGCCCTGGCGCAGCAGCCAATGCGGCGATTCGGGGACGAACGCTCGAATGTACAAGCACAGGAAGGCCGGCAGCAACCCCACCGCAACCATCCCGCGCCAACCGATATAGGGGGCGGCGAACGCGCCGAGCAAGGCGGCGATCAATTGGCCGGCCGGCAGCATCGTCGTGGTGACGCCGGTGAACCAGCCGCGCTTGTGAGCCGGGGAGAATTCCTGCATCAGGGTGATGTCGACCGAATACAATCCGGTCACCGCGAAGCCGACGAAAAAGCGGCAGATGACCAGGTAGATCCATCCACCTTCCGGGGTCAGCGCCATCGCCCCGGTGGCGAGCGAGACGTTGAGCACGGCGGTGATCAGCGCGGTGCGCCGGCCGACCTTGTCGGCCATCCAGCCATAGAGCAGCGAGCCGAATGGCGCGCTGACCCCCGAGGCCAGCAGGATCGCGCCCGACTGCCCGTAGTTGAGGTGCCACGCCTTCACCACGAACGCCAGAACGAAGCCGATCAGGAAGAAATCAAAGAAATCGAGCATGTCGCCGAGCGTCGCGGCGCCAGCGATCTTCCACTGATTCGTCGTCAGCTTCTTCTGCTGCTCTAGTAATTCCAACATCGCGCTCTCCCTATGCCGGCGCCGCATCACGACGTCGCGCCACGGCTCTCGCTGCTCTGATAAACCCGGTTTCTTGGGCGACCCTTGCTGTCGGTCGCCGAGCTTGACCCGGTGCGGCCCGTCGCTGCGGCGACACTACTTGAAGCTTGTCGGCGCTGGCAATGGCCGATGCGACCAGCGCCGCGTCACCGCGTCACCTCGTCAATAGCTGCCGGCGCTGCAGAACCGCCAAGTCGAGCCGGCGAGCGCATAGAGCAGCGCCAGACGCTGGTCCCCGGCATGGGCGAGAGTAACCCGGAAGCGTTCTCCGGTGCAGGCCGAGGCGCCGGCGGCGAGCGGCGCGGGCAATTTCTTTGCCGCGGCGCAACTCGTCGCCCAATCCGGCAGAGCGGCCGGTGCCGCACCCAGCCGCTTGCCGTCGGCCAGCACGAAATAGTCGACCGCCTGGCCTTGCTTGACATCGGCGTGCAGCGCCAAGGTGCCGTAGCGCGATCGGTAGAAGCCGGCCTGCTGGTCGCCGTCGGCGGCGCCGGCAGCCACCGCCCGGAAGCTCAGCGCGCCGCAGGCCGGCGGCCCGTTTTGCGCCGAGTGCTTTGTCGCCGAGTGTTTTGTCGCTGCCGAGGCGCCGACCGCGATCATGCCGAGCGCGATCATGCCGAGCGCCGGGCCGGCGCATGCCGAAATCGTCCGTTTCATCTTGTTCTCCCTGATCCGCTGCGAAATCAGCTTACAGTGCCGCACCCGAGCGGCAGCTGGTTCGACCTGCCGGCGCCGGCTCAGATGCAATAGGTGCGGATCGGGGCGAAGCCGTTGAACCCGACCGAGGCGTAGCTCGCGGTGTAGGCGCCGGCCGACAGGATCTCGACCTTGTCGCCGACTTCGAGGCCAAGCGGCAGCCGGTACTCGGTGCGCTCGTACAGAATGTCGGCGCTGTCGCAGGTCGGCCCAGCGAGGATGACCGCGCCGCTGGCCCCGTCGCGGCCGGGGGTCGCGATCCGGTACTTGATGCTCTCGTCCATCGTCTCGGCGAGCCCGTTGAACTTGCCGACATCGAGATAGACCCAGCGCCGCGCATCGCCGCCGCCCTTTTGCGAGATCAGCACGACCTCGCTTTGGATCACCCCGGCGTCGCCGACGAGCGAGCGCCCGGGCTCGATGATGATTTCCGGCAGATGGTTGCCGAAATGCCGAGTTACCGCCGCCATGACCGCGCGGGCATAGCTCTCGACCGCCGGCACCTCGCCGGTGTAATGCGCCGGAAACCCGCCGCCGATATTGACCATGCGCAGATCGATATCGGCCTCGGCGAGCAGCGAGAACATGCGCGCCGCGGTGCCGACGGCGCCGTCCCACTGCCGCAGATCGGTTTGCTGAGAGCCGACATGGAACGACACGCCGTAAGGGTCGAGGCCGAGGCGGCGCGCCTGCCGCAAGAGGTCGACCGCCATCTCGGGGACGCAGCCGAACTTGCGCGACAGCGGCCATTCGGCGCCGGCGCAATCGACCAGTATGCGGCAGAAAACGCGGGCACCCGGGGCCGCGCGCGCCAGCTTCTCGAGCTCGTGCGCGCTGTCGAAGGCAAACAGCCGCAGCCCCGCGCCATGGGCAAAGGCGATGTCCCTTTCCTTCTTTATCGTGTTGCCGAACGACAGCCGGTCCGCGGCCACGCCGTTATCGAGGCACAGCTCGATTTCGCCGCGGCTGGCCACGTCGAAATTGGCGCCCTTGCCGTCGAGCATGGCCAGGATCGCCACAGCCGGGTTGGCCTTTACCGCGTAATAGACGCGGGCGAGCGGCAGATGCCGGCACAAGGCGTCGTAAGCCTCGGCAATCGTGTCGAGATCCACGACGAGACAGGGGGTCTCCGGCGCATTTTCGGCGAGGAAACGCGAGATCCTCTCATTCATTATGGGGGGTGATCCTTCCCGCGAAGCGGCTGAGCGAAGCAGGCCGCTGCCGGTCGCGCCCAAGGCTACGCGAGCGTGTGCAGACACGCCGGGCATCGCCTCGGCCTCGACCGAAAGCAAACCGAAAAGACGACAGCAGAACCGGGCTTTGACGCCCGACTCGGCTACATTTTTCTGCTTAGCTCAGACTACTCGGGTCGATGACCCGGTTGCCCCGCCCGCGCAGGCGCGTCCCGCGGAGGTTCGCGTCGGGGCAGGGCACCACGCCCCTCAGCCGGAAAGCAACCATATCGACCTCCCTCTCGGGACCGGCCTTTCGGCCGGACGACCAAAAAGGACGCGTTACGTCGTTGCATAACCACCATGGGCCATAGGCACGTGCGAGTGCGTCGCGGACCCGATAAATACGCCGTTGCGCCCGGAACGCAAGCGGCAATTCCCGAAAATTTGTCGGTTAACCCTTATTCCAATGGGTCGCCCGGGCGCCGGCGCCCAGCGCCGGCCTCAGATCTTCTTGGTTCCCAATCCGTCGCCGCCTTGGCAGGCCTGCGCGCGAAGCCAACCCTCGACCGACAACTGCCCATGATAGACTTCGGCGTAGAGACCAACCGGCCAGGTCAGCACAAAGACGACGTCGCTGACGATGTCGGTGTTGCGGTTGGGGCACGGGCCGGGCAGCAGATAGCCGATCGCCAGCAGTGCCACTCCGATCACGAGGTAGAGCCCGACCAACACCCGCATTGTGTTCCCTGAGCGATCCGACCGGCAGCTGGACAGCGGCGGGTGCGACCCGAATGCTCCCGCCACGAAACATTGTCCTGCCGCCGGATGCAACCCCCAACTCGTTATCGAGCGTGACACGGCTCGAACAGGAGCGACGGCCGCGGTCGCGGTGCCCGGACATCAGCCAGGCGCTCTTGCAGTCCTCGCGGGTCGCCGCGTTCGGCATGTTGATCGTCTTGGAGTTCAGCCCGGAGATGAACGGCCGCGCCACCGCCATCATCCGGATGGGGCTTTCGGCCGTGATTTAAAAGTTTGCCCCAGCCTAAGATGGCCCCGCGGGGCCATCTGGAAGGGGGCCTGCACGGGAAAATAAAGCAGCACCCTGCCAGAGCGCTCGATTGTCGCGCCGAGCTGGCTTTGCGCTATCGCGCCCGCACGCGCGGCATTTCGCGTCGGCGCATCAGCGGCGCCGTCCGACGAACACGAACCAGCCGCCAAACCACTCGAAGCGGTTGATCCCGAGAATGCCGAGCAGCCGGGTCGGCTCGTTGCGAGCCCACCTGATCCGCCGCCAATATGCGGCCCAGCTGAGATTTGCGCTCGCCGAGCTGGGCACCCGCGCGATTTGGCTGATGTCGAGCAACCCGCCGTAACGCTGTCGTATCTGGTCTTCGGAGCGGAAAAATCGGACGTGGCTCTCGTAGTCGAAGTTCGGCAGCGAACACACACAGCAGGCGCCGGATTTCCAGTGCTGGACCGCGGCCAAATCGCCATCGATGTGTTCCAAGACCTCGCAGCATACGATGCTGTCGTAGGATCGGTCGTAGGCTGACGGCCGGGTCGCGTCGGCGACAAAGAAACGGCCTTCCGGGCTGCGGGAGCGGGCGTTTTCGACCGCGACCGGACTAAAGTCGAAGCCGTCATAGGTCAGTCCGTCGGCGATCAGCATCTCGGCCAGCACCCCGCTGCCGCAGCCGACCTCGAGCACCGTATGCACGCCCTGTTGCCGCACAAACTCGCGCACTTTTCGATACAACGGGTAATACGGGCTCTTGAGAGGTTGCGCTAGATTGCTGTCGGGCCTCGAGTGTAGAGCATCGTAATATTGTGGTTCGAATTGCGAGCCTGTCATCCCCGCTCCCGTATTGGCGGTAAAGCCGGTGCAGCCTGAATCCACGGCGACGCCCGCCATCAGGATAGGCAGGGCACTGTTAAGAAAATGCGAGGATAGGCGCATACATTCCAGCCGACATCAACCTTTGGCGCGACGGTGCTGCGCCGCGCTCCCCGCCGATCAGCCAATGTCCATTTACCTTCGAATCCCCGCCGGCGGAGCCGGTGGCGGCGGGTCGCGCCGCCCGGTATATCAGTGCCGGTCACCAGGAGATGAGCCATGGGTCTCGCCGTCGCGATCCAGATGGATCCGATCGACACGATCAACATCGACGCGGATTCGACATTCGCCCTCGCGCTCGAGGCGCAGGCCCGCGGCCATGCGCTGTTCCACTACCTGCCCGAGGCCCTGACCCTGCGCGACGGGCGCCTCTATGCCCGCGGGCGGCCGCTCCAAGTGGTCCGCCGCCACGGCCATCATCACCGCTTCGGCGCCTCTGAGGAGCTCGACCTCGCCGGCGTCGACGTGATCCTGATGCGCCAGGACCCGCCGTTCGACATGGCCTATATCACCGCGACCCATCTACTCGAGCTGCTGCCGGCAGACGGGCCGCTCGTGGTCAACGATCCGGCGGCGGTGCGCAACGCGCCGGAGAAGCTCTTTGTGCTGCGCTTCAGGGAGCTGATGCCGCCGACCCTCCTGACCCGCGACCGCGACGAGATCCGCGCCTTCTGGAACGAGCACGGCGACATCATCCTGAAGCCGCTGTTCGGCAATGGCGGGGCCGGCGTATTCCGGCTGCGTGCGGGGGACGAGAACCTGACCGCGCTTTTGGAGATGTACGAGCAGATCCAGCGCGAGCCGGTCATGGTGCAGCGCTACCTGCCGGAGATCCGGGCGGGCGACAAGCGCATCATCCTGGTCGAAGGCGAGGCCGTGGGCGGGGTCCTGCGGGTGCCGGCCGCCGGCGAGGCGCGCGCCAACCTGCATGTCGGCGGCCGTCCGGAGAAGACCGAGCTGACCGCGCGCGAACGCGAGATCTGCGCCGCGATCGGACCGACCCTGCGGGCCCAAGGGCTGGTGTTTGTCGGCATCGATGTGATCGGCGACTGGATGACCGAGATCAACGTGACCTCGCCGACCGGGATCCAGGAAATCGCCCGCCTCGACGGGGTCGACGTCGCCGCCAAGATCTGGGACGCGATAGAAGCGCGGCTGGCCCAGCGCGCCGACCGCCGCCCGGCCTAAACAGCGAACGCGGCGGGACCGGGCGGACGGGGCCGCAACCGGCGACAGCCGCACCACCGGCTAGGTCGATCAGCAAGGCCCAGATGTTCGCGCGGGTGACGGGGCCCATCCTGGCTTCTGGTTAAGCCAGTTCGCGGCCGGATGGTGCGCCGTTGGTTGCGGTCGACGGGGAAGACATCGGAATTTCGTTCGCCTCGTCGCGCCGCACGCTGGCGACATGGCGGGCAGAGCGGTAGATGTGCGGCACGCAACCGCCGACCACCATGGCGACAGCGCTCGGCAGCGCCAGCACGACCGGCAGCCGCCAGCCGGTTCGCGCGTCCGGCGGGAGCAGCAGCATTCCCTCAAAATAGAGCAGAACCGTCGCCGCTCCGATCAGGGCGGCGCAGCCGAGCGCCTCGGCCAAACGCAGCCCGCGAGGCGGCGTCGTATCGTTGGGCCAGTCGTCGCAGCATAGCGCCACCGCCGCACATAACGGAAAGCTCAGCAGGATCAGCGACAGGTCGCGCTCGGCCACCATGGTGCGATCGGCGTTGCCGTCAGCGCCGATCTGATAAAAGAGCAAGCAGATTAGGGCGGCGATCGCGCTGGCGACGACACCGTTGACGACATAGGCAAAAAAGCGCGGCGAATCCCCGGTCGAGCGGCGAAAGAATGCGTAACGCTGCATCAGCCATACGGTCGCGCAAACCGGAACCAACCTGACCAGCCAGATCTTCAACGCCATGACCAGTCCGGCGGCTTGTTGCGATTGGTCGCCGGTAATCGGCGCGAAGAGCATCGTGACCACTGCCAAATAAACCAGCATGCCCGCTGCCAGCACCGTCAGGCTGTCGATCGGGAAATGGGGTACGTTCATCGGCTCGGTTGCGGCGAACCCGATTTCGCGCAGACGGCAGACAATATCTTTCTCGCTCTTTTCCGAGCGCAGCACCGCGTGCGCAAGAAACCGCGCCTGGGCTGCGAAAATATCTCGGCAGCGCTCGGCGAAGGCAATCCGCCGCTCCTGCATCAACTCCTCATAGGCGGCCTCCGCTTCGTGTCCGCGCAGCCGTTCGGCAATGGTCAGGGAAGCTGCGGAGCGACGAAGAAATTCGACTGTGTGCCGGGATAACGCTGCAAAATCAGCGTCGGCCGCGGCAAAGAATCGGGCGTATCGGCGTTCGGCCGCCAGCCTGCCAAGGCGGTCAAAGAGCTTCGCCACCCGGGTCAGTCGGTATTGCGACATCGGCAAGCCCTCATCGCGGCGAGAGGTCAAATGGCGGACCAGATCGTCGCCGCAACTGCCGTCGCCAAAAGTTTCCCGCAACCCGGCGACGTCGAGCTCGCTCACGCTGAAGCTGTGCGGAGTCATCGCCGCGGCGCGGCGCTTGGCCTCGGCGGGAATTTCGGCCCAGCCGAGAAAGAGCGAGAGGAACCACGCGTCGAGCGGTTTCAGCAGCGGAACGGACGGCAGCAGGGTCGTCATCGCCAAGGTCGCGATCAGCGGCGCCGGGAGGGACGGGTCGTCTTCGGCTCCGAGCAGCACACTGCGCCAGATCGCGGCCTTGAGCAGAAGAGACAGCGCCGCGAACAGCACGAGCGCGCTCAGAACATAACCCAATCCCGCCCACCAATAGAGCGCCTGACGGGTCGACGAGCGGTTGGACGGCGGCGTATTGAACCGCGCCCAGGCATAGACGACGATCAACAGCCCGCAGGCGGCGTAGCCCAGGCCAGCTAAGTTTTGATCCATCGCACGACACTCCGCTCGCTAGCCCCAGCATGTGCGGAAGCGGCAACCGAGAGTGTGAGGATCTTCACAGTCGCTGCGTAATTCCCACCCGCGCTTCACCGGCCGATCCTCGCCGTTGTGGAATTTCGCTTTGATCCGGATGGCGGAAAATGTTTCAAAAGGAATGGCTGGCAGGATCATCACCGTCCAGGCGTCGACGCCGGCTCGGGGGCGACGGCAGCGGACGGATCGCGCACAGATTTGCCACAACTAGGCGCCATCCTCGGCCCCGGCGAGATCGGTCGAGGAGAACCGGTTGTGAGCAGGAGTGAACCGATGTCCATCCGGATCAGCGTTTGCGGGATCGAGGAGCTCGCCGGTCACGACCGGCGCGCGATCACCCATGTGCTCTCGATCCTCGATCCGGGCTGGCCCGAGCCTGCGGCCCTGCGCGGCTTTGCCGTCGACCGCCGCCTGAAGCTGCACTTCCACGATGTGATCGAGCCGCTGCCGGGGTCGATCGCGCCGCAGCGCTGGGATGTCGAGCTTCTGCTGGCCTTTGGCCGCGATCTCGGCACGATCGGCAGTATGGCCGGCGAGGAGCCGCAGCACCCTCATCTGCTGGTGCACTGCCATGCCGGGGTGTCGCGCTCGACCGCGGCGGCGATCTTGATCCTGGCGCAGCGCGATCCGGCCCGGCCGGCGCGCGACGTGGTCGGCGAGGTGCTGCGGGTGCGGCCGCGCGCGTGGCCCAATCTGCGCATGGTCGAGATCGGCGACGCATTGCTCGGGCGCGACGGCGAGATCGTCGCCGCGGTGCGCAGGCTCTATCGGCTGGTGCTCGATCGCGAGCCGGGCCTAGCCGCAGCGATGATCGAGGGCGGCCGCGGGCGCGAGGTCGCCGCCGCCGGGGAACGCTAACCGGGAACGCTAAGCGCGCTAAGCCGGGCCGCGCCCCGGAGCAGGCGCTTGCGAGATCGCCGGCGGCGAGCTTCCGTCGCGCTGATACAGCACCTTCAGCACGACGAACCAGTGGTGGTCGGGATCGATGACGGTGCCGTCGGGCATCGCCAGATGGCCGTCGGCGGTCACCGGGATGTATTTCATCGATACCGCGTTCTCGACGTTGCCGCCGATCACGTCGAGCAGCCCGGGCTTGATCGCGACGACGATATCGCAATGGCCGGGAAAGCGCCCCGCCGGCAATTGGTCGAAGGTTTTCGGCTGCCCGCCTCGCCACAGACAGATCAGATCGCCCTGCTGCGGCGCGTATACCTCGATCCGCTCGGCCACGAGCGCGACCCCGGGATCGTGGCGGGCGGCGGCGTCGATGTAGTCGGAATGCGTCTCCGAATAAGGAAAGCTGCTGCCGGCGCCGGCCAGCCGCATCACGTACGAGATAAACGCCGCCGACCAGGCGAAATCGCCATCGATGTCGGCTGGGAACACCTGCCCATTCTCGTCGTGCTTGCCGGTCCAGCCCGATTGCCGCCAGCTCGGATCGAGGCCGAGCCACCAATAAAGGCCGACCCGCTGCCATAGCCCGTTTTCGCGTTCCTCGTCCTCGGGCAGCGGGGTGTTCGGGTAGACCACCGGTTGGCGAAAGGCGCGCCACTCGCCGAGCGCGATCTGGACCGCCGCCTCGCGCGAAAAGGGTTCGTACGGCCAGCGCGCGAAGGGCGGGATGTGGGCGTTGAGCGCTGTCATAGGCGTTGCCGTCGGCGGCGGGGCCTGCGCGGCGGTCGGTGGTCTGCCGGCGCAGCCGGCCAGGACCAGCAGGGCAGCCAGGGCAGCCGGACGCCGCATTCGATTCGATCCCAGGAAGGTGCTTGGGGAAACCGGTTGGTCAGGCGGCGGTATTGCTCGGGGGCTCGGGGGCCGCCGCGGCGTCGCCACCGCTGGCATCCGGCGAATCGTCACTGGGGGAGGTTCCGACGGCGGTATGGCGCGGCGGATCCGACCGCCACAGGCCGATCCCGCCGGTCAACCCGTCGGTATTGGCGACGATCGTCACGTCCTCGGGCAACGGGATGCCGACATCCTTGGCATTGCCGCCACCCAGATAAAGGTGATCGAACCGCACCACCACGCGCAGGATGTCGATGACCCTGGCGACGCGGCTGTTCCAGGCCTTTCTGCCCTTCCTGCGGCGGGCGGCGTTGCCGAGGTATTCGTCATAGGTTTTCTTGCCGCTGATCGGGTGGTGGGCGAGCTCGAGATGCGGCATGACCTCACCGTCGCGGAAGATCGCGGTGCCGGCGCCGGTCCCCAAGGTCAGCACCATCTCGATCCCTTCGCCCTTGATCGCGCCGAAACCCTGGACGTCGGCGTCGTTGAGCACCCGGACCGGCTTGCCCCAGCGCTCGGCCAGCGCCGATTGCAGGTCGAAGCCGGCCAGGGCCGCGGTTCCGAGATTGGGCGCCGTCAATACCACGCCCTCGCGCACGTAGCCGGGGAAGCCGACCGACACCCGCTCGAACGCGCCAAGCGGGGTTGTCACCTCGTCGATCGCGTGGATCAACGCTGCCGGCGCCAGCGGCTTCGGCGGGGTCGGCACCCGCCGCCGCTCGGTGATCATCCGGCCTGCCGCGTCGAGCAGCGCGGCCTTGATGCCGGTGCCGCCGATATCGATCGCCAAGGTGCGGGTCTCGTCCATGTCTCCCCTTCCGGCCTTATTAACAGGCGACTTTCGACAATAACAAAGCGCCACGCCAGCCGCCAGCGTCGGCATTCGAACTGCGCTGCGACCTTCCGAATCCGGCGAGCTGTCGCGAGCGGCCCGGCTCCGGACGGCAAAGCCGATGCGGCGGGAGCGCTTCCGCTGTCTCGACTGCCTCTTTGCGCCGCCCGATCGGCGCAGTGAAAGAGTCCGGCCGGCCGGGCTTTATTCACCATTACTCAACAAGTTCAGATCAGGTTTGCCCTGAAGCGGGATGTCGACGAATCTCTATTGGGAAGACAGTCTATGAAAAATGCAGATAAAATACCGCTCCGCCAAAATCATCACCGAAAGCCGATCGCGGCAGGGGCGGCCGTCCCACGCGCCCTATGGCTCAAGGCGGCCTTTGGCTTGCCGGCGACGATCCTCGTTCTGACGGCGATCGGGGGCTCCGCGTCGGCGGCGGACGAGCACTCGTTCAAGATCTGCAGCGGCTATTACGCTCTCTGCGCGGCCTCGACCTGCAAGCCGACCGGAACCACCATGACCGTGCACGTCGCCGGCGGCGGCACCGCGCGATTTCCGGAGGCCGAGTGCACCTGCCCGGTCGAATCGGGCCAGGCGATCGCCGATGTCGTCGGCGGCAATATGCAAGGCTCGTGCGCGCCGACGGCTCCGGGCGTCCTCTGGTCGCTCTACGCGGTCAAGAATGAGATCCCGCAGGAGATCAACAATTGGGTGCCGAGCGGCCCTGCGGCCCAAGCCCCGCTGCTGTACTGCAGCAAGAACTTCAACCTCGGCAACCAGTTGGTCAATTGCTTCAGCTTTGCCTGCGACCACGAGCGTTATGTCAACGGGGTGCCGGTCGCGTCGTGCTACTGCCCGATCGGCGAATCGCCCGAGGGCGCAATGGTCGCGCCCCACACCGCGTTTGTGACCCAGGCCGGTCAGGACGACTACTCGTTCTGTGCCGCCAACCCGGTCGGCGGCCCGGTTTCGCCGCCGTGACCAGCACCGGGTCGAGCCGCCACCCGGCTGGGTGAACCGGCCGTACCCGATTAAGCCAGCCGTACCGCTGTGAGGGCGGATCTGACCCGCGCGGTTCGGCCCGATGACCGGGGCGGATCGCCCTCGATCCGGTTGCCGGCGGAGCTGAAGCAACTCGCGCCGCCCGAAAGACCGGATCAGCTCTGCATCGCCTGGGTCACCGCACCCCCGACCGCGGTGCGCCCGCCATCGACGACGTATTGCGCGCCGGTGATCGCGGCGGCGAGATCCGAGCACAGGAACAGGACGGTGTTGGCGATCTCGTCCGGCGTCACATAGCGGCCCATCGGGATCGCCGCCTGATAGCGGCGGCTGACGCTCGCCGGGTCGGCGGGGTTGAGCTGCGCCTCGAGCGAGTGGATCATCCTGGTGTCGACCGGGCCGGGGCAAACCGCGTTGACCCGTATCCCCTGGCGCGCGACCTCGCCGGCGGCGGTCTTGGTCAGCCCGATCACCGCATGCTTTGAGGCGACATAGGCGGGCATGCCCGGCGTCGCCACCAGCCCGGCGACCGAGGCGGTGTTGACGACCGCCCCGCGCTTTTGCTGCAGCATGACCGGCAGCACGTGGCGCAGGCCCAGAAACACGCCCTTGACGTTGACGGCGATGACCTGGTCGAACGCATCCTCGTCATGTTCGGCGGTGTGCGCCCATTTGCCCTCGATGCCGGCATTGTTGAAAAAGCAGTCGATGGCGCCGTAGGCGTCGAGCGCGGCTTTGACATAGTCGCGCACCTCGGCCGATCGGGTAACGTCGGCCTTGACAAAGCGCGCCTCCCCGCCCTGCTGGCGGATGATGCCGGCGCTCGCCTCGCCGCCTTCGGCATCGCGGTCGACCAGCACGATTTTGGCGCCGCCCCTGGCGAACCCCAGTGCCGCGGCGCGGCCGATGCCGTTGCCGGCGCCGGTGATCAGCGCCACCTTGCCGGTAAAATCGAGCTCCATGACGTTCCTCCCGCTAATTGCTTTTTGACGCCCGTCTCAGTTCTTGCGGCTAATTTGTCGGGTCCAGCTCTCGAGCGCCACCAGCATATCGCGGATAAATCCGCGAGCGGCTTCGTCGGTCAGACCGCCATTGGCGTCGAACTTGGTGTGCGCCTGGCCGATCCGCACCTCGGGCCTATTGATCGGATGGATGTCGAGGAAGACGAAGGCGCGCCTCAGGTCGCCTTGCGCGTGTGCGGTGCCAGCCATTCCGGCGCCGGCGCCGATGATCGCCGCCGGCTTGCCAGCAAAGGGTTGATCCGGCGGGCGTGAGGCCCAGTCGATCGCGTTCTTCAGCACACCCGACATCGAGTAGTTGTATTCAGGAGTGGCAAAGAGCAGCGCGTCGGCGGCGGCGATTTGGCGCCGCAAGGTCTCGACCGGCGGCGGAAAGCCTTGAGCGCGCACGTCTTCATTGTAGAGCGGGATTGCGCCGATTTCGGCGATCTCGATCGTCATCCCGGGCGGCTTCAATTCGATCGCGGTACGCAGCGCTGCCATATTGTACGAGCCTTTGCGCAGGCTGCCGCAAATGCCGAGGACCGTGATCGCTTTAGCCTCGCTCATACGCCTCTCCCGTCCGATGCCGTCGCGAACCCCCGATGCGACCCCTTAACCCAGCCGCCGATCGCGGGCAAGCCGCCTGCTCCAATCCGGCTTGTACCGCCGCGCGGTTGCCTCTAAACATCGTTCTCGCCTACAAACGGGGCACGCTTTTTGGGGAGGAACGATGATCACGCGCATCGACCGGCGCAGGCTTTTGCAACTTTCCGGCGCCGGTGCGGTCGCCGCTGGGAGCGGCCTCGCCGGCATCCTGGCCACGGGACGGGCGCCTGCCTACGCCCAGACCACGACCGTCCATTGGCTGCGCTGGTCCGACTTCGTGCCGGCTTCGGATAAGCTGCTGCTCGACCAGATCGTGCCGGAATGCCAGAAGGCGCTCGGCATCAAGCTCAACCTCGAGATGGTCAACGCCAACGACATCCAGGCGCGGGTGACCTCAGCGGTCCAGTCGGGATCGGGGCCGGACATCATCCTCGCCCTCAACAACTGGCCGCAGCTCTACACCAACAGCCTGGCCGACGTCAGCGACGTGGCCGAGGCGCTGGGCAAGGACCAGGGCGGCTACTACCCGCTGTCGAAAGCCGTCGCCACCGTCGGCGACAAGTGGATCGGGGTCCCGTGGTGCGTCGGCGGCGGGCTCGTCGCCTGGCGCAAATCCTGGTTTCACGAGATCGGCCACGACAAGTTTCCGGACACCTGGGCGACGTTGCAGGCCGCCGGCAAAGAGCTCAAGGCCAAGGGCCGGCCGATCGGGCAGGCGCTGAGCCATTCCTTTGGCGACCCGCCGGGGTTCTGGTATCCCTGGCTGTGGTCATGGGGCGGCAAGGAGGTCGATGCCGATGGCAAGACCGTCGCGCTCGACAGCCCGGCGACACTCGAATCGGTCAAGGCCGCGGTGCCGTTCTGGAATGATGCCTGCGACACCGGCGGGCTCGCCTGGGATGATTCGAGCAACAACCGCGCGTTTCTTTCGGGGAGCATCAGCGCCACCAACAACGGCGCCTCGATCTATCTCGAAGCCAAGCGCAAGCCCGACGTCTACTTGACCGAAAAGGGGACGCCGATGTGGCAGGACATCCTGCACGCGCCGCTCCCCAAGGGCCCGGGCGGCCAGTTCAACCTGCCGGGCCCGTTCACCAACATGCTGATGGGCTATTCGAAAAACCAGCCGGCGGCAAAGAAGTTTATTGCCTGGGTCAACTCGAAGCCGATTTTCGAGCAGTGGTTCACCTCGCAGCAGGGCTATACCGACGGGGCTACCAAATACTGGGCAAATGACGCGGTATGGACCAAAGACCCGGTCCTGCTGCCGTTCCGCGACCTGCCGAAGGAGGGCCGGCTGATGGGCTATGCCGGGCCGCCCGGCCGGGCCTCGGCCGAGGCCCAGACCAAGTACATCATCGTCGACATGTACGCCAAGGCGGTCCAGGGCACAGCACCCGCCGACGCCGTCAAATGGGCGCAGGACGAGTTGGTGAAGATTTACGTATGATGGCGCGCTCGGCCGGCCTGGGGACCGCGAAATGACCTTTACCACCGTCGCCGCTCCGCGGGCCTACGCCGGTTCGCCCCGACGCGGCCCGATTACCCGCCTGCTCGAAGACGAGCGCTGGCTGGCATTGCTGCTGCTGCTGCCGACCGTGGTGCTGCTCGGCCTCTTTATCGCCTATCCGTTTGTCAAGGGCATCATGCTCTCGGTGACCGATAGCAGGGTCGGCGTGCCGGGTCATTTCGTCGGGCTGCAGAATTTCCGGGACGTCTGGAACGACAGCATATTCCGCGTCGCGGTATGGAACACCTGCGTCTATACCTTCGTCGCCACGATCTTCAAGCTGGCGCTCGGCCTGTGGCTGGCAATATTGCTGAACCATCACTTCAAGGGGAAAGCCTTTACCCGCGCGTTTATTTTGCTGCCGTTCATCATTCCGACCGTGCTGTCGACCCTTGCCTGGAAGTGGATGTTCGACCCGACCTTCAGCGTCATCAACTGGATGCTGTTCCGGATCGGGGTGATCCACAGCCGGATCAATTGGCTGGGCGACCCGGACCTGGCGCTGATCTCGGTCATCATCGTCAATATCTGGCGCGGCGTGCCGTTCTTTGCGATCAGCCTGCTCGCCGGCTTGCAGACGATCAGCCCGGAATTGCACGAGGCCGCGGCGATCGACGGCGCCCGGCCATGGCAGCGCTTTATCCACGTGACCTGGCCGCTGCTGCTGCCGGTGACCCTGGTGGTAATGCTGTTCTCGGTCATCCAAACCTTCGCCGACTTCCAGCTCGTCTATATCCTGACCGGCGGCGGACCGGCCAACGCCACCCAGCTTTTCGCCACCTACGCCTACCAGATCGGCATCGGCACCGGCCTATTGAGCCAAGGGGCGACGATCTCGCTCGCCGTCTTCCCGGTGCTGCTGCTCGTCGTCATCGTCCAGCTGTTTTATATCCGTAAGGCGGAGACTCACTGAGCCATGATCGGGGGGGAGCCATGATCGAGGGCGCTCTTTGGCGACGCTGGGTCTTCTTTTATATCCCGTTGACCGGGTTCGTTGTCGGCTTGCTGTTCCCGTTCTACTGGATGGTGATCACCACGATCCGGCCGGACAGCGAGCTCTACCATCCCTGGAACGCGCCCAATTACGACCCGTTCTGGACCTGGCACCCGACCCTGTCGCACATCACCGATCTGCTGACCCAGACCTTGTTCACGACCTGGCTGATGAACACGATGATCATAGCCTTGTCGGCGACGGCGATCTCGCTGTTCTGCGGCCTCCTCGCCGGCTACGCGCTGTCGCGCCTGAAGTTCCCGTTTGCGGGCACGCTCGGCACCGGAATCTTCATCACCTATCTGGTGCCGCAGACGCTGTTGTTCATTCCGCTCGCCGACATTATCCGCGACTTTCGCCTCGGCGACACGCGCTGGGCGCTGATCTTGACCTATCCGACCTTTCTGATCCCGTTCTGCACCTGGCTGATGATGGGGTATTTCAAGTCCATCCCCAAAGAGCTCGAAGAGTGCGCCCGCATCGACGGCGCCACCCGCTGGAAGGCGATGCTCTACATCATCTTCCCGATTGCCGTGCCCGGCATCCTGTCGGCCGGGATTTTCGCCTTCACCCTGTCGTGGAACGAGTTCCTCTATGCGCTGGTGTTTCTGTCCTCGCCCGGCGAGAAGACGGTCCCGGTCGGCGTCACCTCCGAACTGATTCGCGGCGACGTGTTCTATTGGGGCGAGCTGATGGCCGGAGCGCTGCTCGGCTCGATCCCGGTGGCCTTTGTCTATTCCTTCTTTGTCGAGCACTACGTCGCCAGCGTCACCGGCTCGGTCAAGGGATAGCATCACCAGACGAGAAAGCGATGGCCGAAGTAGTCCTCCAGAACGTCAACAAGAATTTCGACGAAGTCTACGCCGTCAAGAACGTCAATCTGTCGATCCGCGACAAGGAGTTCATGGTCCTGGTCGGCCCGTCCGGCTGCGGCAAGACGACGACGTTGCGGATGGTGGCCGGGCTCGAATCGATCTCGTCGGGGCGCATCCTGATCGACGACAAGATCATCAACGGGCTGTCGCCGATGGATCGCGACATCGCGATGGTGTTCCAGAACTACGCGCTCTACCCGCATATGAGCGTCTACGACAACATGGCCTTTGGCCTCAAAATGCGCAAATTCGACCGCGCCGACATTGCCCAGCGGGTGCAGGATGCGGCCGAGATCCTCGGCATCCAGGAATTGCTGAAGCGCAAGCCGCGCCAGCTGTCGGGCGGTCAGCGCCAGCGGGTGGCGCTCGGCCGCGCCATCGTGCGCCATCCGCAGGTTTTCCTGTTCGACGAGCCGCTGTCCAATCTTGACGCCAAGCTGCGGGTGCAGATGCGCGTCGAATTGAAAAAGCTGCACGACCGGCTCGGCACCACCGCGATCTATGTAACCCACGACCAGGTCGAGGCGATGACCCTGGGCGACCGGGTCGTCGTCATGCGCGATGGCCTGGTGCAGCAGGTGGGCGAGCCGCTCGAACTCTATAACGAGCCGGCTAACCGCTTTGTCGCCGGTTTTCTCGGCTCGCCGGCGATGAATTTCGCCACGGTCGGGGTGCGGCAGAGCGATGGCGCGCTATGGGCCGAGGATGACGGCATCCGCATCAAGGTGCCGGGGCAGATCGCCGGCCGGCTCGCTCGCTTTGCCGGCGAGCAGGTGACAATGGGCATCCGGCCCGAAGACCTGCACGTCGCCACCGAAGCCGACCCGACCGAGCTCGGTTTCGAGGCCGCTATCGAAGTCATCGAGAAGCTCGGCTCGGAAATCCTGCTCGACGTGGCGGTCGGCCATAATACGATGGTGGCCTCGGTCGAGCCCAGCATCCGGGTCAATGTCCGCGACCGCCTGCGCCTGGCGCTGAACCCCGAACGCCTGCATTTCTTCGACGCGACATCCGAAGCGGTGATCTGATCCAGGAGATCGGCACGGCCGGGTTCGCGAGGGTCGTTGGCGGAGGTCCGAGTTGTACCTGCGCCGAGGCGGCAGGGCGAACGGCCCGAACCATGGGAGGATAGGCGCATGCAGAACGGCGTTGGATGGTTGTCGATCATCGGATTTTTCAGCTTGCTCGCCGCCGCCAATGCGCAAGCGCCGTCGCCCTCGGTCGCCGGCACGCAATTTGACGGCACCTACGCGCTGGTCTCTTCAGTCAAAGCCACTCAAACCTACCGGACGAGGGGAGGGCAGATGGGCGTGTGCGCGGACCGGACAGCGGGGCCGCTCACCATCGCCCAGGGCCAGGCGCAGTACACCACCGCCACCGGCTATCAGCTCACAGGACCGGTCGGGCCGCAGGGCCAGCTGGCGATGCGATCGCTGACACCGCCCGGCAGTAACGGCTATCAGCCGCTCGACATCATCGTCAACGGCAGGGTGGACGGCGCCGGCACGGCGCGCGCCCGCCAGATCAGCAACTCTTGCAGCTATGATTTCGTTTGGCGAAAAGAACCCTAATAAAATCGAAACGGAGGAATGGTGATGCATTACATCGGTCGGCGCCGCTTTTTGCGGCTTTCCGGGGCGGGCGCCGTTGCCGCCGGCAGCGGCGGGCTCGCCGCGATCCTCACCTCCGGCCGCGCGCCGGCCTACGCCCAGGGGACGAGCTTGCACTGGTTAAAATTCGTCGATTTCGTGCCGGTCTCCGATCAGCTGTTGCGCGGCAAGATCACCGACGAATGCAAGAAGGCGCTCGGCATCGACCTGCGGATCGAGACCATCAACGGCGACGGCGTCCAGGCGCGGATCAGCTCTGCGATCCAGTCCAAGACCGGCCCCGACATCATGATGGCGGTCAATAACTGGGCGCAGCTCTACGCCAACAGCGTCGTCGACGTCAGCGACGTGGCCGAGGAGATCGGCAAGGCGCAAGGCGGCTATTACGAGACCGCGCATGCCGTCGCCAATGACGGCAAACACTGGATCGCCGTGCCGTACACGATCCTCGGCGTGCTGATGGCCAACCGCACGTCGTGGTTCAAGGCCGTCGGCTCCGGCCCGGACAAGTTTCCGCAAACCTGGGACGAATACCGCGCCGTCGGCAAATTGCTCAAGCCCAAGCAGCAGCCCTATGGCCAAACTCTCGCCCACGCCTTTGGCGACGGCCCGGCGTTCTGGTATCCCTATTTGTGGTCATGGGGTGGCAAGGAGGTCGAGGCCGATGGCAAGACGGTGGCGCTGAACAGCAAGGAAACCATCGAATCGGTTAAATTTGCCGTCCCCTTCTGGAAAGAGTGCTTCGACGAGGGAGCGCTCTCATGGGATGACGCCGGCAACAACCGGGCCTTTCTGGCCGACACGATCAGCTCGACCAGCAACGCCGCGTCGATTTATCTCCTGGCCCGGAGCAAGCCCGACACCTATCTGACCGAGACCGGCACCCCGATTTGCAAGGACATCTTCCACGCCCCGCTGCCCAAGGGGCCGGCCGGCCAGTTCAGCTATCATGTGCCGTTTTCGAACATCATCCCGGCCTATACGTCGAATCAGAAGGCGGCCAAGGATTTTCTGCGCTGGTTCCAGTCGAAGCCGATCTACGAGCAGTGGTTCACCTCGCAGCAGGGCTTTTCGGTCGGCGCCACCAAGATCTGGGAACAGGACCCCTTATGGAAGATCGACCCGGTGGTGGCCCCGTTCCGCACCGCCGCGGAAAGCGGCCGCTTTGCCGGCTATGCCGGCCCGTCGGGCCGGGCGGCGGCCGAGACCATCTCCAAATTCATCATCGTCGATATGTACACCAAGGCGGTCCAGGGCATGGCCCCCGAGGACGCGGTCAAACAGGCGCATGCCGAATTGGTGCAGATCTACGCCTCGTAGCCGACTAGGTGTTCTCGATCATCGTCCTGAGCCTGGCGACGGCGCTGCCGGGACTGGTCAAAATCGGCCGGTCGAGCACCGCCTCGACCGCCGCGGCCGCGCGCGCGGTCGAGAAATGGGCGAGCAGCACCGCATCGCAATCGGCGAAGCGCGGCGCCGCCGCGGCGATCAGCCGGTCATGTGTCACCGCGTCGCCCGCCTTGAGCGCGCTCATCGCTGCGCCCACGCAATAGGTCTCGATCGTTGCCGGCGACGGCCGGGAACCGGCCATCGAGCGGAACTCGTCCTCCATCGATTGGATGCTCGGTGCAAAGGTCGCCAGCATGCCGATGCGCCGGCCGGCGGCCAATGCCGCCTCGAACATCGCCTCGTTGGGCTTGAGCACCGGCACCGGGGCGCGGGCCGCCGCGGCCTCGATCGCCTCGCCGAAGGCCGAGCAGGTGAACAGGATTCCGGCGGCGCCGGTGCCGGCGGCATATTCGGCGAGCGCCATGATGCGCTGCGTCATCGCCGCGGTGAGCTCGCCGTCGCGCTCGCGGTCGAGGCTCAGTGAATCGTCGAGAATGTTGGCGCATTCGGCCGCGGGCCACAGCTCGCCAAACGCCTCCTCAACCGGCGCGATCGCGACCTTGACGGCATGGATCAAGGCGATGCGGGTGGTCATCCCCCGGCTCCCTTCAGAGGCTGCGGCTGGGAGCGAGGATCAAGCCCAGATCGGCCGACGCGTCAAGCCTGGGCGCCGCCTCAGCCGAGTTCGCCACCTTATCCGCGGCGGCTCGCCGCGCCCCCAGATTGCCTCGGCTATCGCGCCGGGCGGGCTTGCCGGCAATTGCCGGCTACTCTGCTGCCGGCCGGGCGAATACCGCCGGAAAGAACGAATTCTGCCGGGCGGTGGCGCGCGCCCGGCGCACGCGCTCGCGCGAGGCCGCGTATTCCTCGAGCGCGGCGCGATCGGCCGCCGCTACCGAGCCTTGGGTCGGGACGACACACGCTGTCGGACAGCGGGTGACGCCTTTCGTCCGGATGAATTCGGCAACCGCCGCTTCGCCGCCACGCTCAGCCAACATTCGCCCTGATTTTTTACCGGTCATCGCGCCCGCCATCCTTTGCCCGATTCGCCGCCCGAACCGGTGCGTGCAGGAGGGCTATTTAGTCGCGCGATTTGCGCCCGGCCATGACGGATATCGCCGTGGATTCCAGCGGCAGCAATCGATTACGGTCTTCGCCGATGCCAGCCGTGGGAAGGCGGACGCATCGATCGGAGTGACCATGCCCGCGGGATCGGGCGGAAACCTCGTTCAAGGTTCCGATATGTTCCCGCGTGCCCGGCTTCTCACCGCGCGACCCCCAAAGATCCGGGGGCCGTTGGCGGCGATGGCTTGGCGCCGATGAACAGCTCCACGGTCTGGTTGTCCGGCAAGGCTTCGCTCGGCGGCACCCGGCTCTGGTACGGGATGCTGAATTTTGTCAATCCGGTCAGCAATATCTTGGTCGTGTCCGAGTGGCCGGCGCGCCCGTCGTAGACGTTGATGCCCATCGATTTGATGTCGCCGAATATCGTCGTGGCTTCAGGGCCGCGGGCATCCCAATTCGCAGATTTGAGAACGTTTACGAGTTCGGTCGCGTAGCGATAGGCCTCGATGTCGTCGGGCATGCACGAGACCACGACCTGGTGGGGTCCGAACGGGCGCAGGTAATCGGCGAGCTTGGCCGCGGCATCGCTGCTGATGGTGCGCCCGCGCTCGCGTTGCCTCAATTTGTCGATCTCGCTTTCGAGCGCCTCGACCTGCTTGGTCAACGCCGCCGAATGCACCGCTTCGGTCAAGCGCGAGATCCGTGCGGCGGCGCTGCGCTGCTGCCAGACCGTCGCCACGATGGCGAACCCGCTCAATAAGGCGATCGCGGCCACGCGCAGCCGCCGGTCCGCCGGCGCCCGGTCGCAAGCGGCGATCGCGACCGCGGCCAAAATCAGCACGAGCAGCTCGGGCAGCCACGCTGCAACGGCACCCGCCCACGCCATGATGTTTCCTCGTAGGTCCTTGCCGGAAACCCGGATCGTGCGGCCCGAAGCGGGCTATTCGGCCGCCAGCGCCGCCTCGGCCGGCTCGACGCCTCGCCCACCGACGCCGATGAACAGGACCATCACCGCGGCGCCGAGCAACAACAGGCCGGCCAGCATGAAGGCTTCGAAGTAGGTCCCGAAGGCGGTGCGCGACACCCCGCCGAGATATGCCGCCGAGGCGCTGCCGAGCTGATGGACGACCGTGATCCAGGCTACCATAATCCCGGTCTTCTCGGTGCCGACGACCCGGTTCAGGAGCCGCACCGTCGGCGGCACGCTGGCGATCCAGTCGAGCCCGTAAAACACCGCGAACAGCGGCAGCCCCCAGATCGACCGGCCGAAGGCGAACGGCAGATACATCAAGGCGAGGCCGCGCAGCCCGTAATACCAGGCGAGCAGCAGCCGATTGTCGCACCGGTCGCTGAGCCAGCCCGACAAGGTTCCGCCGATAAAGCTGAATACGCCCGCGGCGGCAAGGAGGCCAGCGCCGGCGACCTCGCTGAGGCCATGATCGACGCAAGCCGGGATCAGATGGGTCCCGATCAGCCCGTTGGTGGTGGCGCCGCAAACAAAATAGCCGCCCGCGATCAGCCAGAAATCGCGCTTGCCCGCGCCCTCGCCAAGCGCCCGGAAGGCGATAGTCAAGGGGTTGCCCGGCGGCGCCAACTGCGCTCTTGGAGCGCGGTCGTCGCCATAGGGCGCCAGACCCAAATCACCCGGCCGATCGCGCATCAGCAAGGCCACCAAGGGCACGAAGGCCATCACCACGACGGCCAGCACCACCGACATCGCCCGCCAGCCGAAATGGGTGGCGAGCGTGGCCAGGCTCGGCAGGAACACCAGCTGGCCGGCGGCATTGGCCGCGGTCAGCACCCCGACCACCAATCCCTGGCGGCTGCGGAACCAGCGCGCCGCGATATAGGCGGCGATAAAGCTGCCGATCACGCCGGTGCTGGCGCCGACGACCACGCCCCACAGCACGATCAGCTGCCATGTGTGGTGCATCGCCGGCGACATTGCCACTGCCGCGGCGGTCAAGGTCATCGACAGCGCCATCGTCCGGCGCACGCCCCAGCGGTCCATCAACGCCGCGGCAAACGGGCCGACCAGCCCGTAGAGCAACAGATTGATGCCGATCGCCAGGGATATTGTCGCCGGCGACCACGAAAATTCCCGTTCGAGCGGGACGATCAGCACGCCCGGAGCGGCCCGGACCCCGGCGGTCAACAGCCCGACGACAAAGGTGACGGCGGCGACGATCCAGGCGTAATGCAGCTTTTTCGCTGAACCCAATTCCTGCTCCTCAGCCGACTGGCGTCGGCAACGGCCGCCCGGCGAAATGCGCCAGCAGATTATCGATGAACAGATCGCCCATCGCGGCGCGGGTCTGGTGGGTGGCGCTGCCGGTATGCGGCATCAGCACGACATTCTCCAGAGCGCTCAGCGCCGCCGGCACGTGCGGCTCGTGCTCGAACACGTCGAGCCCGGCGGCGCCGACGGCGCCCGACTGGAGGGCCGCGACCAGCGCCGTTTCGTCGACGATCGAGCCGCGGGCGATGTTGATCAGCGTGCCGTCCGGCCCGAGCGCCTCAAGAACGCCGCGGTCGACCAGATGCCGGGTGCGTTCGCCCCCGGTGGCGGCGACGACCAGGATGTCGCTCCACCGCGCGAGATCGACGAGCTCGACGAAATAGGGGTAGGGCGCCTCGGGTTTTTCGCGTGGGCCGTGATAGGCGATTGTAGTGCCAAAGGCGGCGCAGCGCTCGGCGATCGCCTGGCCGATGCGGCCGAGCCCGATAATGCCGACCCGGCGCCCGCGCAACGCGCGGCCGAAGCGCAGCTCGCCGGCGAGCCATCGGCCCTGACGCACGAACCGGTCGCCCTCGACGATCCGCCGCTCGACCGCCAGCATCAGCGCCAGCGCGGTGTCGGCGGTGTCCTCGGTCACCACATCGGGGGTGTTGGTGACGTGGATGCCACGGGATCTGGCATGGGCGACCGCGATCGCATCGACTCCGATGCCGAGGCAGGCGATGATCTCGACCCGGGGCAGGGCGTCGATCAGCGCCGCCGGGCAGCCGTGCAGCGCATAGACCGCAATCGCGCGCACCTGCTCGGCAAGTCGGCGCAGCAACGCCTCGCGGTCGCTCGCTTCCCACAGCCGGTAGACCTCGAACAACGCTTCGAGGCGCGCCTGGGTCGGCGGGTAGAGCGGCCCGACCAGCAGGATCTCCGGCTTCGTCGCCGCCATGTCCCCTTACTCGCCCTCGAGCGGTTCGGTGTCGACGATCTCGATGCCGAAGCCGGCGATGCCGACATAGGTGCGCGAGCGGGTCGCCAGCAGCTGGATCGACGAGATCCGCAGGTCGCGCAGAATCTGGGCGCCGAGCCCGACCTCGCGCCATTGCACATTGCGCTCGCGCTCCGAGAGGGTGGCCTCCTCGCCGACCGTGGACGTCGGCACGCCGGAGGTGCCGTCGCGCAGGTAGACCAGCACCCCCTGGCCCGCGGCCTTGAAATGGTCGAGCGCGGCGCGGATCGGCTTGGCTCCGCCGAACACGTCTTCGAGCACATTGGCGCGATGCAGCCGGGTCGGGACCCGCGCGCCGTCGCCGATACTGCCGTAGACAAAGGCGTAATGGTGCACCTTGTCGAACGGCGTCACATAGGCATAGCCGGCAAGCTCGCCGATTTCGCTCGCGACTTTGAACTCGGCAACGCGGGTCACCAGCTTTTCGCGCGCCTGGCGGTAGGCGATCAGATCGGCGACCGAGATGCGCTGCAGCGAATGCTGCTGGGCGAAGCCTGCGACTTGGGGACCGCGCATCACCGAGCCGTCGTCATTGACCAATTCGCAGATCGCCGCCACCGGCTCGATCCCGGCGAGCCGGCAGAAATCGACCGCCGCCTCGGTATGGCCCGAGCGCATCAACACCCCGCCATCCTTGGCGATCAGCGGGAAGATGTGGCCCGGCCGGACAAAATCGGAGCGCCCGGTGTTGCCGTTCGCCAAATTGCGGATCGTCGCGGTGCGGTCCTCGGCGGAAATCCCGGTGCTGGTGCCGTGGCGATAGTCGACCGAAACGGTAAAGGCGGTGCCGTGGATCGCGTCGTTGTCGGCGACCATCGGCGCGAGGTGCAGGCGGCGCGCGATCTCGCCGGTCAACGGCGCGCAGACGATGCCGCAGGTGTGGCGCACGATGAACGCGATCTTCTCGGGCGTGGCATGGACCGCGGCGATGATCAGGTCGCCCTCGTTCTCGCGGTCGTCATCGTCGGTGACGACGACGATCTCGCCGGCGGCGAACGCCTCGATCGCTTCGCGGACACGGGATTGCGGCACGTTGATCCTCTCCGCGGGCACCGCCCGGCTAGGCAAAGCCGTTGGCGGCGAGAAATCTCGGGTTCGCCAGGCGCAGCCGGGCGATGGTCAGCCGCCACAGGATAGCGCGGGCGCGCGCCTCGCGCTCGGGCGAATTCTCGAAGGCGCCGATGCGCAGCTCGCGGGCCAGGCGATACATGAGCTCGGGCGCGCTCTCACCCGCCTCGCTATGCTCGGCTCCCTCACCCCCCTCGCTGCGCTCGGGACCCTCTCCCGCAATGCGGGAGAGAGAGGCGCCCGCGAAGCGGGAGGGTGAGGGGCGCTCGCGTTTGTAGAAAAACTCCAGCTCGCGGAAAATCGTATCCGCCGCCAAATCCGCCGCCGCTTCGCGCTCGGCGATCGCGATGCAGTTGGCGACCAGCCGCGCGTCGAGTCGGCGCTCCGCCGGCAGCAGCGGCAGCAGGTCGTTGACCAATACATCGCGGGCCAGCGCCAGCAGGGCCGGAGCCTCGGGTAAATCACCCATCTCGCAACTCACGCGTTAGCCGGGCATCCACCGGGATCGAGCAGCATCAATATCTCCAATTCGCATTCGCCGGCCCGCCGCCCGGTCAAGGCCAGATCGAGGCTGCGCTCGCCGCCCGAAATGTGGCGCTCGCTCTGCTGCAGCGCAATCACCGCCCAGCGCACGCTGGCCAGCACCTCCCAGAAATGGACCCGCGCCGGGTCGATAATCGTGCCGCTCTGGCCTTCGTAGCCGCGGTAAAACCGCGCGCGCTCGGCGATCCCGCCGGCTTCGCGGTCGAGCCGGGCAAAGCGCCAGCCCTTCGAGCAGAACCAGCCGATATCCTCGTGTGGGTCGCCCCAGCCGGCGAACTCCCAATCGAGAATCCCGGTCAGACTCGGGCCGTCGAGCAGATAGTTGCCGGTGCGGAAATCGTGGTGGCACAAGACCGGCGGGAGCGGGGCGGGCAGATGCGTTTCGAGCCAGCGCATACCCCATTCCAGCACCGGCCGCGGCGCGGGCTGATGGTCCAGATAGGCGCGAAACCCGGCGATCTGCGGCGCCGGACCGGTCTTCTCGGGCGGTGTCAGAAAGCCCAGATCGGGGCGCGGCGGGCGGATCGCGTGAATCCGCGCCAGCTCCTGGCCGAGCCGCTCGGCGATCCTCGGCAAGCCGGGGTCGAGCGCCGGCTCGCGGGTGATCCGATGCCCGGCCGCACTCCCCGCCGCCCGCCGCATGACCAGAAAGGGCTTGCCGAACACCGCTGGGTCGGCGCTGGCGAACAGCGGCTCGGGCACCGTCACCCCGGCCGCGAACGCCGCCTGCAACACGGCAAACTCCTGCAGTCGGTCGAGGCTCGACGGCACCCCGGTCATGGCCGCGGCGCGCAATACCAGCCGCTGCTCGCCGGCCAGCCGGCCGCCCGAGAAATTTGCGTCGAGGCCCCAATTCTCCTGGATCGAGCCGCCGCTGAGCGGGGCGAGCCCGGTGATTTCGCAGGCCGCGGCACCGCTCGCCTCGGCCAGAAAACGGGCCAATGCCGCCCGGCGGTCATCGTCGGCGGCGGGGCCGGCGGCCGGGTCAGATCGCGGCGACTGCGTGCCCGCCATCGACCGCAATCACCGCGCCGGTGATGTAGGCGCCGGCCGGCGAAGCCAAGAGCAGCATCGCGCCGTCGAGATCATCCGCCTGTCCGAGGCGCTTCAGCGGGATGCGCCCGATCAGGTTATGGCCGGCCTGGGTCTGAAAGAACTCGCGGTTGAAATCGGTCTCGACATAGCCGGGCGCCAGCGCGTTGACCAGGATGCCGTGGCGCGCCAGCTCCATCGCCATCACATGGGTCAGATGGATGAGCCCGGCCTTGGCCGCGCAATAGCTCGGGACCCGCGCGATGGTGCGCGAACCCAGCACCGAGGCGATGTTGACGATCCGCCCCGGCCGCTCTCGCTCGATCAAATGGCGGGCGAATTCGCCGGCCATCAGCCAGGCGCCCTTCAGGTTGGTGTCGACGACGTAATCCCATTCGGCTTCGGTGTGATCGAGCACCGGCTTGGAAACGACGACCCCGGCATTGTTGACCAGAAATGTCAGCGGCCCGAGCCGCTCCTCGGCCGCAGCGACCGCGGCGGCGACACTGTCCGGCCGGGTCACGTCGAGCGCGATCGGCAACGCGCTGCCGCCGTCCGCTTCGATCTCGCGCGCGGCCTCGGCAAGCCGGTCGGTGCGCCGCGCGGCCAACGCCACCTGGGCCCCGGCGGCGGCCAGCAGCAGCGCCAGATGCCGCCCGATCCCGCTCGACGCGCCGGTGACCAGCGCCACCTGCCCCGAGAGATCGAAGCTCGGCAGCGGGGTCACGGTGTGGCCTCCTTGGGTCTCTCCGAGCGTCTTTTTTCCTCGTCATGCGCGGGCTTGGCCCGCGTATCCACGCCTTCCCTGGGTGCGGCTATCCAGGAAATCGTGGATGGCCCGGACGCGCCCAAGGCTGTCCGGTTCAGGCTCGCATACAAGGTTACCGGGCATTCAAAATTTTCGCTCCTGCTTACGCTGTCATGGCCGGACTTGTTCCGGCCATCCACGTGCCCGGGTCGGGGTCGAAGAAAGGCGTGGATCACCGGGACGAGCCCGGTGATGACGACTAGGAGTAGAGGCTTTGTGCCGCATTGCAATCGGCTCTGCGGAACCGGACAGTCGTGGGACACGCCCGGCCATGACGATTTGGGGGTCACGGCGCGATCTCCTTG
>DASYNW010000022.1:0-43886 GCA_036008325.1 Allostellaceae bacterium
CGCGGCGACAGCGGCGCCACCGCGGTCGCCATCCGGTCGTTGCGCAGGTAATCGAGAAAGATACGCCCGCCCCGGAGCTTCTTGGCCATGTTGACGACATAGCGCTGCGGGTTGTCGCGCGCCGCGCGCAGGCAGACTTCATGGGCGAACGCTTTGGCCTGCGGCCAGGTCGGCGCCTCGCCCTTGTCCTCGGCCGCGGCCAGCGGGGTGACCACGTGGAGGCCCTTGCCGCCGGTCGTCTTGCAGAAGCTGACGAGCCCTAGATCATCGAGCCGTTGGCGGATCTCGCGGGCAGCTTCGACGACGAGCGAAAAAGCGACGTCCGGCCCCGGATCGAGATCGAACACCAGCCGCCCCGGCACCTCGGGGTGCTTCGGCTGGCAATTCCATGGGTGCAATTCGAGTGCCGCAACCTGGGCCACCGCCGCCAATCCCTCGATGCGGTCGATTTCGAGATACGGCTTGTGGTCGCCGGAGACGGTGACCAGCTCCAAGAGGCTCGAGGTGCCCGGCATCGCGTGGCGCTGGAAAAAACGCTGGCCGTCGATCCCGTCGGGAGCCCGGATGATCGAGCACGGGCGGCCGCGAATATGCTCGATCAGCCAGGGGCCGACCGCTTCGAGATAGCGCGCGAGCTCGATCTTGGTCACCGGCCGCCCATCACCGGCGTCGGGCCACAGCGCCTTGTCGGGGTGCGAGATCACCACACCCATCACCATCGGCGACCCGCGGTCGGCAGACGAAGCCGCGGTGGAGGTCTTTAGCCTGGTCTGCGGCGTCTTGGCCCGCGGCGCGGGCGCCGGGATGGCGCTGTCTTCGGCGGGCGCCGGCCGCTCGGTCTCGACCTCGGCGGCGGGCTTGTCGTCGCGCAGGCCCTTGAACGCGGCCTGGCGCACCATACCGGCGCCGGTCCAGCCGGCGAATTCGATCTCGGCGACCAGCTCCGGCCGGGTCCAATGGAGATTGGCCTCGCGACGCGGCGCGCCGACGCCGGTGAACGGCGAGTTGTCGGTTTCTAACGATGCGAGCCGCGGCATCAGCTGGCGCAGCTTGGGCTCGCTATAGCCGCTGCCGACCCGGCCGAGATAGACGAAATGCGGGCCGCGATGGACGCCGACCAGCAGCGAGCGGAACTTGCCATCGGTGGTCGTCCAGCCGCCGATCACGACCTCGTGGCCGGCCCGGCATTTGGCCTTGGTCCAGCTGTCGGTCCGCCCGGACTGGTAGGGTGCCTCGAGCCGCTTCGAGACGATCCCTTCGAGCGACAGGCGGCAGGCCGATTTCAGCACCGCGTCGCCGCCGCTCTCGAAATGCTCGACGTAGCGGATCAAGGCGTTGTCGCCGCCGCTGGGGCCGGTCAAAAGCCGCTGCAGCCGGATCTTGCGCTCGGACAATGGCAGCGGTCGCAGATCGGCGGCGCGGTCGAACAATAAATCAAAGGCGTAGAACACGAGATCGTCGGTTTTCTGTTCGGACAGGGCGGCCTGCAGCGCGGCGAAATTGGGCGTGCCGTCATGGTCGTGGGCGACGATCTCGCCATCGACGATGCAATCGCCGAGAGACGCCGCCGCTTTCGCGATCGCCGCAAATTTCGCGGTCCAGTCGAGCCCTTTGCGGGTTTTGAGCGCAACCTCGCCAGCCTCGACCCGCAACTGCATGCGGTAGCCGTCGAACTTGATCTCATGCACCCAAGGGGCACCCGAGGGCGGCCGGCCGACCAGCCGGCACAGCTGCGGGGGGATAAAATCAGGAAAGGCCGCGGCCGATTTCGGCTTCCCCCCAGTTGCCGGGCGACGGCGCGGCAGGGGTTGAGCCGGGCTCGCGGTGCGCTCGTCGGCGCCATCGCCTCTGTTGCTGTGCCATACCGCGTCGGGCTCGGCCGCGGCTGGTGCTGCCAGCATGAACGGCGCCGGTCCGCGTTCTTTGCCGGCGGCGATGGCCGCCATGGTTCGCCCGGAGGCGACCGAGCGGTCCTTGGCCAAAAGATCATCGCCATCGCCGTCATGGGCGTATTCGTCGCGATGCTTGATCAACAGCCAGTTGGTGCGCTTGCCGCGGTCGCGGTCGTGCTTCAGCCGAACCAGGACCCAGCCGCCGCGCAGCCGCTGCCCGGCGAGCGCGAATTTCAGCTCGCCGCCGGCGAGCGCCTGCTCGGGCGTCTCGCCGCCTTCGGGCTGCCAATACCCGCGATCCCATAGCTGCACCGTGCCGCCGCCGTATTCGCCTTCGGGGATCGTGCCTTCGAAATCGCCATAGTCGAGCGGGTGATCCTCGACCTCGACGGCGAGCCGCCGGTCATGCGGGTCGAGCGAGGGACCGCGCGTCACCGCCCACGATTTGAAGACGCCGTTCAATTCGAGGCGCAGATCGTAATGCAACCGCCGGGCGGCGTGCTTCTGGATCACAAAGCGGCGCTGCGGCGACGCTATCACCGCGCTCTCGCCGCTGGGCTCGGCGGTTTTTTCGAAGTCGCGCTTGGCGCGGTATTTCGCGAGCGTCGCTGGCGACGCCTCGTCGCCGCCTCGGCGCGGCATGGCGGCCTCTATCGAATTGCCTGAGCAGCTAACTAGGGAGACGACATTGGGTTCCGGGCCGAGCGCGCGAGCTTTACCCGGCGGGGTCGGGGCAAAGGGCAAACAGCAGCACGGAGCGCCCGGTCGCGGCGTATTTGTCACCGGTGGCGAAGATTTCCGGATCTTTGACCTGGTCAAGGTTGGTGTCGACCAGCAAAGACCATTCGCTGCCGCCCGCGGTCTGCGGGAAGATGAACTCGACCACGTCGTAATGGCCGTTGAACACCATCAGCAAGGTCGCGTCCTCGCCGCGGCGGCGGATGCCGGTCGGCTGAGCCCGGCCGTCCATCAGCATGCCGAAGCAGTGCATATTGCCGTCCTCCCACTCTTCGGGACGCATCTCGGTGCCGGCGGCGTTGATCCAGGCCAGATCCTTGACGGCGAGCTCTTCGTTGTATTCGCCGGTCAGAAACCGGCTGCGGCGCAGGATCGGATAACGCGAGCGCAGCCCGGTCAGCAGCCGGACGAAACGGGTCAGCGAGCCGCCCTTTTGCGCAAGGTTCCAATCGAGCCAGCTGATCTCGTTGTCCTGGCAATAGGCGTTGTTGTTGCCCTGTTGGGTGCGGCCGAATTCGTCGCCGGCGAGCAGCATCGGCGTGCCCTGCGACAGCAGCAGGGTCGCCAGCACATTCTTGATCTGGCGTTCGCGCAACGCATTGATCGCTTTCTCTTCGGTCGGGCCCTCAGCGCCGCAATTCCACGAGCGGCTGTCGGAGGTCCCGTCCTTGTTGTCCTCGCCGTTCGCCTCATTGTGCTTGTCGTTATAGGTGACGAGATCGTTGACCGTGAACCCGTCATGGGCGGCGACGAAATTGATCGAGGCCCAGGGCTTGCGCCCGCGATGGTTGAAGCAGTCTCCGGAAGCGGCCAGGCGAGGCGCTAGCGCGCTCGCCGAGGCTTCGCCGCGCCAGAAATCGCGCACCGTGTCGCGGAACTTGTCGTTCCACTCGGCCCACCCAGGCGGGAAGCCGCCGACCTGGTAGCCGCCGGGGCCGCAATCCCACGGCTCGGCGATCAGCTTGACCGCGGCGAGCACCGGGTCCTGGCAGCAAGCCTTCAAAAACCCGCTCTGATTGTCGAAGCCGTTGAGCTCGCGGGCGAGAATGGTGCCGAGATCAAAGCGAAACCCGTCGACATGGGTTTCGCCGGCCCAGTAGCGCAGGCTGTCGGTGACCATTTGGATCACCCGCATGTGACTGAGATTGAGGGTGTTTCCGGTGCCGGTGTCGTTGATGTAGTAGCGCGGCTGATCCGGCATCAGACGGTAGTAGGAGGCGTTGTCGATGCCCTTGAACGACAGGGTCGGGCCGCGCTCGTTGCCTTCCGCGGTATGGTTGTAGACGACGTCGAGGATCACCTCGATACCGGCATCGTGGCAACGGGCCACCATCTCCTTGAACTCGCGCAAAGTCTGCTCGCGCTCATGCGCGTAGCGCGGGTCCGGGGCGAAAAAGCCGATCGTGTTGTAGCCCCAATAGTTGGTCAGGCCGCGTTCGAGCAGGTGGCTGTCGTTTATAAATGTATGGACCGGCAGCAGCTCGAGCGAGGTTATCCCCAAAGATTTGAGGTAATCGATGGCGGCCTTGCTGCCGAGCCCCTTGTAGGTCCCGCGGTGGGCTTCCGGCACCTGGGGATGGAGCTTGGTAAACCCGCGCAAATGCGCCTCATAAAGAATGGTGCGGTCCCAAGGGACGGCGCGGCCTCCGGGTTCGCCGGTCCAGTCGAAATTGGGGTCGACGACGACGCATTTGGGCATGAACGGCGCGCTGTCGCGCTCGTCGAAGCTGGTATCGTCGCCCGATTCCATCTGATAGCCAAAGACCGCCGGATCCCATTTCAGCTCGCCGAAATGCCCTCTCGCATAAGGGTCGAGCAGCAGCTTGTTGGGGTTGAAGCGGTGGCCTTGTTCAGGCTCGTAGGGCCCGTGCACCCGATAGCCGTAGATCGTTCCCGGCGCGGCCCCTGGCACATAGCCATGCCAGATCTCGTCGGTATATTCGGGAAGCTCGATGCGCGCGGTCTCGCCCTGTTCGTCGAACAGGCAGATCTCGACCCGCGTCGCATGCGCCGAGAACAGGGCGAAATTGACGCCTGCGCCATCCCAGGTCGCCCCGAGAGGGTGCGGCAGCCCCTCGGTGACGTTCGGCTTGTCCATCTTGTCCGGCCCCTTGTAGATCGGTTTTGGCCAGGGATAACGTTTGGCCGCAGCGGTTCATCCGATCGAACTGGAACCCTGTTTTGCTGTTGGCTCGATCGACGGCGCCGCGCTCGCAGCGGCATGCCGGTCGTCGAACTTCAGCGCGCCATCTCGGCGCCCTTCGAGGCCGGGCGAGGCCGGCCAGCGCGCCGGTCCCGCCGCGCCCCGAGCGCGGCGCTCAGCATCCGGGCGAGATCGTCGCGGCGATAGGGCTTTGAGAGGATCGGATAGTCGCCCGACCCGAGGTCGACGTCGCGCAAGGCCGGATAGCCGGAGGTGAGGAGAATTTCGAGATCCTGGTTGATGGCGCGCGCCTCGGCCGCCAGTGCTACCCCGCTGATCCCGTGCGGCATGACGACATCGCTGAACAAGAGGTCGATCGGGGTGTCGCCCCTGAGCAGCCCGAGCGCTTCGACTCCATCGGCCGCCACCAGGACGTTGTAGCCGAGGCCGCGAATCATCGCGACGGCGATCTCCAGCAGCTCGAGATTGTCCTCGACCACGAGGATGGTCTCGTGGCCGACGCCTGGATCGGGGGCCGGTTCGACCGCAGAGCTGTGAGCCTGTACCTGCCCGGTCGAGCGGGGCAGATAGAGGGTGAAGGTAGATCCTGCCGCGGGCGCGGTTTGAACCGTCACCTGCCCGCCGGACTGGGTGACGAAGCCATAAACTTGGCTCAGCCCCAATCCGCTGCCCTGGCCGACCTCCTTGGTGGTGAAGAACGGCTCGAAGGCGCGCTCGGCGACGTCCGCCCCCATGCCGACGCCGTTGTCCGACACCGAGACGTAGACATAGGCGCCCGGCTTGCCCCCCTGCTCGACGCGATCCCCGGCAGCTGCGGTATCGCCGGTGCCGGGATGGCCGGTCTCGGCGTTCCCGGTGCGGATGCGCAGCTCCCCGCCGCGCGGCATCGCGTCACGCGCGTTGACGACGAGGTTGATCAGCGCCGCCTCGAACTGCACCCGGTCGACGTGGCAGGGCCACAGATCGGGCGCATAGGCGACATCGAGGCTGATCGTTTCGCCCAGTGCCCGACGCAGGAAGTCGCCGAAGCCGGCAATGACCGCGTTCAAATCGACCGGTTTCGCATCGAGCACGCTGCGCCGGGCAAAGGCGAGCAGCTGGTGGGTCAGCTGCGCGCCGTGATCGGCGGCCTTCTGGGCCGCCTCGACCAGTTTCAACTGCCGCTCCGCCGGCAGCTTGCGCGACCCGGCGACGACTTCCTGCAGCATGTCGAGACTGGCGGTAATCACGGTCAAAAGATTGTTGAAGTCGTGGGCGACCCCGCCGGTCAGCTGACCGACCGCCTCGAGCTTTTGGGCGTGCCAGAGCACTTCCTCGGCGCGATCGCGGTTGGCGCGCTCGACCTCCAGGCGGCGATTGGCTTCGCCGAGCTCGGCCGCCCGCTCGGCCACCCGCGTTTCGAGGGTCTCGTTCAGCAGCCGCAGCTCCTGCTCGGCCTCGCGCATGCGTAGCAGGGCCTTGACGACGGCGACCAGCTCGTCGGGATCGATCGGCTCGATCAGGTACGAATCGGCCCCGCAATCGAGGGCCGCGGCGCGATCCTGCGCGCTGACCATGGCCGAGGATGTCTGCAGCACCGCGACCTGCGGAAATGCCGCCTTGATCCGGCGACAGACCTCGTTGCCGTCGATATCGGGCAGCTTGACGTCGAGCAGAACGAGGTCCGGTGGGCCCGCGGAGATTTGCTCGATGGCGGCATGCCCGGTTTCGGCTTCGGCCACCGCATAGCCGCGGCGGGCGAGGATGTGGGATTTGAAATAGCGGCCGCCGGCATCGTCGTCGACGACGAGGATGCGAGCCGCCCCCCGGCTGCACCCTGTCTCGGCGGTCATGGTGCAGGCTTCCCGGCGCCGGACAGGGTGGCGGCGATCGCATCCATCAGCACCGCCGCCGACAGATCCGATTTCGAGACGATCCTTGCCGCCCGGCCGAGCCGCAGCTCTTCGTCGCCGCCGAGGATCCTCGAGGTCAGGATGATCGCCGGCGTGTCCGCGAGATCCGCCGATCGCTCGAGGAACTGGTAACCGTCCATCCCCGGCATGTTGAGATCGAGCAGTATGATATCGGGCCGTTCGTGCTGGAGCCGGGCCAGCCCGTCGACCCCGGTCGCCGCCTCCTTGATATCGTAGATGCCGCGCGGCAGCAGCTGGCGCACCAGGTAGCGCGAAACCTCTTCGTCGTCGACGAGCAGCACGCGGGTCACCGAGTGCTGCCCGCTCACCTGGTCGAGCAGCCGGATCAGCTGGGCCGGATCGATCGGCTTTTTGAGGTATTCGTCGGCGCCGAGGCTGATCGCCTTGCGCTCCTCGCCGGCGGCGGACACGACCAGCACCGGGATGCCGGCGGTGGCGTCGCGCTGGCGCAGCTCGATCAACAGCCGCCAGCTTTCGTCGCCGAGCAGCACCACGTCGAGAATGATCGCGGCGGGGCGCACCTGCTCCAGCGCGCGCCGGGCCTCGGCGACCGTGCGCGCAACGACCGCCTGATAGCGCGAGGGCGCCAGGATGCGCTCGACGGCGAAGGCGTCGGCCGGATCGTCCTCGACCACCAGGATCGGCACCTGCCCGGCTTGCACCGGCCAATCCTCGGTCCGCTCGGCAAGCTCGGCAGAGCCGCGGCGCCGTCGCGGCACCGTGACCGAGAACGCCGAGCCCTCGCCGGGTGCGCTCTCTACCGTGAGGCTGCCGCCCAGCAGCTCGGCGAGCTTCCTGGACAGCGGCAGCCCTAGGCCGGTGCCCTTGACCCGCCGCTGCATCGGGTTGGCGACCTGCCCGAATTCCTGGAAGATGATTTCGAGATCTTCCTCGGCGATGCCGATGCCGGTGTCGCGCACGGCGAACGTGACGGCATCGGTATCTTCCTCATAGGAAGCCCAGATCCGCACCTCGCCCCGTTCGGTGAATTTGATCGCGTTCGAGATCAGGTTGCGCAGGATCTGCGACAGCTTGCCCTCGTCCTGGATCATCGGTGGGACATCGGCCGGGTCGTCGAAGACCAGCGCCACGCCGTCGCCGACCAGCAATGGGCGCAGCATGCCGCGCAAGGTCGCGAACAGCCCCTCGGCGCTGCACTCGATCGGGGTCACGACGATCTTGCCGGCCTCGACCTTGGCGAGGTCGAGGAGGTCGTTGACGAGCTCGGTCAGGCTCTCCGCGGCCTTGCGGATGAACTGGATCTGGCGATCCTGCTCAGGCGTCAATTCGCCGTCGGCGCGTCCGAGCAACAGGCGCGACAAGGCCAGGATCGAGTTGAGCGGGGTGCGGAACTCGTGGCTCATGTTGGAGAGAAACCGCGATTTCAACTCGTCGGCGCGGCGCAGATGATCGGCTCGCTCGTCGAGCTCGGCATAGAGCGCGACGACGCCCCGATTGGTGTCCTGGAGCTCCTGGTTGAGCCGGGTCAGCTCTTGCTGGCGATCGTGCAGTTCGTCGAGCTGGATCACCATGTCCTGGTTCTGCTGCCGAATCTCCTCGATCGCATCGGGCGGGTCCTCGGCGGCGAGCGCCACGGCGATCCGCTCCAGCTCGGCCGGGCCGACGACAGGGGCGCGCCGCGGCAGCATCTTGGCGAGCCGCACGGCGGTTCCGCCGCCGGGCGCCCCCTCGACCGCAAAATCGTCCATCAGGCGCCTTGCGCCGTTCAGCCCGATCCCCATGCCGGTGGCCGATCGCCGCGAGCCGTCGAGGATCGCCTCGAGATCGGCGATGCCGGGGCCGCGATCGGCGACGATGATCTCGAAGCGCTGCACCGCGGGCTCGCCCGAAATCCGGAATTCGACCCGGCCGCCGCTGCCGTATTCGAGCGCGTTGCGTGCGATCTCGGATATAGCCGTGGTAATGCGGGTCTGGTCCTGAGCCTCGAAGCCGACCAGCTCGGCCAGCCGCCGGGCGCGCTTGCGCACCAGCACGATGTCGGTTTCCGCCTCGAGCGCCAGGACCAAGAGACGCGCGTTCATGAGGCACGCATCGCGAGAACCGTAGCGTCGTCGCGGCCGCGGCGGTGGTCGCGAAACAGCACCCCGGCGATCAGTGAGGGGTGGCTCGCCGCCAGCCCCGGATAGCCGGCGAGCTCCCATTTCGCCGACAGCCCGTCCGAATGCAGGATTAAGAGCGGGGTGCCGGCGAACGGATAGGTGAACTCGCGGATCCTGGGGGCAATGTGTCCCGCCGTCCCGTTATGCGAGACCATGCGGCGCACATCACCATCGCTGACCACGGCGCCGGCAATGTTGCCGACGCCGACGAACCGCACCAGCTTCCGGCTCGCGTCGACGCGCGCGACCGCGAGTGCGGCGCCGCGGGTCGGCGCCAGCGCGCGGTGCAGGCGTTCGACCAGCCGCTCGCAATCCTCGTCGAGATGCTCGCCAAAAATCTGCGCCGCCAGCCGCGCGGCGCGGGCGGCCTCGGGCCCATGACCCGAACCGTCGACGACGAGCACCGTCCGCCCGGCCTTGCCGGCGCCGAAGGCCCAATGGTCGCCGCTTACGGTTTCCGCCGGATGGGGCGCGCTGACGACGCCGAGCTCGGTCCCGGATGGCAGCTTCGCGGCCGGCTCGAAGATCAGCCGGGCCATCACCACAGTACCGAGACCGGGTCGCGAGAACACCGCCAGCCGATCGGATTGCCGGGCGATCGCGCCAAACCCGGTGCCGGGGCTGCCGGCCGTCGAATAGCCGTCGACGAGGCTCCGGCCGACGTCCGCCATGCCGGCGCCCTGATCGAGCGCCATCAGCTCGATGCCGCTGCCGTCGGCGTCGTCAAAGCGGTCGACCACGAGAATGCCGCCGCCGCCGTGCTTGATCAGGTTCGTCGCCATCTCGGTGGCGATGAGGGCGACGCGGGCGAGCTTGCCGTCGTCAGCCCCGGCCCGGCGCACAAATTCGACCGCGAGCCGGCGTCCTTCGCTCACCTGGCTGGGATCGAGAATCGGCGTGTCCATGTCATCGCCAACGCGCCAAGGTAACGATGGTGCCCCGACCGGGCGCGGTTTTCACCAGGAATTCATTGCACAACCGTTTGGCGCCGCTGAGCCCCAGCCCCAATCCGCTGCCGCTGGTATAGCCGTCGGTCATGGCCTGCTCCAGATCGGCGATGCCCGGCCCCTGATCGGCAAAGGTCAGGCGAACCCCGCGGCGCGCGCCTTCGCGCACAAGCTCGAGGCAGAGTGTGCCGCCGCCGCCGTAATCGACCGTGTTGCGGGCGATCTCGCTCGCTGCGGTCACGATCTTGGTCTGATCGACCAGGCTGAACCCGGCGGCAATCGCCCGCGCCCGCACCGCCTGGCGGACCTTGACCACATCGTCGGCGCTCTGCACCGGCATGGTGTCACGCGCCTCGACCGGCACCCCCGCCCTCCTCGGCATCGATGATGCGGCGGATCATGGCGAGGCCCTTGTCGACGTTGAGCGCGGTGCGCACCCCGGTCAAGGCGAGCCCCAGCTCGACCAAGGTGATCGCCACCGCCGGGCGCATGCCGACGACGACGGTGACCGCGTCGAGCACCCGCGACATGCCGGCGATGTTGTTCAGCATGCGGCCGATGAAGGAATCGACGATCTCCAATGCCGAGATGTCGATCATGACGCCGCGCGCCCGGCTTGCGACGATCCGGTTGGTCAGGTCGTCCTGCAGCTCCAGAGCCAGCCGATCGTGCATGTCGACCTGGATCGAGACCAGCAGGCAATCGCCGATTTGCAGGATCGGAATCTCGCCCATGGCCGGCTAATTCCGCTGCCGTCTCGGGCGCAGCGCATCGCCGCCAGTGCTGCCGATATCGGTGACGGTCTTGCCGAGACGGCGAAGCGCCAGCGCGAAGGCGTCGGCCATCGTCGCCTTGGAGACGACGTCGAGATCGAGCCCGAGATGCACGATAGTCTGGGCGATCTGCGGGCGGATGCCGCTGATGATGCAGTCGGCGCCCATCAGGCGCGCCGCCGACACGGTTTTGATCAGATGCTGCGCCACCAGGGTATCGACCGTCGGCACCCCGGTGATGTCGATGATCGCGATCTCGGCGCCCGAGGCGACGATCTGCTCCAACAGGCTCTCCATGACGGTCTGGGTGCGAGCGCTGTCGAGCGTCCCGATCAGCGGCAACGCCAGAACGCCGTCCCACAGCCGGATCACCGGGGTCGACAGTTCGAGCAGCTCGTCCTGCTGGCGGCGGATCACCTCCTCGCGGCTCTTCTGGTAGAGCTCGGTCGTGAAGAGGCCGAGCTTGTCGAGCAGCGCCGAGATCGTCCAGGTCGCCTCGGCCAGCGCCGGTGCGTTGCCGATCAGCTCGCGCTGCAGCAAGGCAAAAACCGGTTCCTTCAACGAAAAAACAAAGCCCGCCGTCTGCGACGGGCTGATGCCCTGGGCCGCGCAGTGGCGAACCAGCTCCTCCAGCACCTCGCGGGCCGGCGCCCATTGCCGAGCGGCGATGTCTAGGGTCCGGCCGCTCGCCGCGCTTCTACGCAGCTCGCCGAGAAAGCGGCGCGACTGATCGGCAAGCTCGGCTTCCTTGATCTGACCGCCGCGAAGGACGCCCTCGCGGACCTGGCAGGTCAGCCAGTCCTCTAGCAATTTCTGGTGATGCCGCTCGATCAGAGCGGGAACTATCGTCTCTGCCGTCTCGCTCATCGGCTTCGTCCTTTGCGATGGTTGCCGCAACTTGTGAGGCCGAGCAGCGTAGTAAGACCCGCCCGGAACGTGGTCCGCCATGATGTCATAGGTTGCGGGCGAAGGGTTCAGGATGCTAAATTGACGCTCGAAGGATCGTTCCGCAACCCGGCACGCGAGGGGATGCTGGAAGATGAGCAAGGTGGCTGTGATGAACTCGGTTGGATCCGCTGCGCCGATCCGGGCGCGGGGCCATATCCTGTTTGTCGACGACGATCCGGTGTTTGCCGAGGCTTCGGCGCAAATCCTGCGCGGGGCGGGCTATCAGGTGCAGCTCGCTCCGGATTATCGGTTGGCGCTGCAGCTGCTGGAGAGCGACATGCCGCTCGATCTGATGGTTTGTGACATCGTCATGCCTGAGCGGGTGAATGGGCTCGCTCTCGGGCGGATGGCGCGCCTGCGCCGCCGCGAGCTGAAAATCGTCTACATCACCGGCCACGACATACCCGGGATCGAGGACGAGGCGCTGGGCCCCGTGTTGCGCAAGCCGATCGACAACGATTTGCTGGTCTGGGAGTTGGAGCGCGCCCTGGCGCCGTAGGCGGCCGCCCAATCAGAATACAAGGCAGAATACGTAGGCAGAATGCGCACGGTTCGCGGCTCTTGCCCCGGCGTTTCTTTCCCGGCGTTTCTTTCAAAGAGACCGTAGGCATTCCCGCGACGGGTAGCCTGCTGCCGAGGGGTCTGGACCTATGACGGCTATGACCGCGCCGCTGCATTGGACCGATATGGTTCTGCGGCTGGCGTTGACCGTCATCGCCGGCCTCGTCATCGGCTTTAATCGCAGCGAACACGGCAAAGCCGCCGGCATGCGCACCAACGTCTTGGGTCTGCCTGGCGGCGTCGGCGGCCATGCTTCAGGTGAATCTGCTGCTGCCGATGGCGGGGCGGCCGTTCGATTCGTTCGTCATGAACGATCTGATGCGACTGCCACTCGGCATTCTGACCGGGGTCGGCTTTATCGGCGGCGGCGCGATCCTCAGACGCGGCGACATGGTCGTCGGGGTCACCACCGCGGCGACATTGTGGCTAGTTACGGTAATCGGCCTGTGCCTCGGCGGCGGCCAGCTGGTGCTCGGCGCGGCGACGACGGCGCTGGGCCTGTTTGCCTTGTGGGTCATGAAATGGATCGAGGATAGATTGCCGCGCGAAGAGCCGGCGCGTCTGGCGATCGAAGTCGAGGCCGGCGGTCCGGCAGAAACCGAGATCCGCCGGCGGCTTCAGGACAGCGACCTGTCGATTTGGCACAGCGCTTTCGTCGCCAACGGCGTCACCGGGCGCCGCCGGCTTATTCTTAGCGTCCACGAAACGCGTCAGCGCGGCGATACGGCGACCCCGGAAATAGTCAGCGAGCTGGCGCGAGAACAGGGTGTGGTCCGGATCGAATGGCGCGCCGGCGGCTGAACTCAAGCTGAACTCGAGAAGAGAGGCGACTGGCGCTGGAACCGGGCCGCGCGCACTGGGTTCTCCGGTGCAGGAGGGCTATGCTTTGCAAGCGGTTTCAGGGGGCGTTCCGTTCGGGCAGGCGCATGCTCGGGCGGCGCAGGTGTTCACCTTGGAGAGCGGGGTGCTGAAAGCCCGGATTACCGATTATGCCGGCATCCTGGTGTCGCTCGAGGCGCCCGGCCGCGACGCCGTACGCGAGCATGTCGTGCTGGGCTTCGACAATGTCGCGGGCTATGTGGACAATCGCGGCTCCTTCGGCGCGCTGCTCGGGCGCAACGCGAACCGCATCGCCAACGGGCGGATGGTGATCGACGGCCAGGCCTACGAGCTTTCCAAAAACGACAATGGGTCGACCCTGCACGGCGGCGTCGAGGGCTTCGGCAAGCGGTTCTGGTCGATTGCCGAATTCGATTCGCGGCATCTGACCCTGACCCTGGTCAGCCCCGATGGCGATCAGGGTTTTCCGGGCGAGGTCAGCGCCGAGGCGACCTGGAGAGTCGACGGCCCCGAGCTGTCCCTCTCCTTTGTCGCGCGGACGACGAGGCCCACGCCGCTGTCTTTGAGCGCCCATCCTTATTTCAACCTCGATGGGCCGCTCGCGCGCGATTGCCTCGATCACGAGGTCGAGATTTTCGCCGATGCCTATTTGCCGACCGACGAGAGGCAGATCCCGACCGGCGAGATCAGGCGCGTGGCGGATACGCCGTTCGATTTGCGCGCTCCCCGGCTGATCGCGGAGCGCATTCGCGAACCGGACATTCAGCTGGGCTATGGCCGCGGCTACGACCATTGCTTTATTCTTCCCGACAACGAGTCCGGAATATTGCGGATGGCTGCCCGCATCCGCGGCGCGCGCAGCGGCCGGGTGCTCGAAATCCTGACCACCCAGCCGGGGCTGCAGTTCTACACCGGCAACAACCTCGACGGCTCGGCGCCGGGCCGGGGTGGGCTCTACCGCCAATCGGCGGGGTTTGCCTTTGAGCCGCAGGGCTTTCCGAACGCGCCGAACCAGCCGAATTTTCCGTCGACCATCCTGCGGCCGGGCGAGATCTATCGCCAGAAAATCGTGTACCGCCTCGCTGTCGATCAAGCGGAGGCCGCCGGCCTGCCGCGTGCCGCCGGTGCACCGCGCGCCAACCGGAGCTAAGGCCAGCATGGGACGGATGAAATCCGCGATCTCGGACGGATTGCCGGCTCTCAGCCGCTTCATGAGGGAGGCGGCGCGAACGGACGAGTTTCACCATTGGGCTGCACGACAAATGGCGGGAAGATAGCGATTGCATCCCTACGGACTGGCGGTAATCGAGGCTGCGGGCAACCGGGCTACGGCCAAGGCCAGCCGCGGCGGGTCGCGTAATCGGTCATGCTGAGCCCGTACAGGAACAGCAGCCAGAAGAAGCCGGCGCCGGCGAACAGTCAGTTCAGCGGAGTCTGGGTCCTGAGCCGCATGAACAGCATAAAGACAATCGCGGCCTCCGTAGCGGCAATGCCGAACTCGACGATCGGGCCAAACACCCCGAGGTGGAGATAGGCGCTGATGAGGCTGGCCGCGGTCAGCAGCAGCAGCACCAGCCAGCCGATGACGTAAGTCGTCGACGCGATCGAACCGCGCGTGCCGCGGTTCATGACCGCCCGACCAGGTGGATCGCCGGGTAGAGGAAAATCCACACCACGTCAACAAAGCTCCAATAGAGGCCGAGCACCTCGAGCGGCGCGTAATAGTCCGGGGTCAACTCGCCGCGCCGCACCCGCCACAGCATGTAGAGGACGAGCGCGATGCCGATCGACAGATGCACGGCATGGAGGCCGGTGCCGACAAAATAGAACACTCAGAACAATTCGCTCGCCGGCGCCTCGCCGGGCTTGACGATGAAATTGATCGCCGGCACGACCTGGTCCCGGTAGTCGGACAGGTATTCGTAGCTCTTGACCGCGAGAAAGGCGACGCCGAGGAGTACGGTCGCAGCCAGCAGACGCGGCCAATCATCTGGGCGTGCCCGGTGCCGCAAAGCTCGGAACATTCGATCCGGTATTCGCCGGTCTTGGTCGTCTTGAACCAAACCGTCTCGTAAGTGCCACGCACGACGTCGTGCTTGTCAGTGGACCAACCGTTTGGGCCAGCGCCGCATCCGCCAGTGCTGCGCGCAGCTCCGCGGGCGGCGGATCGGTGACGACCAGGTCATGACTGATCCGGCCGTTGGCGGCGGCGACGACAAAGCCGACCGGGTGCATGTACTGGTCGATTGCCGCATCGCAGCGATAGGCAAAGCCGACCGTGCCGGCGATCCGTTCGACGACCGCCTTGGGCCCGGTCAGGAAATGCCAGCCGGCCCGGCCGCCCGGATGGCGATAGATCGCCAGATATTTGGCTTTCGCCGCGGCGGCGTCGGCCGAGGTGTCGCGCGGATCGATGCTGACGGCCACGACCGCGAAGTCGCGGCCGGCGTCGAGCGGCAGCGCCTGGCGTCGCCTCGCCGCGCGGCGCCCACAGCGCGTAGCCGGCCAAGACGATCCATAAGACGGCGTAGAGCACGAAGCGAAACAGGAAGAACTTCGGATTGAGATAAAAGGTGTTGCCGAGGCTCGGGGCGGGATGGGTCCAGCCGTAGAGGTCGCGCAGTCCGAGCAGCGCCGGAACGCCGGCCAGGACGGCGAGCGGCATCGTCGCGATCGCGGCGTTGAGCGCGGGTCGGGCCGCGGCCATCCATCGCCCGCCGGTCAGGTCGTGGATCAGGACCAAGGTCAGCGCGCCGAGCGGCGCGCCGAGCCACAGCAGAAACGCGCACAGCCAGGCGGGAAAAAAGCCGGCTCGGTCGATAACGCCGCCGAGAATGCTGGCGAGCGCGCCGAACAGGAATGCGCCGAGCGCGACCCGATTGGCCAGGCGCAGGTACGGGCGTCGCTCATTGCCGCTCGTCGCTCATTGCGAGGCTTGGCTCATGGCGAGGGATTGCCGCGTGTCGGGCGGGACATCGCCCAGATGTGCGCTGGCGCTCGCCTGCAAGGCCCGGATGTAAGCGGCGATCGCCCAGCGGTCGGCCGGCGCCACCCGCGCCACACAGGGATACATGACCCCGTAGCCGTTGGTGATGACATCGTAGAAATGCTGAACCGGCGCTTGCCGCAGGCGGTCGATGTAATGGGAAGGCGGCGCCGGGAAGCCGCGCTCTACGATCATGCCGTTTCCGTCGCCGGTGCGGCTATGGCACGGCGCGCAGTAGATGTTGAAGCGCTGCTGCCCCGCTCGATCAATGCCAGCGTGACCGGCGGCGGCGGCACCGGCCGATCGTCGCGGGCGATCGTGTGCGGCGGCGGCAATGCCGGCCAGTTCGCTTGCGCGCCGTAGGGCAGCTCGTAGGGCAGCCGCTTCGGCTGGTTGGCCATATTGTCGCAGGCGACCACGGCGGCGCACAGGCCGGCGACGGCGATGAACGGGGGAATCCTCACCCCTGCACCTCGGCCGGCACTTCGGCGTAGCCCGCGGCCGGCACCTCCTCCACCCGTTCGGCGCCATGGCGCTCGAGAATGCGGCGCACCGGGCCCGGCTCGAAACTGGGGTCGCCGGCGCCGACGTAAAGCACGAAGCGGTCTTCCGAGGCGCGCTCGAAGCCGGGCGCGGCAAAAATCGGGCGGTAGAGAAGCGGCAGCCGGCAGCCCAACAGAAATCCGAAAAAGCCGGCGGCCAGCGCGCACAACACGGCCATTTCGAAGGTCGAAACGATAAAGGCCGGCCAGCTGTTGTACGGCCGCCCGCCGACGTTGAGCGGATAGCTGACCGCCTCGGCCCAATACTGCACTAGATAGCCGATCAGCGCGCCGCCAACCCCCCGGAAAAGACGATCGGCACAAAGCGCAGGATCAGAAAGAACAAGGTCAGGAACAGACCGATCGATCCGACCAGGGTCAGCCAGTCCCACACCGTCGGGTAATAATTGCCCCACTCGGACGGCATGTAGTTGCGATGAGGCTCGTCACGACGATGACAAATCGCTCGAGCCACATGCCGACGATGATCCCGGCGGAAATCGCAAACAGCAGGATCTCGCTGCGACGCACGGCGGGCAGCCACAGCAGCTGCGGAATGGCGATGTTGAGCGCGACCGTCGGCCAGAACGTCGGCGCATAGCGGCCGAAGACGCGCGCAGTGAACATCGTGCGCTCGGCGACGTCGCTGCCGTAATAAGGGCCCCAGGCCTCCCAGACATAGGCGTAGCCGAGCATCAGGCTGCCGACCAGCATGATCTTGCCGAGCGCGTTCAGGTGGTAGGGGGTGGCGCGAAACCGGGGCACCTCGGCTCGACGATGGCGGCGAAGCCCGGCGTCTCGGCCAATTCCTCGAGGCTGCGCCAATAGTCCCGCCCGGAGGGGTTCATCGGTGGCACATCGAGCAGTCCTCCAGGGTCTGCGGATGGATATGGTAGGCGGCCATCAAGGCCTTGCCGGACGGGGCATCGGCGTGCGATGCCAGTGCGGATTGAATACCTGATCGAGCGGGCGCAGATGCGGCGCCGGGTCGCGGTGGCAATCGAGGCACCAGCCCATGTCGAGGCTCGTGGCCTTTCGGGTCAATGGCATGTCGCCGATCGGGCCGTGGCATTCGGTGCAGCCCATGCCCTTGGCGATATGAATGCTGTGATCGAAATAGACGTAATCGGGCAGTGTGTAGACTGCGGTCCAGCGCAGCGGCTTGCCGTCGGCCAGACTCTGCCGGACCGGCGCCAGGATCGCGGCGTTGGTCCAGATCTGCGAATGGCAGGTCATGCAGGTTTCAGTCGGCGGCATGCCCGCATTCTGCGAAATCTCGACGGTGGTATGGCAATAGCGGCAGTCGAGACCGAGCCCGCTGACGTGATGCTTGTGGCTGAACGGCACCGGCTGCCCTGGGATCAGCCCGACTTGCGTGCTGTAGCCCATCACCGGCACCCCCAACACGATCAGCAGCAAAACGAACAACCCGGCTGAAACGGCAATCAGGGCCGCGTCCATTACTAGGTTCGCGCGCGGACCGAAAATCGCCACCGTTCGTCCCCCGGCAAGGCCGTCGAGCCCCGCCGAAAACCAACAACGCGAGAGGCAGGGTTCAGTTTCGGAATTCTCGGGTTTTCGCTGGCGCGCAATCTCGATCATCTTGGAGCGGCGACGAGGCACTGCCTCGATGCCCCGAACTGAGGGCGCGGCGCACCCAGGACGGCGGCCTGCAATGTTTTGCCTGGCTTGGGGATCACCTCAGGGAAATCTGTGTTTAGCGCATGCAGGACAGCGTGTCGGAGGTCGTGCCATGCGGTTCGGACCATTGCCGCACCCCGGGTCGTTCACGCTATGAGCGCGCCGGCCTCGTCGTCAGCAGGGCCCATGACGGATGCGGTCGCCAGCGAACCCGCGACTTGGCCGGATGAAGTTTGGGCCGAATCGGTCAGCTGGTGCGACACCATCCTGCGCAGCTGCTATGGCATCTACGAATTCACCGACGATCCGGCCTGCGTTTTCCGCGTCGGTCTGAGCCGGACGCGATCTGCGCTCGCGCTCTCGGATGGCACCCGGATCGAGGCTGGCGACGTGGTCGGGGTGCTGCATTTCTGGAACGAGCACCTGCCGCGCTACACTCGTCGCGGGCCGAGCCTGGCCTGGGCCCGCGCGATGCACAACCATGTGGTTGGCTCGCTGCGCGCGCTCGCTGCCTATGTCGAGGCCGACAGCGCCTGGCGGGAGGTGCGGGCGCTTCGCGCTGAAGCCGCGCTTTACAGCCGGCGCCGGCCGCGGCCGCACCGGGTGGCCCAGCGCTACGGGTTCGAACAGATCGCCACCGAGCGGTCGCTGCTGCGGCAGGCTCATGATCTCGGCGACGACTGCCTGTTATGGGGCCTGGCCCGCGCCTTCAATCCGGCAGCGCTCGCCCGCCTGCCGTTTCGCCGGGACCATCGCGAGCTGTGGATGTCGCGGACGTCGCTTTTGCGCAACTACCTTCCTCGCTGACGGCGCCGCGGCTGCAGCGGGATCTTTTCGGATGGAACGCACATGCCGGCCCTGCTGACCGGGACGATTTGGGCCGGACTTGTCCTCTATCTGCTGTCTCGGGCGTTGCGGCAGTTTCGCGCCCATCGCACCACGGCCCTCGTTGCCCCCGCAGAGCCGACATCGTCTGCGCCGGTGTCGATCATCGTCCCGGCCCGTAACGAGATCGACAACATTGAGACCTGTCTGCGCGGGCTGACGGCACAGACGGGCCTGCCGGGCGGCTTTTCGACCATTGTCGTCGACGACGGCTCGGAAGACGGGACCGCCGCAGCGGTCGAGCGGCAGATCGAGCGCGGCCGGCCGGTCGAGCTGATCGCCGCCGGCCCACTGCCCGTCGGCTGGGTTGGCAAGCCGCACGCCTGCTGGCGCGGCGCGCTGTCGGCGAGGGGCGCGTGGCTGTGTTTTATCGACGCCGATGTTCGCGCCGCCAGGCAGCTCGTCGCCGCCGCACTCGACGCCGCCGAGCGCCAAGGGATCGACCTCTTGTCGCTTCACCCGTTCCAGGAGCTCGGCAGCTTCTGGGAGCGGCTGATCTTCCCCGCCGGGCTGCTGATCATCGCCTGCGCCAAGAATCTCGTCGCGGCGGCGAGCCCAGGGTCTGCCGCGGGCGACGCCAATGGCCAGTTCATGCTGATCCGGCGTCAGGTCTATTTCGACCTCGGCGGGCATGCCGCGGTGGCCTCGGCGATCTGCGAAGACCGGGCGCTTGCCTTCAACGCGCAATCTTCGGGGTACCGGGTTCGCGTGCTGGCGGCCGAGCATCTGGCTTCGACCCGGATGTACCGCGACTTGCCCTCGCTGTGGGAGGGTTTGTCGAAAAACGCGCTCGAAATCCTCGGCGGCAGCGGCTTCACCCTGGCGGCGGCGGCGGCCGGGATGGCCGTCGGCTGGGCGGCGTTGGTGGTTCCCGGCGCGATCGCCGTCGCGATCTTTCCGCAACCCTCGGCTTTGGGGTGGGTCGGGCTCGGACTGGCCGCGGCCGGCTCTACGATCGTGGTCGGGGTGCAGCTCGGCGCCGCCCGCCATTTCCGCATCCCCGCCATCTTTGGCATATTGCTGCCCTGCGGCTATACCGCGGCTTTCCTGCTCGCCTGCCACAGCTGGCTCCTGCGCCGCGGGGCAGGGGTGACCTGGAAGGGGCGGAAATACGAATTCCACCGGAAGCCTTCGGCGCCCAGATCGTGACCGGAACGATCGCGATGCCGACCGAGCCTTAGGGCCGAGTTCCGGCATGTCGGGAGGTGCGACCCCGGGCCCGCGCCGCTCGCGCGTCGGCGGCTGGCCGATCGCGGCTGTGCTCGCGGTTCTGGCGGTGCTGCTCTACGAGATCCGCGTTGCGCTGCTGCCCTTCATTTTCGCGGTGGCGGTGGCCTTTGTGCTCGACCCGCTGATCAAGCGCCTCGAACAGCAGCTCGGGGTCCCGCGCTGGCCGGTGGCGGCGGCGCTCTATCTACTGGTTTTGGCGGTCCTGGGTGCTGTCGGATACGGAATCGGCGCCAGCGCGGCGCGCAGCTTGATGCATGTCGTGGCCACCGCCCCGAACATCCTGCGGCACTTCCTCGGCGAGCTGATCGGCGGCAAAGGCGTCATCCTGTTCGGGCAGGGCTACACGCCCGACCAGCTGGTGCAGGCGCTGGGCGGGGCGCTGAAGGGCGTGGTCGATCTGGGCGCCGTCGGGCAAGCGGTCGGATTGGCGGCTTCGGTGATCTTCGGCGTGTTCCTGACCCTGGTCTTGATGCCCTACTTCATGATCTCGGGGCCGCGTCTCGCCGGCGGGACGATCTGGCTGCTGCCGCCCGAGCACCGCGGCTCGGTCGAGGATCTGCTGCCCAAAATCGTGCCGATCCTGCGCCGTTACCTGGTCGGGCTGGCGATCGTCGTCTCCTACACCTCCACTGTTGCCTGGATCGGCTTTGGCCCGGTCTTCCATCTTCCCGACGCCGTCATCCTGGCTTTCACCGTCGGCGTGCTCGAGCTCATTCCGGTTATCGGCCCCGTTGCCTCGGGTGCGCTGGTCGGCGTTATCGCGATCCAGCAGAGCGGGATCGTGACGGCGGGGTTGCTGATCGGGTTCGCGATCGCGCTGCGCCTGTCGATCGACAACCTCGTCGGCCCGCTGGTGCTGGGCGAGGCGGCGCACATCCATCCGGTCGTGGTGATCATCTCGTTCGTCTGCGGCGCGATCCTGTTCGGCGTCGTTGGGCTGCTGATCGCCGTGCCGGTAGCGGTGTGCATCAAGATAACGCTCGAGCATTATTATGCCGAGCCGGTCGCCCCCACCGACTGAGCGGCCTCAGACAACGCCATGCAACCCGTCCAAGTAAGCCGCGAGCGGCCGGCGCGCGGATGCGGTCGGCGGTGCGGCAGGCGATCGCCTGGATCGTCAAGGGGCTTCGGCCTCGTGGCCGGGTTTGGCCTCGGCGGGTACCCCTGGCTCGCGCCGGTCGAGACTCATCCGCACATAGCCGCACGGGCTCGCCTGGGCGCCAAAGCCGATCTCGCCAAGCCCTCGGGGGCGCGCTCGCGCACCAGCGCCAGGCCGCCGAGATCGTCCGACGATACCGGCTCCTCGAACCAGGTGACCTGCTGCGCGGCAAAGCGCTCCGCCGCGATCTCGGCCAGCACCAGCGCCGTGCTGTCCCAGGCGAAGGTGCCGTCGGCCTCGGGTGCGTCGGTCGGGATCTCGAAGGCGCACGCGGCGACCCGCCCGATCGGCGCCTCGCCCGCCGTGATCGCGCGATCTTTCCGGTCATTGCTCAGCCCTTCCCGGGGAGGATCGAGGCCAGCACCTCGCGCGCGGTGCCGAGAATGATGCCGCCCTCGTTTGGTTCCGAGCAGCCCGATCGAGCCCGTGACCCAGGGCAGATCGTCGGGCAATGCCGCCTTGCCGAGCAGTGCCTTGGCGACCCCGGCACCGAGCTTGTCGGCGACCGCAATGACCTCGTCGGTCGCGTGCAATGCGCCGGCGCCGACCAGGATCCCGACCTTCTTCCCGGCGTTGAGCACATCGGCGGCGCGTTTGAGCTCGCGTTCGTAGGGCACGGTTTTGGGCTGGTCGTAGCCGACGCCCGAATGGAGCGTGTTGTGGGTGCGCGGCGGGTCTTCGTACGACAGGTCCTGGATGTCGTTCGGCAATACCAGCGCGGTCACCCGGCGCTCCCCGAGCGCGATGCGTACCGAGCGATCGACCAGATGGCGGACCTGTGCCGGCACCATCGCGGTCTGCACCGAGGCGCCGGGGACGTCCTTGTACATCGCCGGGATGTCGACTTCCTGCTGGTAATGGCCGCCGATCGCCGAGCGCGCCGACTGTCCGGCGATCGCCAGCACCGGCATGTGGTCGAGCCGCGCGTCGTAAAGCCCGGTGATCAGATGAGCGGCGCCCGGGCCGGAAGTGGCGATGCACACCCCCAATTCGCCGGTGAATTTGGCATGTGCCGAGGCCATGAAGGCGGCCATCTCCTCATGCCGCACCCGGACGAACTCGATCTTGCCTTTGGCCCGCTGCAGCGCCCCGAACACCCCGTTGATGCCGTCGCCGGGAAAGCCGTAGATCCGTCGCACACCCCATTGATGCAGGCGCTCAATGAATAAAATCGCCGACGGTTTTGGCCATGATCGGTGCCTTCTCGAGCGGGATCCAAAAGAACCGCTGCGGCTGCGTCGTTGGCGCGCACCAAACCGCCGCCGCGGAGTTTCCCTTCTAACCGAGGCAGGCGATCGACAGTTCCTGTCCGGGTGTGCCGGCCGTGGCCTGTGCGGCCATTTGCTTGTGCGACCCGGTGCCGCAGCGCGGCGGTTGACCGCCGGGACCGGGCACCCCCGCAAACCGTCTAGCCGGCTATGCGCTGATCGCGCTCGAATTTTCTTGCCAGGCGGTCCACCATAGCCAATCGTAAGTTAGATTTATTCACGGCAGCAAAAAGGCGCCGCGCCGATCGGAAAAGTGAACCCAGCGAACCAGACAGGACCGCACTTACGGGAGAACCCATCATGCCGAACCGTGTTCAATATGCCGACGCCATCGAACCATTGGTTCAGTTCATCGAGGAAACGCCGCCGGCCGAAATTCTGGACCGCACGCTCGAAAAGCTGCGCGCCGGGGTGCCGACGCAGACCATGCTGACCGCCTCGGCCCTGGCGGTGGCGCGCTCCACCGACCTGCCGCCGGGTCATCATGGCGGCCCGCTGCATCCGTTGGTGGGCCTGCATGCGGTGTCGCAGCTGGTCGGGCGCCTCGAGGGCGAGGAGCGTTTTGTCCCGGTCCTGCAGCACGTGGCGCTATCGAACAAACACATTCACCACCCGGCGATGGGGCCGTACGCCCTCCTCGAGTTTGCGCCGGAGGATGCCGGTGGGATCGAAGCGACCAAGGCGGCCTTTCTGATGGCCTGCTCGCGCGGCGAGAGCAACAAGGCCGACCATCTGTTCCTGTGGCTGTGGGAGCATGCGCCGCGGATCGAAGCCTTCGATCTGCTGCTGAGCGTGGCGATCCCCAAAAATATCATCGATGACCATTACTTCGCCTTCCCCGCCTTCACCTGGCGTGCGCTGGAGACGGAGTCGGTCGAGCCGGAATATTTCCCGGTCCTGATGCGGCAGGCGGTGCGCTATGTGGCGCGTCTTCCGTCGGCCCCGATGCTCCCGGAGATCGAAGCGCTGATCGGGGAGCACGAGCTGATAAGCCGGGTCACGCGCCAGCAGAGCGGCGAGGACGAGACGGCGGCGATCGGCGGGCTCGGCGAGGCGATCGGGCGGGTCGATGTGTTTACCGAGATTCCGGCGCTGATGGCCAAGGCGCTCGGCGACGGGCTGTCCCTGGAGGGGGCCGGCGAAGCGCTGTCGATCGGGGCTGCGGGTCTGTTCCTGCGCTCGCTCGGCGGCAATCCGATGGATGTCCACCTGCACACCAGCGCGAACATCCGCCGCTATCTGCTGAAAATGGACGGCGTGAGCCTGCGCAACAAGCTGCTGCTGCTGCTGACCTGGCATTCCGGCCCGGAGATCCGCTCGACGGCAAGCCGGTTGCAGCCGGCGCCGCAGCCTGATTGGGCGGCCGTCGCGGCCTTGCCGCCTCGGAGCCAGGAGCAGCTGCTCGACGCCATCACCCACAGCGTCTACAACCAGCCGCCGACCGACTGGTCGCAGGTCAGCAATCTTGGCTTGATGAAGGCGGTGCCGGAGGTCAGGGCGACCGTCAACCTCGCCCAGCAATACGTCAACAGCGGTTATGACGCGCAAGCGCTGATCGCGCGGCTCGCCGAGATCGTGTGCCACGACAATTTTACCGAGATGCACGCCTTCAAGCACCACCAGGCGATCATCGAGGAATTTTACGCGACCCACGAGCCTTGGCGCTGGATGCATCTGGTCTGCGGCGTGCAGGCCGCGGCGATTTCCTTTGGCAAGAACATGGCCGTCTATGAGGAGGCGCTGGAGCTGCTGCATGCAGCCTAGCGCGGCCTAGCCGAGCCTGGCACGCGGATCGGGAGGCCTTTGCGCCTCCCGATTTTTTTCTGGGTCGGCAATACCTTCGTCGCGACTGCCGACTTGTCCCGGTGATGACGAGCGAGCGAATTACCAATCGGCTGACCAAAAGAATTACGAGATGAGCTCGGCGACGGTGTCGTCGGGTAGGCGGCCCTGCGCGCGATACTGGCCGATCTTTTCGAGGAGCGGCATGTCGGAGATAGCGTAGAGGACGGCGTCGGCCTCGCCGCAGTTGACATGGCGCCGCCAGCCGAAGCCCGGCACCACGAAAATATCGTTCTTCTGCCAATCGATGCGCCCGCCGGCGATCTCGGTGGCGCCGCTGCCTTCGATGACCTGATAGAGGGTGCCGGCGGTCTCGCGCTTGAAGCGGGTTTCCTCGCCGGGCCGCAGCAGCATCGCGCGGTAGTCGAGGGTCGGAAACACCGATGCCCCGGTCGCCGGGTTCACAAACCGCAGGGTGACGCCTTCATAGGGATCGCCGGCCTCGTCGCGCAGCCCGTCGAGCGCGGCGCGCACCTCGGTGCCGCGGTAATGGAACATCGGCGAAGTACCCCGGCCGAAACCGCGTCGGTGCGAGACAAACCCCGGCACCAGCCCACCCTTCCCGTAAAGCCGTTGCGAGTAGCCGCTATCGTCGGTCGCCACCTGGGCGCGGGCGTTGCCCCCGGTGGCGCCCGGAAATTCCTCGTCGAGCCACACGCAATCGAGGAACTCCATCAGTGGGAAATCGAGGACATCGATCCACACCACCGGGTCGGCGCCGTCATTGCCGTGATCGTGCCAAGTGCCGTTGGGGGTCAGGATCAGATCGCCGCGTGCGGCCGTGCAGCGCTCGCGCTCGATCGTCGTATAGCCGCCGTTCTCGGAGAGGATCGTGCGGCTCGCATTCGGCGTGTGGATGTGGACCGGGGCGACATCGCCCGGATTGTAGATCGACACCGCGCAGCGCATCGTCGCGGTCACCTGCAGCCGGCCGCCGAGCCCCGGATTGGTCAACAGGAACTGCTGGCGCTCGGCAAATTCGATCGGCGGGACCTCGGCCTCGCGGGCGATCTCGGCGATGCGGTCGAGATAGGGGGCGATCTGGCGCCAGCGCCAATGATGGGCGACGGGCTTGAGCTGGGCCGCGCCGACCCGGCCCGACGCGACCCGGCCGCTCGCTTCGAGCCCGGTCTCGCGGAACCAGGGGCGCTGCGCCGCCGCATTCGCCTGGGTGCGCAGCCAGATATTGAGCGGTGCGGCCTCGGTATTGAGCCGCTCCATCGCCTCGCGCGCATCGAGCGCCATGATCCTTGCTCCCCGCTATGACAACGCCATCGCCCGCATGAACAGCGCGAGATCGGCGACGAGGCCGCCGTCGCGCTCGATCGCATATTCGCTGCGCCCGGCCACGCCTTTGTCGGCTGTGGCGCCCTTTTCGAGCACCATCAGCATCGCCGGGTCGGCGGTCTCGAAGATGCGCAGGTTTCGGCCGTCGCCGTCGAGCTCGGCGAGCTTTGCCTGGATCGGCGCCGATGGCAGACGCTCGCAGATGTCGATCAGCTCGATCAGCCCTTCCGCGGTGATGTGGGCCTCCTCGACCTCGCGGCGGATCTGGTCGGCCGCCGCCGCTTTGGCCTGGCGCTCGCGCGCCATCACCCGCGCCCGCTCGTCAGCCTCTTTCCGGTACTCGGCGTAATGGGGGGCGATGCGCTGCAAGAACACCGGGGTCGCGAGCCCGCTGGTGTCGATCCAGCTTTTCGCCTTGGTCCAGGTGGTGGCGAGCCAGTCGCGCACAGCCGGATCGCGGATCTCGCCGATCCGTTCGGAGCGCAGCGCGGCAGCCCAGCGGATCTGCGTCGGAGCGCCGGTCAGCTCGGCCCAGCCGGTCGGGTCGGGCGGTGGCGCGGCGGGCGCGGGCGCACGCGGGGCGGCGGCATCGGGCGGGGCGGCGGCTGCGGTCTGGCGCTGTTTGGCCAATTCGAACTGACGGCGGTATTCGGCCTCCCACTCCTCGCTCTCCTCGTCGGGCACAAACCCCTGCTTGTCCCAGAAAAAGCGCGAGGTCCCCTCGATCGCCGCCTCTCTGACCAGCTTCAGATCCATGGCCCCGATCCTCGCCCTATGCCCGCTTTTCCGAACGTATCATGATCGGCAACGCGGATGCGAGCGATGCCGGTTGTCGGCCGGCGAGCGAAAGGAGCAAGGCATATGATCAAGAGCATCGGGCTGTTGACCCGCAGGGCCGGCCTCAGCCACGAGGACTTCGTCAAGCACTGGTTCGAGGTGCATGCGCCGCTCGCCCATGCGGTGCCGGGGGTGCGCCGCTATGTGCAGTCGCACATCCTGGGCGAGCGCACCCGGCCCGACATCCCCGCGACAGGTGTCGAAATAGATGGCATCGCCGAGCTGTGGTACGACGACCGGGCGGCGATGGAGCGGGCCAACGCCACCCCCGAGGCCAAGCGGCTGCACGATGACGGCGCCCTCTTCATCGGCCGGATCAAGAGCTATGTGGTCGAGGAGAGGGTGATCATTCCGGTGTCGCCGGAGTAACCGCGATGACCGACTATCCTTATCTCTCGGGCTTTGCCAACGAGCTGGCGAGCGAAGCGTTGCCGGGCGCGCTGCCCGAGGGCCAGAACGCGCCGCAGCGTCATCCGCTCGGCCTCTATACCGAGCAGATCTCGGGGACGCCGTTCACCGCGCCGCGTGCCCAAAACCGGCGCTCCTGGCTCTATCGCATCCGGCCGTCGGCGGCGCATCCGGCGTTTCACCCGATCAATAACAGCCTTCTACGCAGCGCGCCGTTCGACGAGATGGCCCCGCCGCCCAATCGGCTGCGCTGGGACCCGCTGCCCTATCCCGACATGCAAGCCGATCTTGTCGACGGGCTCGTCACCATCGGCGGCAATGGCGACATTGGCCTCAATGCCGGCATTGCCGTTCACATCTACCGCGCGACCCGGTCGATGGAGTGCCGTGTCTTTTGCGATGCGGATGGCGAATTGCTGCTCGTGCCGCAGGAGGGGCGGCTGCTGCTGCGCACCGAATTCGGCGTGGTCGAGGCCAGCCCCGGCGAGATCGCGGTGATCCCGCGCGGGGTCAAATTCATGGTCGAATTGCCGGACGGAAGCGCCCGCGGCTATGTCTGCGAAAATTACGGCCAGCTGTTGCGGCTGCCCGAACTGGGGCCGATCGGCGCCAACGGGCTCGCCAACCCGCGTGACTTTCTGACCCCGGCCGCGGCCTTCGAGGACCGCGACGAGCCGTTCGAGGTTGTCGCCAAGTTCGCCGGCAATCTATGGGCGGCGGAATTCGACCACTCCCCGTTCGACGTCGTCGCCTGGCACGGCAATTACGCGCCGTACAAGTATGATCTGCAGCGCTTCAATACCTTGGGCTCGGTCAGCTTCGACCATCCCGACCCGTCGATCTTCACCGTGCTGACCGCGCCCTCGGAAGTGGCCGGCGCCGCCAATTGCGACTTTGTGATCTTCCCGCCGCGCTGGGTGGTGGCCGAGCACACCTTTCGCCCGCCCTGGTTCCACAGGAACGTCATGAACGAATTCATGGGCCTCATTCACGGGGTCTACGACGCCAAGGCAGCGGGCTTTCTGCCGGGCGGCATGTCGCTGCACAATTGCATGGCCGCGCACGGCCCCGACCTCGCGAGCTTCGAGAGGGCGAGCACCGCGGAATTGAAGCCGCAGAAGATCGCGGACACGCTCGCCTTCATGTTCGAGACGCGGTTTGCGATCCGCCCGACCCGGTTCGCGCTCGAAACCCCGGCCTTGCAGCGCGACTATGACAAGTGCTGGGAGGGCCTGCCAAAGCTGTTCGAGGGTTAGACTGCGGCTTCGGCGACCCGGCTCACTCGGTGATCGGCGCGATCGTGTCGAGGGCCAGCCCCTGCGTTTCGTCGCCGATCCGGGTCACGGCAAAGGCGGCGATCGCCAGCATCAGCGCAATCCCGCCCATCACATAGCCGAGCCCATAGACGCTGACGATCCCGATCACCGGGAACGCAATCGCGGCACCGATGCGCCCGCCTGCCTGCGACAGCCCGAAGCCCGAGGCCCGCGCATTCGACGGGAACACCTCGGAGGTGAAGATCTGCATCGAATTGCCGGCGAGCTGGATGAAGAAGGTCATGCAGAAGCCGACGACCAGCACCATCACATCCGATTGCGAAAAATAAAACAGGACCGCCAGGAATGTGGCGATGACGAAGGCGGTCACCGAAGTCCGGATCCGGCCATAGCGTTCGAGCGAATACATCATGAAAAGGCTGGCGCAGGGAAAAGCCAGAGTGATGCCGAAGTTGAAGGTCAAGGATTTGGTGATCGTGAAGCCGCGCTGGGCGAGGATGTTCGGCAGCCAGCCGCCGATCCCGGTGGCGGCGCCAAAAAACGCGATAAAACAGATCATCGCGGCGATGATCCGGCCGCGGTAACGCCGGAAGACGACGCCGATCGGGTCGCTGTGGATGTCGGCGAGCCGGTCGGCGACGAGCTCTTCACCGGCAGCGGGGCGGCCGAGCCCCATCCGCTCCAAGAGATCCAGCGCCCGCTTGCCCTGCCCGTGGGTGACCAGCCAGCGCGGCGATTCGGGGAGCGCGAAGCTGAAGAAGAACAGCACCACCCCGCAGATGCCGATCACGATCCACACACCGCGCCAGCCGATCGTGCCGCGCAAGCCCAGCGCCAGCAGGGTCCCGAGCGGCCACACGCAGGCGCCGCCGACAAACTGCATAAAGGCGGTGATCCGGCCGCGGATCGCTTTGGGCGAATATTCGGCAGCGTACGAAAAGCACAATGGCTGCGCCGCACCAAGCCCGATCCCGGCGATGAACCGGCCAAACGCCAGCCACCACACGGTCGGCGCCAGAGCGGCCGCGATCGTGGCGACGCTGTAGAGAAAGATCGCGAACTGAAAGACCGCCTTGCGGCCGAACCGGTCGGTGAACTCGCCCTGGCCGATCGATCCGAAAAACAAGCCGATCAGGGTGGCGCTGCCGACCGTGCCGATCTGCCCCGGCGTGGCAAAGTGCGAGCGCACCATGTCCGGCACCAGCGAGCCCAAAATGATATAGTCGATGACGTCAAAGAAGTAGCCGGCGGTGATCAGCGCCAGCACCCGGCGATGGATCGGCCCCAGGCGGGCATTGTCGAGCCTGGTATCGACCCAGGTTACGATCGATTGTGCCATTCGGCGTCCCCCCTAACCCGCGTGCCGCCGCTCTCGGCGCTATTGTCGTATTCTAGCAAATAATCGGCAGCATGTTAAACCAACCCGATGGCGGCGGAGGCGATGGCCGCACTGAGCTGCCGCGAGGTCGCCGGGCCGCGGTGGGCGGCAGGGTTGATCCGCCTGCATCGGAGCCCTGCGCATATCGGGTTAGGATGCGGCGGCGGATCGTGGCTAGATCCAATCGGGAAAGAATATTCTCGTGATCCCGCCCGGTCCCAATTTGGAGTGGAGGTAGCGTCATGCAGTACCGGCGAATCTCGGCCGATTGCCATCTCGACATGCTCTGGCTGCCACCGGAGCTGTTCACCACGAACGCGTCGAGCAAGCTCAGGGACCTGATGCCGTTTGTGGCCGAGAATGCGGACGGCGTGAAGCGCTGGACCGACAATAGCGGCGCCGAGTACGGCCTATGCGGCGGCGTCGGGGCCACCGGCACCCCTTGGGTTCCAGGCAAGCAATTGCGGGCCGACAAGATGGCCGAGGCCGGACTTTATAAGGACTATTTCGAAAAGGGCCTGCGACGCCCAGGCGACCCGGATCTGCGGGTCAAGGACATGAACCGCGACGGCGTCGACGCCGAGGTTATCTACGGCATCCTCGCCGCCTGCGCGAAGATGAAGGACCCGGAAGCGGCCGACGAGATGCTGCGCATCTACAACGATTTCATGCATGATTTCACGAGCCATCACCCGGATCGCATGATCGGGCTGGCCTGCCTGCCCTACAGTAACATCGAGGGGGCCGCGCGTGAAGTTCGTCGCGTCGCCAAGCTCGGCATGAAGGGCGTCGAGCTCAGCTGCTCGTGGCACATGACCCCGATGTGGCATCCGACGTGGGATCCGCTGTGGGAGGCCGTGAACGAAACCCAGCTGCCGCTGCACTTCCACACGTTCCCGGCGACCGACCCCGAACTGCGCAAATCACTCGAGCCGACGATCGCCCGACGGATGACCTATAGCGGGCTGTGCCGCTTCCAGATGACCTTGGCGACGATCCTGACCGACCTGATGGGTGCCGCGGTGTTCGAACGCTTCCCCAACATCCGCATGGTGCTGGGCGAAAGCGGCATCGGCTGGATTCCCTATGTGCTCGACCGCATGGATTTCGAGTTCGAGGACCAGTATCAGGATCTCAAGCTCAAGCTGAAGCCGAGCGAATATTGGCGCCGCCAGTGCAAGGCGACGTTCCAGTACGATCGCGTCGGCACCAAGCTGATCGACGAGATGGGCATCGAAACCCTGATGTGGGGGTCGGACTTCCCGCACCCCGACGGGGTCTGGCCGGAATCGAAGAAGTACATCGAAGACCAGTTCAGCCATCTGCCGGCCGAAACTACCTACAAGATGACCTGCGAGAACGCCGGCAAGTTCTACGGCCTGATCAACTGACGAACAGAACCGTATGCCCGGCCGGATCGGCGGCCGGGCATAGCGGCCGGACGAAAACAACCTGGCGAGGGGCGGCGAAGGCCGCCCTTTTTTGTTGCCGATTGCAAGGACCGGCACGGCGGGCTAGGTGCAAGCTAGCGCAGTTCCGACCCGATTTGAACCGCGGCGCCAAGTTGTCATTGCGAGCGAAGCGAAGCAATCCCGGGCGGACGGGAGTCTCCCAGCCGGGATTGCCGCGTCGCGCGATGCGCTCCTCGCAATGACATCCGTTTCTCTTCTGGAAAAAATCGCGCTAGCTCGATCGAAAACCGCTCTAGTTCCGGGCGCCGGCGACAAAGCGCGGCGCGCATCGCAGTCGCGCAAAGAAAAACGGCCCCGGGGTTGCCGGGGCCAAGTTTGAACAGGGAGGCTTCACGTCTGGGAGACGTAAGGGTCCTAAGACCCTCTTCCCGGGACTAAATCCCGGGAACTCGTGTCGGCGGAAAACCACCGAAAATCTTCATGCAATGTCCACATCGCATGCTCAGAAGATGGGCGATCGTGCCTGCTTCCGCCACCGGGAATTGGTTCTGGCTCGTCTGCAAAAAGCGCAAGCCTCTGATCCCACCGATTCGATTGGCCGCTATCGATCTCTTGCGGGCTCAGCCGAGCCGGGTTTCGGCTACCTTGCGCAGCAGAAAATCGCGAAACACGCTGATCCGCTTCGACGCCCGCAACTCCTCGGGATAAACGAAATAGGCTTCGACCGGCGGCCCGGCCAATTCGGGCAGCACGCGCACCAATTCGGTTTGCTCGGTGGCGATGAAATCCGACATCGCCGCGAGCCCGAGCCCACTGATCACCGCCCGCAGCATCGCATAAAAATTATTCACCGCCAGGATCGGCCGGCGCTCCTTTCCGGGCTTCGCCCCGACATCGAGCAGCCAGTTGACGTTTTGCACCGGCGGGCGGGCGTCCTCGCCATAGACGATCAGCCGGTGCTTGTCGAGATCCTCGGCCTGCTGCGGCATGCCATGCTTCTTGATGTAGTCGGGCGCGGCGTAGACGTGGCTCGGCACGCTGACCAGATGGCGCTGGATCAGGTCCGGCTGCCGCGGCGGCGACATGCGGATCGCCACGTCGGCTTCGCGCATCGACAGATCGAGCTCGGAATCGTCGATCACCAGGGTGACCTGGATATCCGGGTAGAGATCGAGGAACTCGCGCATCCGCGGGGTCAGCCAGCTCGAGCCGAAGGCGACGGTCGTGGTGATCTTGAGCGGGCCTTTGGGCCGGTCCTTCGATTCGGAGATCAGGCCTTCGGCCATCGACAGCTTGGCAAACACCTCGCGCGCGGTATGAAACAGCAATTCGCCCTGCTCGGTCAGGATCAGCCCGCGGGCATGACGATGGAACAGCGGCACGCTCAGGCTCTCCTCGAGCGCGCTGATCTGGCGGCTGACCGCCGACTGGCTCAGGTTCAGCGATTCGCCCGCATGGGTAAAGCTGCCCGCCTCGGCGACGGCGTGAAACACCCGCAACTTGTCCCAATCCATGACAATTCCCCCGGCAACGGCCTCGCCGCGGCGGCCCCGCTACTCGGCCGCACGCATGGTCGCGGCTTCCTCCCGCGCCGCGAGAAACTTTTGGGCTTCGAGCGCCGCCATGCAACCCATTCCGGCGGCGGTCACCGCCTGGCGAAATATCTTGTCCTTGACGTCGCCGGCGGCAAACACCCCGGCGATCGTGGTCTCGGTCGAATCGGGGCGGGCGATGACATAGCCGTCCGCGTCGAGCGGCAGCTGGCCCGCGACCAGGCCGGTGACCGGGATGTGACCGATGGCGATGAAGACCCCGTCGCAGGTGAGATCGGATATGGCGCCGCTGCGCAGGTTGCGCAGCCGCACCCCGGTTACCTGCGGCGGTTCGGGCCGGCCCAGGACCTCGTCGACGATCGTGTCCCAGATGATGTCGATCCTGGGATGGCGGAACAGCCGATCCTGCAGGATCTTTTCCGCCCGCAGCGCATCGCGGCGGTGGATCAATGTCACATGCCGCGCATGATTGGTCAGATAGAGCGCCTCTTCGACTGCGGTGTTGCCGCCGCCGACGACGACCACCTCCTTGCCGCGAAAGAAAAAACCGTCGCAGGTGGCGCAGGCCGAGACGCCAAAGCCGCGATAGATTTCCTCGCTCGGCAGGCCGAGCCAGCGCGCCTGGGCGCCGGTCGCCAGGATCAGGGTGTCGCCGACGTAAACCGCGCCCGAATCGCCCTGTGCGACAAACGGCCGCCGCCCGAGATCGACCGCCTCGATCAGGTCGACGATGATCCGGGTTCCGACATGCTCGGCTTGGCGCTGCATCTGCTCCATCAGCCACGGGCCCTGGATAATTTCGGCAAAGCCCGGGTAATTCTCGACATCAGTGGTGATCGTCATCTGGCCGCCGGGCTGCATGCCGGTCACCAGCAGCGGCTCGAGGCCGGCGCGCGCGGCGTAGATCGCCGCTGTGTAGCCGGCCGGTCCCGCGCCGACGATCAGGACTTTGCTGTGGTGGCGTTCGGACATATCGGAAAATTCCAGTCGCTGCGACGCTTACTATATTATTTCGCCTGCCCGCAACTTTAAGGTATCGGCGGCGGACTAAAATCCGAACATATGGTCGAGGCTGAAGGCGCCGTCGCCGCCGAGCAGGCCGTGATAGCCGAACAGACGACAGCCGGGGTCGCGGATGATCGCGTAAGCGCCGGCGCCGGCGCGCGCCCGTTCGGCGGCGGCGAACAGCGCGCGGTACGTCCATAGTCGCGAGCCCGAGCAGGGAATCGCCATGGCCGCACGGGCGATTTCGCGCCCGCTGCCGTTGCACAGCACAATTTCGGTGGCGCTTACCCGCCGCCACGGCCGCGAGGCCGGGTAGATCAGATGACACAACGTGTCGTAGCCGCTTTCGCCGAGCCGCAGGAACAGCCGGGTAGACAGCCCCGGCGGCCGGCCGGCGTAGGATTGCGGCTCGTCGCGATAGGTCATGATGGTGTTGAAGACATGGGCGCCAAAACTGGTCTCCGCGGCATGGCCGGTCGCCCGTTCGCGATAGCGGAAGATCGCGTGCAGCCAGCCATCGGCGTCGCCGCCGGCCGAAAAATCGTAGACCAGCTCGACGTGGCCGTAGCCGTCGCCGAGCGCTGCCATGCCGGCTTCGTCGTCGAGGTCGAGAGCCGTTACCCGCCCGCGCGGCAGCCGCCCGAGCGGGCGGCGTAGAACCTCGTTGCCCTGCGGGTCGTAGACGATCGCGGCGATCGGCAATTCGTCCTGGCCAACCGCCATCGGCGTCGGCAGCACGCTGGTGCGCCACGCTCCGCGCGGCAGCACCGGGGCCGGCAACAGATATCCCTTGCCGAGCATTTCGCTGAGGTGCGGCAGGTTCGGGTCGGGCAAGAGGTCGGCGCGCTCGACGTTGACATGGGCGATCCGGCGGCGACCCGCCTCGATCACCTCGTAGCGCGGGCGCACCATGTGCTTGCCGGCGCGCAGCTCGATCTGGGCCGGCCAGGCGAGGCCGGGCAGCAGCCGGGCGACATCGACGGCGCGGCTGGCGAACGGCGCGATCGGCTCGGCGAGCGGCATTACCGCCTCGTCCCCCATCGCGTTGATGCCGATGGCGCCAGGTGGGATCGCAACAGGATGGCTGTTCTGCACCCACAAGACGACCTGCTCGCCCGGAGCGGGTGCCGGCAGCCCGGCGTACCGGTCGGCCGGCCAGGCGTTGGCGTCGTGGGTCGCCGACAGCGATCGCTCCTCGCCCGCCGCCGGCAGGGCGCTGCCGTCGCCGATGACATCGAGCGCGTATTTGACGACATCGTGCCCGGCCGCGCCGACCGCGTGCAGAAACAGCTGGCCGCAGAATTCGGGAAGGCGGAAGCGGGCGCGAATCTCACGGCTGTCGAGCACGATGCTGCGCGCCGCGGGTCCGCATTCCTCGCACCATTCGGCGAGGATCTGCCCATTCTCGCCGAACAAGGTCATCCAGCAGGTGATGGCGCCGCCGCCGTAGCTCGGCCAGTAATTGGCGGTGGCGAGACGGGTGTGCAGATGGTCGGTGTCGCGGAAGAAGGCAAAATTGGTGGCGAAGTTCAGTGAGTCGAGATAGCAGCGGCGGTTCGTCAGGCGATCGGGCGGGATGCGCATCCAATCGAGGCTGAAGCTGCGCACGCCAGGCGGCAGATAGGGTTCGAGCTGTACCAGCAGGCGCTCGGCGTCGAAGGCGGCGACGAACACCGAGCGCGCGTTCGAGTGGGCGAGGTCGGTCAAGGGCTGGCCGGCGCGGCCGAGGACCCGGCTGCCGCATCGCTCCAGCTGCTGGACATAGACGCCGGCGATCTCGATGCCGGGGAGGCCGAAGAGCTCGGCGAAAGCCGATATGGCACCGTTCGGGTCGCAGATCGCCACCGGTGCATTGTCGGCGAGTGCGGCGAGCAACGCGCGGGCCGGCTCGGCCGCGCGCGGGTGGGTCAGCGCCTTGTAAAGGGTGTTTCCCCCGGTCGCATTGTCAAAGGTCTCGATCCGCAGCGCCATGATCTCCTGGCGATACTACACTCGTTGTCGGCGGCGCAAGCGAACCTCCGGCGGGCTCCGCAGCCCGGCGCTCGCCGGCCAGCATTGCCGAGATGCGCCGGCACGGCCAGGGGGCCGATTCGGCCGCAGCGACCCGACCGCGGCGGAAAGCGGTCAAATCGACGCCCCAGCGGGCGAACACCACCGCCACGTACCAGGTCGTCAGCACCGCGACGAGCGCCCCAGCCAGCACGTCGCTCGGATAATGCGCGCCGGACACGACCCGGCTCCCGGCGACGATCGCCGCGGCCAGGATGTAGAACAACAGATGCTGCGGCCACAGCCACCACAGCGCGCTGAACAGTGCGACGATCGTGTCGGCATGGCCCGAGGGAAACGACCAGTGGTCGGCGCGCCAGGCAAACCCGGTAAAGCCGTAGAGATCGGCGCCGAACAGCAGCTTTGGGCGCATCCGGCCAATGCCGATTTTCATGATGTCGACGGCGAGGCCGGAGACGGCGATCGACGCGAACAAAAAAGCCGGGATCGCCGACAGCCGGCGCATCGGCCCCGCGATCGGGCGCAGCCGCGGCAGCGTGCCGCCCCAATGCAGCCCGGCAAAGCCGAGCGCGAAGAGAACGAGCCAGCCCCAGCCTTCGCCGAGCTCGCCGGTCAGGCCGAACAGCGCGTGCAGATCGGGGCCGCGGGCATGCAGGTAGAGCGCGACCGGCCGGTCGACAAACCCGATCGAGATCACGACGAGGATCGTGGTGACGACGACGGCCACACCGACCCGCGCCACCGGCGACGGCCGGCCTTGATGGATTCGGGGCCAGCTAAAGGCGGCGCCATGCCCGACCCCGCGGTAGAGGCGGAGCAGCGGCGGTGCCGCGAGCCCGTCCCGCTCGACGATCCACCAATGAAGCAGCGCCGTCGTGCCGAACACCAAGAAGCCGGCAAAGACGACGTCCGACAGAAAATGTCCGCCCTGGACGATCCGGACCAGGCCGACCAGCCCGCCGAGAGCGAATGCCGCGCCGATGCCGCGGCGCCGCGACCGCCCCGCCGGCAATAAAAAAGCAAAGGCAACGAACGAAAAGGCGAGTGCCGCATGGCCGGAGACAAACGAGCAGTTGGTCGGGCACTGGTCGGCCGGCAACGGCGCCGGGGTGAACAGGTGCGACCCGCCGAACGCCGTCACCTGCACCGGCCGCGCCCGTCCCCAATGGTCCTTCAGCACCGCGTTGGTCAACAACCCGGGACCGATCGCCAGCGAAAAAAGAAGGAAAAGCAGTTCCTTGCGGTCGAACCGCCAGAGCGGCCTGCCGGCCAGGAACAGCCAGGCCGCGGCCCCGAGGATGATCACGACCATGCCGCGGGCAATCCACGGGATCGAACGGAAGATGAAGACGACCGGCGGCCAGTGCGCCAGCACGAACCCATGCCCGCGAACATAAAACAGGCCGCTCGCCCACAGATCGATCTGCGGCAGCAGCAGGAACAGCGCCACCGCCGCAACCAGCAGCCCGGCATAGATCGCCACACCCCTCATGCGCTCAGCCGACGCTCGAGCCGACCCAGCACCAGCGCCCGCAACGCAGCGCCAGCGCGGGCGGTATCGTCCGGCACCGGATAGGACCAATCCTCGATCCGGCCGGCGAACGGGCGGGTAATGCCGGCGTTCTGCATGGCCTCGTGAAAGCGGGCGAATTTGCGGTTGCCGCCATCGAGGTCGAGGATGTGGATGGGTTTGCCGGTGGCGGCGGCCTCGCTGATCATCGACACCGAATCGGCCGTGACCAGAAACGCGTCGGCGACCGCGAGATAGGCGAAATAGGGGTTTTCGGCGCTGCCGTCCCAGATTGCCGCGGGCAGCCCGGCGAGGCGCTGGCGCAGCAGCGCCTGGCCCTCGGCCCCGGTCCGCCGCGACGGCGTCACCAGGGCCGAGCCGCCGCGCTGGCGCACAATCGCGGCGACCGCCTCGGCGATCTCGCCGATCCGGCCAAGCGTCAGCCGGTAGGCCTTGTTGCTGCCGCCGATCAGCACCGCGAGGATCGGCCGAGGCATCTCCGCCAGCGCCGGAAAGCGGGTCCGTTCGGCCGCGAGCCTGGCTTGCGTCACCCGATGCACCGCTCCACGGGTCACGATCACCCGCGGGCCGCGCAGCTGGTCGTGCTCGGGCACGACCCAGAGATCGTATGCGCCGCGCCCGACCGCCGGGTTCTGGATCTGCGCCGCGATGGAGCGCCCGCCGCTGGCGCGCCGGACCGCCAGCGCCGGCATCGCCGCATTGCGCCCGCAAGCGATCACGAAATCGGGCCAGGGCGGCGTCAGGCGGGCGCCAGCGGGGCCGGCCGCCTCGAGCGGCGCGGGCCACAGCAGCGGCGGCAGGCGGCTCCATGGAAAGCGGATCGCCAGGCGCTTTTCGGCAAAGGCGAAACCGGCTGCTTCGGCCAGGCCGATCGCCTGGCTCGCCATTCCCGCCTTGCCGTCGTGCAACACCCAGCCAAAGGGAGCGAACGCCATCGGCGGGGTTTACGGAAATGGGCCGGGCACGGCAAGGCGCTGCCCACACCCGCAACAAAATTGCGCGTTCGGCCCATCCTTTCTTTGATCCGGAACCCATCCTTTCTATGATCCGCAAATCGGGCAATCGAGGATCGGATGCGGCGGATAAAACTCGACCGGATCGACCGCCGGATCTTGCGCAGCCTGCAGGCCGACGGCCGGATGACCAATGTCGAGCTGGCGCGCCGCGCCGGCATCTCGGCGCCGCCCTGCCTGCGCCGGGTGCGTGCGCTCGAAAAGGCCGGGATCATTCGCGGCTATCACGCCGACCTGGCGCCCGAGGCGCTGGGCTATGGGGTGACGGTTTTTGCCCAGGTCGGGCTGGCGAGCCAGGCCGAGGCCGATCTCCAAGCCTTCGAGCAGCTCGTCGCCAACTGGCCCGAGGTGCGCGAAGCGCACATGCTGACCGGAGAGGCCGACTTTTTGTTGAAGATCGTCGCCGCCGACTGGGACAGCTATCAGCGGTTCCTGAGCGCCAAGCTGACCTCGGCGCCCAATGTCAGCCACGTCAAATCGGCGCTGACCCTGCGCGTGTCAAAGGACGAGCCGGGCATCCCGATCGCCGATCAACCCGCGTCGGCCGACGATCAGCGCGCGCCGGGTTGACGATCGGCGGCGGCACGACGATGCCGAACGGACCGCCATCCGCGCCCTCGCGGCTGCAGCAGTTCCTGAAGCTCGAATCAGCGGGTGGCCTCGTGCTGTGCGCGGCCGCGGCGATCGCGCTCGTGCTGGCGAACTCGCCGTGGGGTGCCATCTACACCCGGCTTTTGGATATTCCGCTGGCGTTTCAGATCGGCGGCCTGGCCGTCAAAAAGCCGCTGCTGCTGTGGGTCGATGACGGGCTGATGGCGGTTTTTTTTATGCTCGTCGGGCTCGAGGTCAAACGCGAGATCCTCGAAGGCGGGCTGTCGAAGCGGGCCAACGCCATCCTGCCGGCGATCGCCGCGTTGGGCGGCATGGCGGCCCCAGCCCTGATCTACCTGTTGTGCAATTGGAGCAATGCGCAGGCCCTGCGCGGCTGGGCGATTCCAACCGCGACCGATATCGCCTTTGCCATGGGCGTATTGGCGTTGCTGGGGCGGCGGGTTCCGGCGTCGCTCAAGCTCTTCCTGCTCGCCGTCGCGATCATCGACGATCTCGGCGCCATCGTCATCATCGCCGCTTTCTACACCGCCGAGCTGTCGTTGACCGCCCTCGCCCTCTCCGGCATCGGCGTCGCGGTGCTGATCGCGCTCAACCTGGCCGGGGTGGGGCGCCGCGCCCCGTACCTGCTGGTCGGCGTGTTTTTATGGGTCTGCGTTTTGAAATCGGGGATCCATGCGACGATTGCCGGTGTGATCGTCGGCCTGGCGATACCGCTGCGGGCGAGCGGGGGTGCCTCGCCGCTGGCGACGCTGGAGCACGATCTGCACCCATGGGTCGCCTTTGGCGTGCTGCCGCTCTTCGCCTTCGCCAATGCCGGAGTGCGTCTTGCCGGCGTCGCACCGGCGGTCCTGCTCGACCCGATCCAGCTCGGGGTGGCGCTCGGTCTGTTTTTCGGCAAGCAATTCGGCGTCGCCGGATCGATTTGGCTGGCGATCCGCTGCGGCTTCGGCGCGCTCCCCGAAGGAGCCGACTGGCGCCAAGTCTACGGCATGGCGTTGTTGACCGGCATCGGCTTTACCATGAGCCTGTTCATCGGCACGCTGGCCTTCCCGGCCGAGGGCTACGATGTCGACATCCGCATCGCCGTGCTGCTGGCGTCGGCGCTTTCCGCGATTTGCGGCTATGTCGTATTGCGGGTCGCCTCGCCGGCCGGTCAGCCGAAATCGCCGGTCAGCCGAAATCGACCGTCATGACCTCATAGGATTTGGCGCCGCGCGGGGTGGCGACCTCGACATTGTCGCCTTTGCCCTTGCCGATCAGCGCGCGCGCCAGGGGCGAGGTCACCGACAGCCGGCCGCGGCTGATGTCGGCCTCGTCCTCGCCGACGATCTGAAAGGTCTGCTCCTCGTCGCTCTCCTCGTCGGCGAGAGTGACCCGCGCGCCGAATTTGATTACTGAGCCAGAGAGCTTGGAGACATCGATGACCTCGGCCCGCGCGACCTTGTCCTCGAGTTCCATGACCCGGCCCTCGATAAAGCTCTGGCGGTCGCGCGCCGCATGGTATTCGGCGTTCTCGGCCAGATCGCCGTGTTCGCGCGCCTCGGCGATGGCGCGGATAATGGCCGGCCGCTCGACGGATTTCAGCTGCTTCAGCTCCTCGCGAAGCCGGTTGTACCCGTCGGCCGTCATCGGGATCTTGTTCATCGAAGACGGTTTCGCATGCTGTTGATCGAATGCGACAGGGCGCGCCGCCGCACGGCAATCAAAAGTAAGACTGCAACGATGCAACTTCAAGGCTTCCGGCGCGCAATGCGGCGATCGCCTGGACCGCGGCCCGCGCCCCGGCGACAGTCGTGTAATAGGGGATCGCATGGGTGAGCGCCGTTCGTCTGAGGCTGAAGCTGTCGGCGATCGCCTGGCTGCCCTCGGTGGTGTTGAACACCAGCTGAACCCCGCCGCTCAACATATGGTCGACAATGTGCGGGCGCCCGTCGCGCACCTTGTTGACCGCCGTCACCGCCAGCCCTTCGGCGCGGAGCGCTGCGGCGGTGCCGCGGGTCGCGACCAGCGCAAACCCCATCTCGGCCAGCCGGCGGCACGGCTCGATCAGCGCCCCTTTGTCGCGGTCGCGCACCGAGACGAAGACGCATCCTTCGAGCGGAAGGATGGTGCCGCTGGCGAGCTGCGATTTGGCGAAGGCGCGCCCGAAATCGGCGTCGAGCCCCATCACCTCGCCAGTCGATTTCATCTCCGGCCCGAGGATCAGATCGACCCCCGGAAAGCGGGCGAACGGGAACACCGCCTCCTTGACCGCGACATGGCCACCGCGCTTCGGCCGCGCCCCGCGGCAATCGGCGAGGCGCTCGCCGGCCATCACCCGCGCCGCGATCTTGGCGATCGGCACGCCGGTCGCCTTGGCGACGAACGGCACCGTGCGCGAGGCGCGCGGATTGACCTCGAGCACGTAGATGTCGCCGTCCTTGACCGCGAACTGCACATTCATCAGCCCGACGACGCCCAACGCCATGGCCAGAGCCACGGTCTGCCTCTCGATTTCGCCGATCGTCGCCGAGGTCAGGCTGTAGGGCGGCAACGAGCAGGCGCTGTCGCCCGAATGGATCCCGGCCTCCTCGATATGCTCCATGATGCCGGCGATTTCGACATCGACGCCGTCGGCGATGGCGTCGACGTCGATCTCGATCGCGTCCTGCAGATAACGGTCGATCAAGACCGGGCTCGATCCCGAGGCGCTGACCGCATGCCTCATGTAACGATTGAGGCCGGCGAGATCGTGCACGATCTCCATCGCCCGCCCGCCCAGCACATAGGACGGGCGGATCAGCACCGGGTAGCCGATGTGCAGCGCCACCGCCTCGGCCTCGCCGGCCGAATAGGCGGTGCCGTTCTCCGGTTGGCGCAGGCCGAGCCGAGTCAGCAGCCCCTGAAAGCGCCGCCGGTCCTCGGCCAGGTCGATCGCATCGGGCGAGGTGCCGAGGATCGGAATCCGGGCGCGTTCGAGTGCCGCGGCGAGCTTCAGCGGGGTCTGCCCGCCGAACTGCACGATGACCCCGAGCAAGCTCCCGCGCCGCTCCTCGACCCGGACGATCTCGATCACGTCTTCGGCGGTCAACGGCTCGAAATAGAGCCGGTCGGAGGTGTCGTAATCGGTCGAGACGGTCTCCGGGTTGCAATTGACCATGATCGTCTCGATGCCGGCAGCGCTGAGGCTGTAGGCGGCATGGACGCAGCAATAGTCGAATTCGATGCCCTGGCCGATGCGGTTTGGGCCGCCGCCGAGTATCACCACCTTGCGCCGGTCGCTCGGCTCGGCCTCGCATTCGGGCTCGTCGAACCCGTCGCCTTCGTAGCAGGAATACATATACGGGGTCAGCGAGGCGAACTCGGCCGCACAGGTGTCGATGCGCTTATAGACCGGATGCAGGTCGAGCCCGTGGCGGCGGCCCGAGACCGTCTCCTCGTCGAGCCCGGCGAGGCTGGCCAGACGCGCGTCCGAAAACCCCATCTGCTTCAACCGCAGCAGGCCGATGCGATCCTGCGGCAGCCCGTCCTGGCGCACCCGCTCCTCGGCGTCGACAATCTCGCCGATGCGTTCCAGAAACCATGGCTCGAACTTGCAGGCGGCGTGGATCTCGGCGGTCGAAAGCCCGTGCCGGTAGGCCTGGGCGATCAGCAGCAGCCGGTCTGGCGACGGCTTTGCCAGCGCCGCCTTGACCGCGTCCTTGCCGGCGCTCTCGACGCGCTCGATCGCGACCTCATCAAAGCCGCTGAGCCCGGTTTCCATCGAGCGCAGCGCCTTCTGCACCGATTCGGGCCAGCTGCGGCCGATCGCCATCGCCTCGCCGACCGACTTCATCGAGGTGGTTAAGAGCGGCTCGGTCCCGGGAAACTTCTCGAAGGTGAAGCGCGGCATCTTGGTGACGATGTAGTCGATCGTCGGCTCGAACGAGGCCGGCGTCGTGCCGGTGATCTCGTTCGAAAGCTCGTCGAGGGTGTAGCCGACCGCGAGCTTGGCCGCGATCTTGGCGATCGGGAAGCCGGTCGCCTTCGAGGCCAATGCCGAGGAGCGCGACACCCGCGGGTTCATCTCGATGACGACGAGGCGGCCATCCTCGGGGTTGACCGCGAACTGCACGTTCGACCCGCCGGTATCGACCCCGATCTCGCGCAAGACCGCGATCGCGGCGTTGCGCATCAGCTGGTATTCCTTGTCGGTCAGGGTGAGCGCCGGGGCGACACACACCGAATCGCCGGTGTGGACGCCCATCGGGTCGATGTTTTCGATCGAGCAGACGATGATGCAGTTGTCGGCGCGGTCGCGCACGACCTCCATCTCGTACTCTTTCCACCCCAGGACCGACTGCTCGATCAGCACTTCACCCGCCGGCGAGGCGCGCAGCCCGCCGCGGACAATGTCCTCGAATTCCTCGGCGTTGTAGGCGATCCCGCCGCCGGTGCCGCCCAAGGTAAAGGAGGGCCGGATGATCGCCGGCAACCCGATCTCGTCGAGTGCGGCGAACGCCTCGTCGAGCGAGCGCACCAGCCGGCTGTCCGGCGAGGCGAGGCCGATCCGGTCCATCGCCTGGCGGAACAGCAGGCGGTCCTCGGCCTTGGCGATCGCCGCCTCATTGGCGCCGATCAGCTCGACCCCGTAGCGCTCCAGCGCGCCGGAGCGGGCGAGCGCCATCGCGATGTTGAGCGCGGTCTGCCCGCCCATCGTCGGCAGCAGCGCATCCGGCCGCTCGCGGGCGATGATCTGCTCGACCATTTCGGGCGTGATCGGCTCGATATAGGTGGTGTCGGCGAGATCAGGGTCGGTCATGATCGTCGCCGGGTTGGAATTGACCAGCACGACCCGGTAGCCCTCGGCCTTCAAGGCCTTGCACGCCTGCGCGCCCGAATAGTCGAACTCGCAAGCCTGCCCGATCACGATCGGCCCGGCGCCGATGATCAGGATGGTGTCGATGTCGGTGCGCCTAGGCACAGTTCCTACCTGTCATCCCGGCGCAGGCCCGGCGCAGGCCGGGACCCACCGAGGTGGAAGGCTCCGAGCATCGGGCGAGCGGTACCGTAAACGCAGGACTTGGCACGGCACGGGCGCTGAAGAGTGGGTCCCGGCCTTCGCCGGGAAGACGGCGGGGCGTGGGCGCGTCTCC
>DASYNW010000023.1:0-29866 GCA_036008325.1 Allostellaceae bacterium
CCCAATACGCACTATACCATCACCGCCGGTCGATGGCTTTTGCAGAGTGTCCTTAGACTGCGCGCGGCAGGAGCAAAGTCGGCATTGGGGCATGAAGAGCGGCTCCCACCGCAAAGGCTAAGTGCCCGCCATAGGTCAGAAAGAAGACCCTCACCGGAGTGCGCCGCGGGCTAGGCGGGCCGACAACGCTCCTCCTCCGCGCGCTTTCTGGATCTTGACGACTGGAAAGCACCTCGAAACCCTCGGGATTGACGGACAGCCACTTCGGTTGGTCGAATAGACGCCGGCGCCCTGCGGCATCGGACACGCCGCGGGCAGCGGCTGACCTGAGTGAGAGAACGGAGAACGCAGATGCAAGCGGATTACGTGATCGTCGGCGCCGGATCGGCCGGATGCGTTCTGGCCAATCGTCTCACCGAAGACCCGTCCACTCGCGTAATCCTGATCGAGGCCGGAGGTCGCGACTGGAACCCGCTCATTCATATTCCGGTCGGCTATATGAAGCTGCTTGAGCACAAGCGGCTCACCTGGGGCTTCAAGGCGGAGGCCGATCCCGGCACGAACGGCCGCGCCATCGCCTATCCGCGCGGCCGCGTGCTCGGCGGCTCGTCTTCGATCAACGGGCTCATCTACATCCGCAGCCAACCGGAGGATTACGATTACTGGGCGCAGCTCGGCAATCGCGGCTGGGGTTGGGACGACGTCCTGCCGTTCTTCAAGCGCGCCGAGCGGTGGACCGGCGAAGAAGCCGAAATTCACGGCACGGCGGGGAACCTCACCACCTCGCCGATGACCGAGCAGCCGGAGGCCTGCCGTGCGATCATCCAGGCGGCCCAGCAGCTCGGCCTCGAATACCGGCCCGACATCAACAACCTGCCGCGCGGCGCCGGCGACTCGATCGGCTGGTGCCAGCAGACAAGGGGCGGGCGCCGCCGCGCCAGTGCCGCTGCCACCTATCTGCGCCCGGCGAAAAAGCGGCCGAACCTCGAGATCGTCACCAATGCGCTGGTGCATCGCGTGGTGCTCGACGGCAAGCGCGCGGTGGCGGTCGAATTCTCTCGCCAGTCCGGCGCCGAACGCGTCGACGCGGCGCGCGAGGTGCTTCTCTCGGCTGGCGCGATCGGCTCGCCGCATCTGCTGCAGCTGTCAGGTGTCGGCGGGCCCGAGGTCTTGCAAAAGGCGGGTATCGGGGTGCGGCATGCGCTGCCCGGCGTCGGCCGGAATTTCCAGGACCACTACATTGCCCGCATGTCGTGCTACGTCCGCGACCTCGAAACCCTCAACGAGCGCGCCCGCGGGCTCGGTTTCGCCAACGAGATCATGCGCTATCTCGTACAGGGTAAGGGCATGATGACCTTCGGCGCGTCGCTCTGTGCAGCTTCCGTCAGGGTTTTGCCCGAGTCGGCGACGCCTGACGTGCAATGCGTCTTCGCGCCGGCGAGCTACAAACCAGGCCTCATTCGCAAGCTCGACGACCGGCCCGGCATTACCGGCGGACCGTGGCAGATGCGGCCGCTGTCGCGCGGCCATGTCCTGGTGCGCACGCCCGACCCGCACGATCAGCCGGCGATCAACCCACGCTACCTTGCCGAGGACACCGATCAGCGCGCGATCATCGGCGGGCTCAAGTTCCTGCGGCGCCTGTTCGCCGCGCCGGCACTCGCCAAACACGTCATCGAGGAAAACCTGCCCGGACCGAGCGTAGAGAGCGACGACGAGCTGCTCGATTACGCCCGCTCGAACGGTTCGACCGTCTATCACGCGAGCTGCTCGTGCATGATGGGCGATCACGGCATGTCGGTCGTCGACGACCAGCTCCGGGTCCACGGGATCGAGGCGCTGCGGGTCATCGACGCCTCGGTGATGCCGGCGGTCAGCTCGACGAATACCAACGCGCCGACGATCATGATCGCCGAGAAGGGCGCGGCAATGATCAAAGCCGGAGCGGGCGAGAAGCTGGCGGCTTGACCTCCTCCCCGACACAGGAGCGTAAGCCGCAGGTGCTCACCAATCCCTCAGTCGAAGGGGTCGGCGAGGATGGGTTCCGACGCCGTCGGCACGGTAACCGACGCCGGTGCACGCGAGATGATGGGCTGTTAGGCGGAAGGCCCGATCGAGAACGCCGACGATGTCCAACCGGCGCTTCAGCGGGCGGTCGCGCGGGTCAGGAATGGCAAGCCCGTGTTGGTCGGCGCGGCATGCAGCACCGATGATCCTGAAATCTGCCCGCCGAACCGCCGCGAAGCCGACACGTCGGTTGAGTTCCTTGGCTCGGGCTGCCAAGCTGCCGCCGTAGGCGCCGCCTCGGCGCATTTCGGGCAAATCCCCAGCATCAGGAGAGACCGGCATGGCTATGCAACTCGGGCACGTCCACATCAAGACCAGAGAGGATCCGAAGAAGGTCGCAAAGTTCTACATCGACAATTTCGGGGCGACCGTGAAGCGGGAAACCCCAGGCCGCGGCTGCCAGCTCGACCTGCACGGCGTGCAGCTCAACGTGACGACCATCAATCCCGACCAGAACCATGAGCAGCATGTCGGCATCGAGCACATCGCGATCGAGACCGACGATTACGCCGGCGCCCTCGCGAACTTCAGGAAGAACGGCGCCGAGATCCTCGAAGAGCGCGTCAACAACGGGCGCCACGTGTGTTGGGTTGCAGCGCCTGACGGTGCCCAGATGGAGCTGATCGAGAAAGTGTGAGGGAGGCACCGCCCGCAGCTATTACTTCCGTCCTTGAGGCGGGCTCGCGCGTCGTCAATCCTGGCTCGCGCCGCGGAAACGGCCGATCTTTCCGGGTCGCGATCCTGTAGCCGGCGGCGCCGCCGTTCGCGGGGCCGACGCAAGCCGTCACGATCGACAAGGCCGGCCGAGCGCCGCAGGCGGGAGACCGCACATCAGTAATAGTGCGCGCCGCCATTGACGTGGATCGTTTGTCCGGTGATGAAGCCGCCATCCTCACTGACCAGGAACAGGCAGGTCGCGGCAATCTCGTCGACGCTGCCTTGCCGGCCTAGCGGGACGCCGGCGGCGTTCGGCAGACGACCATGATACCACTCCGGATGGTCGCGCCGCGTATCGATGCTGCCCGGCGACACGACATTGACCCGGATGTTATGGGGGGCGAATTCCGAGGCGAGCCCGCGCGCCATGCCGATCAGCCCCATCTTCGCGGCAGATAAATGGGTGCGGCCGCTGCCGTGAGCGGAAATCGAGCCGTCGCCGACGAAGAACAGGATGCGCCCGTAGCGATCCTTGACCATCGGCTCGATCAGCGCGCGCGTCAGGTAGAGCGGGCCGTCGAGAACCACGCTGCGGATCGCCTCCCAATCCGCGTCGGTCGTTTCCGTGAACGGCTTATGCGGCCGGATCGCGGCATTGTTGATCAGGATGTCGACCCGGCCGAACTCGGACAGCGCCTTGGCGGCCAGCGCCTCGACCTCGGCCTTTTTGCCGACGTCGGCAAGAACGGGGACCGCCTTGACCCCGAGGTCGCGGGCCTCACGCGCGACGGCCTCGGCCTCCTGTTGATTGGAGCGCGCGTTGACCACGACATGCGCGCCTTCGCCGGCCAGCTTCAACACGGTCGCACGGCCGATATTGCGCCCCGATCCGGTCACCAGCGCGACCTTCCCATCGAGTTTGCCCATGCCTCATCACCCCTGCGTTATTGATCGGACTCTAACGCTCGGCACCGCCTGTGCGGCAGAAGTTTCGGAACCGCGCCGGGCGCCGAGGCTGCGGTGGCGGTCCCGCTCAATGCGGCGAAACCCGCGCTGCTGTGTGCGACGGTACGAGCCCGCCGCGCGCTCCGCAAGCGGCCCCGTGAGTACCCCTACCGTGCCCCCGACAGGACCCGCTTTCGCCAACCTTCCCATCTCGTGATCAGCCTCACCACATCTATTTGATGTCAGCCGAAAACGTCGGGAAGCCGTAGATCAGGTTCTTTGACATCGGTCGACCCTAACGCCGTTCTTCATGGCGAGGGCAAAGACGTGGATCAACTCCTCCCCGGGCGTGCCCCAAAATATGGGCACCGAGGATCCGGTCAGTCTGCTTGTCGGATCCTTTTACCGCCAGTCTCACTGTCGGGGACACGAATGCAGCGCCGCTCGAAATCAACCCAATGCCACCGCAAGCCGATGATTTCGCCGCGACGGCAACCCGTGGGAGGCAACAGCCTGATTGCCGAGATCGCCGTCGAATTCTCCCCGCTTGCTGCGAGCCTCGAAAGCGCCTCGCCGATCCGGCCCATCTCCGAGAAGGAGAGGAACCGCTCTCGCCGTTGCGTCACCAGAAGCCGGACACCGCGCGCCGGATTTGAGGTGCCCGCTCGAGGGGCCGGCTGGTCGATCGGGTCCAAATCAGATATTCTCTACCTTCAAGATAGCCGCAGTATCTGCGCGGGTCTTGCGGCAGGCGTCTGCATCCTGGGCGAGATCGATCCCGTATGTCGGAATGATCTCCTTCAGCATGGGGAGCCAGCCGCTCTCGGTGAGCTCGCTCGCGAAGCACTTTTCAAGCACGCGGACAGCGATGAAGGCTGCGGTGGACGCGCCTGGCGAGGCGCCGAGCAAGGCAACAAGGGATTTGTCCTCGGCTGCGACCAGTTCGGTGCCGAATTCCAGCACGCCGCCCCTATGTTCGTCGGGCTTGATGATCTGCACGCGCTGCCCTGCGACCGCTTCGCGCCAGGCGTCTCGGGCAGCCTTGGGAAAGAATTGGCGAAGCGTCGCGAACTGGTGTGCCGAGGTTTGGAAGACCTGACCAATCAAATATTCAGTCAGCGCGATGTTGTCTCGCGCCACTGCCAGCAGCGGCACGATGTTGCCGGGCGTCATCGACTCGAAGAGGTCGGCCAGCGAACCGTGCTTCAGGAACCTGGTCGAGAAACCGGCATAGGGTCCGAACAGCAGCGACTTCTTGCCTTCGATGATGCGGGTGTCGAGGTGCGGCACCGACATCGGCGGCGATCCCTGTGCGGCCTTGCCGTAGACCTTGGCGTGATGGCGGTCGCTTACTGCGCCCTCATCGCACCGCAGCCAGATTCCGCTGACCGGGAAGCCGCCATACCCATGGCCTTCGGGGATGCGCGACTTCTGGAGCAGGTCGATGGCACCCCCACCCGCGCCGATGAAGACGAATTTGGACGACACTGCGTGGCGCTCCAGCGTATCGACGTCCTCGATATCCACCCGCCAAGCGCCGGTATCCTCTCGGTCCAGACCCACAACGCGATGCTTGTAACGCACCGAAACGCCGGGCTGGGCAGAAAGATGCTTTACCAGCACGTGAGTCAACGCGCCGTAGTCGACATCCGTACCAGTGATGATGCGGGTCGCCGCGAAAGGTTCCTCGTCGCCGCGGCCGTCCATGATCAGTGGAGTCCATTCGGCAATCTTGGCTCGATCCTCGGCGTACTCCATTCCGTAGTAGCAGTGGCTCGCCGACATTTCCTCGAAGCGCTTGCGCAAGAAGGCGACATTGTCCTTCCCCCACACGAAGCTCATGTGCGGGCAGGGATGAATGAAAGCGCGCGGGTCCGGGATTGCACCTTTGCGGATCAGGTAGGACCACAGCTGGCGCGACAGATCGAACTCTGTGTTGACCTTGAGCGCTTCGGAGATGTCGACGCTTCCGTCCGTGCGTTGAGGCGTGTAGTTCAGCTCGCAATTGGCTGCGTGGCCGGTGCCCGCATTGTTCCAGGCCTGCGAACTCTCCTGCCCGCAATCATCGAGCGTCTCGAATATGCTGATGCTGAGCGAGGGCTCGAGCTGCTTGAGCACGGCGCCGAATGTGGCGCTCATAATGCCCGCGCCGATCAGCACGACATCGAGCGCGCCAGGGTTTTGGGTCTGGGTCATGAACGGCCTCCCTATTGATCAGCTTGGCGACGAATTCGGCGAGTTGGCGACGAACGGCGCCTCGACGCCTGGCCTGAGGATCACATAGGCTCGGCGCCAGGGATTCTCGTCGACAAGCTTCCAGCTGTGCCCGGTTCCTGCTGTGTCCTCGGCAAGGAGAATGTCGCCCGGGTGCAGCATGAAATGCTCGCCCGTGCGTGTCTGGAAGTCGAGCGTGCCGCTCAGTGTGATGACGAACTGGCGGGCCGGCGCGTCGTGCCATTCGAAGGCGCCGCCGGCTCTAGTCTCGCGGAACGAGATGCTGGCGACATCGACGGTGCCGCTGAGAATGTCGCCGCGTTCGCCCTTCGGAAGGTCAATTACGCCTTCCTCGAAGGACGAATTGTCGTCGTCTCCAGTCCAAAGTCGGATACAGCGTATCATCGAGACGCTCCTTGTCCTGGTCCAGCAAAGGCTGTCACAAGGCGACAGGTAGGCGAAGCCACGTCAGGCTGCGCGGACCCTGTCGCCGATTATGCCCTTGGGAACGGTAATTTTGTCGGACTCTTCTCGCTGACTTTTTCCCTGTGTCGAAATCGACCGCTGTGATTGCCATGGTCGTGGCTCCTGGTTTCAGTAGTGATCCGACATTGGTCTGACCTTGCCGCGGAAGACGGTGTAGCTGATCGCGGTGTAGACCAGCATCAGCGGGAAGACGATGATCCCCTCGCCCCAGAACATGAAGGCGAGGCTGGAGTGGGGCGCGGCGGCCTCGGCGACTGTGATCGAGAACGGGATCATGTACGGCCAGAACGAGATCGCCAGGGTGCCGAACGCCACTGCGAAAATCAGCGCCACCATGTAGTACGGCGCTCCGTCGCGGCGACCGCGGACGCTCGCGGCCGCCACCAGCGCCGCGATCACGCCGACCGCCGGGAAGACGAACAAGTACGGCCGCTGCAGCCACCGGTGCAGAATCCGCAGATTTTCGGCCAAGGCATAGCCGAAGACGACGACCAGGAAGACCAGCAGACCAACCGCGAGATAGGGGATCAGACGGTAGGCCGCATCGCGCACATCGGCTTCGCATTTCTTGACCAGCCAGCACGCGCCGAGCAGCGCATAACCAAGGCACAGGCCGACGCCGCACAGCACCGCAAAGGGGCTGAACCAGCCGAATTCGCCGCCGGTGTACTGGCCGCCGGAGACCGGCAGGCCCTTCACCAGGGCGCCGACGGTCAGGCCTTGCATAAAGGCTGCGACCAGAGATCCCCCGACAAAGCCGGCATCCCACACCCAGCGCAGCCGCTCGGTCTTGTAGCGATACTCGAATGCCACGCCACGCAGGATCAGCCCCGCGAGCATCAGCAGCAGCGGCAGGTAGAACGCCGAGAACAAGGTCGCATAGACGATCGGAAAGGCGCCCCAGAGGATCACTCCGGCGACGACGAGCCAGGTTTCGTTGCCGTCCCACATCGGCGCCACCGCGCCCAACATCGTGTGCCGGCGCATCTCGTCGCGGGTCAGACCGAACAGAATGCCGACCCCGAGATCAAACCCGTCGAGCAGCACATAAAGCAGAATGCTGATCGCCAGCACGGCCACCCAGAACATGACCATTTCTATTCTCCTGCTGTGCCGCGACGTGCCGCCGGCGTCAGGTGGTGCCGGTCGACGACCGACATCGGGCGATTGGGGATCGCGGCGGCGGGGGGCTGAGCCAGGCCGCCCGCAGGCCCAGCGCGCAGCAGTTGATAGATGTAGAAGGTCCCGAAAGCGAAAATGAAGCTGTAGACGGCGCAAAAGACAATGAGCGAGATCATCGCCGTGCGGGCGGTCAGGAACGGCGTCACGGCGTCGGCAGTCCGCAGAACGCCGTAGACGACCCAGGGCTGGCGACCGACCTCGGCGGTGAACCAGCCGGTCAGTGTCGCGATAAAGGGTAGGGGAAAGCTGAGGAACGCCGCCCACAGCAGCATACGGCTCCGCTCGATGCGCTCCTTATAGATCAGATACGATCCGCCCCAGGCGACCAGCAGCATGGCGAGCCAGCAGCCGACCATGATGCGGAAGCTGAAGAACGGGATCAGCACCGGCGGCCAATTCTGCCGCGGGATGCTGTCGAGCCCGACCTCCGCCGCCGTGGGGCTGTCGGAATCGATCAGGCTGCCGAAGGGTGGAGGCAAGGTGATTGCGAACAGGTTTCGCCGGTTCGCGACGTCCGGCCAGGCGAGCAATACCTCGGAAGCGGGCTTCTGGTCGCGCCACCGCGCCTCGATCGCCGCCATCTTGGCGGGCTGATGGTGAACGACATATTCGCCGTTGAGGTGGCCGAACAGGAGCTGGAGCGGCAGCAGCACGGACGCGAGATGCAACCCCATGCGCAGCATGATGCGCGCCTCAGCGGCAAATTCCCGACGCAGCACGTACCATGCCCCGGTCGCGGCGACGCAGAACGCGCCGGTCAAGTACGACGCCAGCAGCATGTGCGGGAAGCGCGCCCACAGCACCGGGCTGAACAGGATCTTAAACCAGTCGTTCGGCACAAAGGCGCCGTTCTCGATCGCATAACCGACCGGCACCTGCATCCAGCTGTTGTTGGCCATGATCCAGAACGCCGAGAGCGTGGTGCCGAGCGCCACCATTCCCGTCGAAAACAGATAGAACCATGGCGGGACGCGAGAGCGGCCAAACAGCAGGATCCCGAAAAAGCTCGCCTCGAGAAAAAACGCGGTGAAAGTCTCGTAGGATAAGAGCGGGCCCTGGATCGGTCCGGACATGCGCGCCAGCACGCTCCAGTTGCTGCCGAACTGGAACGCCATGACGACCCCGGAAACGACGCCGAGCCCGAACGCCACCCCGAAGATCTTCAGCCAGAATTCGAAGACCAGTCGGTATGCCGGCCGCCCGGTCGCGAGATGCAGCGCCTCGAGCACGGTCAGCCACGCCGCCAGCCCGATCGTGAACGACGGGAAGATGATGTGGAACGAGATGGTGAACGCGAACTGCAGCCGCGACAGCAGAAGCGCCGTGAGGTCCATTGGTATTTCCTCACCGATATCGGGTGATTCGCTCGGGATGGGTGAACACCTCGAACCCGTCGTCGCGGGCGATGCCCACAAGGGTTAGGCCAGCCATCTCTGCGGTGCGGACGGCCAAGGCCGTCGGCGCCGACACCCCGACGATGATGGCGGCCCGCATCATGGCTGCTTTTTGCACGAGCTCGATCGAGATCCGGCTCGACAACACAATGACGCCATCGGCCGCCGACCGGTCGGTGCGCAGCAAGGCGCCCGCCAATTTGTCGAGCGCATTGTGGCGGCCTACGTCTTCGCGCAGAACCAGGCTCCGATCGGCCCGCCAAAACGCCGCGGCATGAACCGCGCGGGTTTGCATGTTCAACGGCTGTCTTGCCGGCAGCGACGCCACCGCTTCTGCGATGTCCTGGCGGCTGACCTGCAGTCCATCACTTGCCATCGGTATGGTGCGATTGGCCTCGGCCAGGCTCTCCAACCCGCACATGCCGCATCCGGCTGGTCCAACAAAGCGGCGGCGCCTTGCCGCGAACGCGTCGGATCGGTCGCCTCCAAGCCACATTCGCAGCACGATCCCATCGGCCGCATTGACCACGGTCAATTCCACTATTTCGGCGGGCGCGGCGATAATGCCCTCGGTGTAACTGAAACCGAGCGCAAAATCGTCGAGGTCGTCGGGGGTCGCCATCAAGACCGCGTGCGCCGTGCCATCATAGCTCAAGGCGACCGGGACCTCCTCGGCCAGAGCGCGTTCGCCCATCAAGGTGGAGCCATCGCGCCACGCTTGCCTCGGGACGAGCCGCGCCGGTGGGGGCACGACACGCGAGGCCTCCAGCACCGACATTTTCAGGCCCCGGAAGCAAGTTGCAGCGCTTGAAGGCGGACCAGGACGGGGATCGATTTTGCCGCCGGCGTTCCGCTCTTGAGATCGTGATAGGCCAGCGGCAGCAGCGGGTTGGTCTCCGGGTAATACGCGCCGATCGAGCCCACCGCGATGCTATGAGGCTTCGCCCAGAACCCGCTCACAATCCGCCGTTTTCCATCCTCGGCAAGCGCTTCGATCTCGACCATATCACCCTCGCCGATGCCCCGCGCCTGCATGTCGGCTTCATTCATAAACACGACCATGCGGCCGCCGAAAACGCCGCGATATCGGTCATCGAGACTGTAAATCGTCGTATTGTACTGATCGTGGCTCCTCAATGTCGCAAGCCGAAGCATCGCGGGGTCGGAGACCGGGGGATCTTCGTCGACCCCGGGAAAGACCAGAAAATTGGCGCGGCCCGTCGCGGTGTTCCAGACCCGCTGGCGTGGCGCAGTGGTGAGGTGAAAGCCACCCGGCTGGCGGATGCGCTCGTTGAAGTCGGCGAACAGCTGCGGAAAGACCTCTTCGATCTTGTCGCGGATCCGGTTGTAATCTGCGGTAAAGAAATCCCAGTCGATGCCGCAATCGGGTAAGCTCGCCTTCGCCATGCCGCAGACGATGGCGACCTCCGATTTCAGATGCTCGCTCGGCGGCTCGACGAGACCGGAGGAGGCATGCACCATCGACATGCTGTCCTCGACGGTGACCGACTGCCGCCCACCCGCCTGCATGTCGATATCGCTGCGCGCCCGAGCGGGGAGGATCAGCGCCTCTTCGCCATGCACCAGATGGCCGCGGTTGAGCTTGGTGCTGATGGCGACGGTCAGTTGCAAGCGCCGCATCGCCGCCTCGGCCACGGTCCAGTCCGGCACGGCTCTGACGAAGTTGCCGCCGAGCCCGATAAACACCTTGGCGCGCCCGTCCACCATCGCCTGAACCGCGTTGACGACGTGATGCCCGCGAGCACGCGGCGGCTCGAAGCCGAACACCTTTTTCAGCTGGTCGAGGAGTTCCGGCTTGGGCTTCTCGTCGACGCCCATCGTGCGGTCGCCTTGGACGTTGGAATGGCCGCGTACCGGGCAGATCCCCGCTCCGGGCTTGCCGAAATTGCCGCGCAGCAGCAACAAGTTCACCATCTGCTGCACGTTCGCAGTGCCGAGCCGGTGTTGGGTGATCCCCATGCCGTAGACGACAATAACTGCGCGTGCCCGGATGTAGACGGCCGCCACGCGTTCCAGCTGGTCGCGCGGCAGGCCGCAGACGCCCAATATGTCTTCCCATTTTGTCTGGCGGAGATCGTCCGCGAACCCCTCGAAACCGTGCGTATGCTGCGCGATGAAATCGAGATCGAGCACTGGTTCAGAGCCGTTGCGAAGCGCCTCCTCATGCGCCTCCAGCACCAGCTTCATGACCCCCTTGAGGGCCGCGACATCGCCGCCGACGCGGACCTGGCAATACTCGCTGGCGATCCTCGTCTCGCCAAACGTCGCCATCTCGACCGGATCCTGGGGTGCGGCAAACCGCTCGAGCGCGCGCTCACGCAGCGGGTTGAACACGACGATCGGGACCTTGCGGCGCGATGCGCGGTGCAAGTCGGTCAGCATCCGCGGGCTGTTGGTGCCAGGGTTTTGGCCGATGATAAAGATCGCCTCGGCATGGGCGAAGTCGTCGAGCAGCACGGCCCCTTTGCCGATCCCGATGCTTTCCGGAAGGCCGACGCTGGTCGGCTCGTGGCACATGTTCGAGCAGTCGGGGAAATTGTTTGTGCCGAAGCGGCGCGCGAACAGCTGGTACATGAACGCCGCCTCGTTCGAGGTGCGACCCGAGGTGTAGAACTCCGCCTTGTTGGGATCGTCGAGCGCATTGAGCTCGCGGCCGATGAGTGCGAACGCCCCGGCCCAATCGACCGGCACGTAATGGTCGGTCGCCGGATCGTAGCGCATCGGCTCGGTCAGCCGCCCCTGCTCCTCCAGCCAGTAGTCGCTTTCCTGTTCCAGTTGACGGACAGTGTGGGCCGCGAAGAACTCGCGCGTCACGCGGCGCTTGGTCAGCTCCCAAGTGACGGCCTTGGCGCCATTCTCGCAGAACTCGAACGAGCTCGTATGTCGCGGATCGGGCCAAGCGCAGCCAGGGCAGTCAAAGCCGTCCGGCTGATTCATCGACAGCAGTGCTCTGGAGCCTTTGAGCTCGACGCTCTGCTCGCGCAATGCTCTCGCGGTGGCGTGCAACGCTCCCCAGCCGCCGGCGGGCGCATTGTACGGGGCGAAGACGGGTGGGCCGTCCGCGCCAGCATCAGGGCTGTCGGGTGGAGAGGAAGGGATGGGAGGTTGGTCGCTCATAATCGCCCTCTCGATCGGAGTTCATCGGCATTAGCGCCACAGGTTGGTTCGGGCGAGGTCGACGACCTCGTCGACCCTGCCGCTGATCACGGCTTTGACCATGTAGAGCGTAAAGCCCTTCGCCATCTCCGCGGTGATCGACGGCGGCATCGCCAGCTCGGTGCGGTTGACCACGGCATCGACCAGCACCGGCCCCTTATGGGCGAGCGCGGCAGCGATGCCCTCATCGACGTCGGCCGGGTCCTCCAGCCTGATCCCGCGGACGCAGACGGCTTCGGCCATCGCCGCGAAATTCGGGTTCTTGAACTCGGTGCCGAACGGGAGAAACCCGGTCGCTTTCTGCTCGAGCTCGATAAAGCCGAGCGCGCCGTTGTTGAACACGACGACCTTCACCGGCAGGCCGAGCTGCACCAGGCTGAGAAAGTCGCCCATCAGCATCGTGAACCCGCCGTCGCCCGACAGCGCAACCACCTGCCGGCCGGGAAAGGCCGCCTGCGCGCCGATCCCTTGGGCCAGCGCATTGGCCATCGAGCCGTGCCAGAAGGAGCCGACGAGCCGCCGGCTGCCGTTCATTGCCAGGTAGCGCGCGGCCCACACCGTCGGCAGGCCGACATCACAGGTAAAGACCGCGTCCGTTGCGGCATGGTCGCTGATCGCCTTGGCGATCTGCTGCGGGTGGATCAGCCCCTTGCCTGGTCTGCCGACGGCCAGATCGTCGAGCCCCTTGCGCGCCCTCGCATAATGCTCCCGCGCCTGCGCCAGATGGGTCGCCTCCCAATTCTGCTGCAAGAGCGGCAGCAGCGCCTCGATCGTCGCCTGGACCTCACCCACCACGGCGAGATCAACCGGCGCACGGCGCCCGATGTTCTCCGCCCGGATATCGACCTGAGCGATGCGTACGCCCGAACCCTGAGGATAGAATTGCCGATAGGGGAAATCGGTGCCGAGCATCAGCAAGACGTCGCAATCGAGCATCGCGTAATAGCCGGACGAAAACCCGATCAGCCCGGTCATGCCGACGTCGTAGGGGTTCTCCCACTCGACGTATTCTTTGCCGCGCATGGTATGGACCATCGGCGCTTTGAGACACTCCGCCAATGTCAGAAGCTCGTTGTGGGCGCCTTGGCATCCCGAGCCGCACAGTAGCGTGACGCGGTTCTTGCCGTTCAGCAGTGCTGCCAGCCGCTCGAGGTCCTGTTTCGCGGGCGTCACCACCGGTGCGGCCGGCAGCAACCCCGCGACCTTGGCCAGCGGCGCATCGGATGCCGGTTGCAGCGCCACATCGCCGGGCATTACCACGACCGACACGCCGCGCTTGGCCGTGGCCTCGCGTATCGCGACTTCGAGCACGCGCGGCATCTGGTTGGCGCCGGAGATGAGCTCGCAATAATGGCTGCACTCTTTGAACAGGTTCTGCGGGTGGGTTTCCTGAAAATAGCCGGAACCGGTTTCGGCCGACGGGATCTGGGCGGCGATCGCGAGCACCGGGACGCGCGACCGGTGACAATCATAGAGGCCGTTGATCAGGTGCAGATTGCCCGGGCCGCAGCTGCCGGCGCAGACCGCGAGCGCGCCGGTCAGATGCGCCTCCGCACCCGCTGCAAACGCGGCGACCTCCTCGTGCCGGACATGGATCCACTCGATCTTGCCCTGCCGGCGAATCGAGTCGGTCAGCCCGTTCAGGCTGTCGCCGACAATGCCGTAGATCCGCTTGACACCGGCGGCGGCAAGGGTTTCAGCAAATTGATCAGCGACCATTTTTGCCATGTCTCGGGACCTTTCTCTCGGGTGAAGGCAGGACACTCAGAAAGTAAGATAGCTAGTTCAGAAAACCCCTTGGTTGACTTTGATCAATTTTCAATTAAACTTAGCGAGTAACGGATGGGTCTTTCAGCCGATCGCCGGCATGCCGGCGAGATCGGTAAAGCTCCGGTAACGGCCTTCCCGGCGAACCGCGTCGAGAGGTGATTGAAAATGATGGCGCAATGTCATCAGGTCCTCCCTCGGTATCGCCTCCGGATCAGCTGCCGCCACGGCATTCATCGCGGTCTCTCGGCCTATTGCCCGCCCCGACCTATTGACGCCCGCAGCATGTGACGAGCGCTCGCTGGATGATCCTGATACAAAGCCCCCGATAGACTTACCCAACGATAGCGGCTTCTCACACCGTCGGCGGTTAACAGATGTAAAGTGCAGTTAAATGTCGTTCATTTTCAGCTCCTCCGCTGCCGAGTCCGAAAGTCTCGACCACCGCCGAAGGCCTTGCTCCGCGTGAAAGGAAGATCGGGAACGATACCAATCATCTGATTTTTGCTGAACGCGATCTGGCACGGCCGTCAGCTTCGACGCATAGCGGTCCGAGTTTGCCGCGCTCTTCATGTCCCGCCTCTTTCGGTCTCGATGTTTGGGCGTCACCGATGCACATGGTGAAGATTATTGCCGGATCGACTGAGGAGTCCTCGGCGGCTTGCTGAGCTCTGGTGAGATGATTTGAGCACGACAGATGGACCGGGCAGCCCGAGCCGCCCCCATCGGTGATCCCGTTGCCATTGAGGTTCCGGAGCGGTTGGCCGGAGCGATCGGCTCTGACATCGAGGCCGCGGCGACTGGGCTTGGGCAGGATCTGAGAATTTCGGAGAAGGCAGGGCGCTGGGGCCCGATTGCGGTTGCGTGCGGCACTCAAAGCTGTCGCGGCTACAGCTCGGCGGCGACCTCCCGCACCACGTTGCGCAGCCACACAATGGCGGGGTCGCTGCCGTGCTCGCGGTGCCACAGCGCCATGATCTCGAAGGCCGGCGACGGATAGGGCGGCTCGAACAGCTTCAGACGGTAGGCCCCGGCAAAAGCGGTGGCGAGCCGGCGCGGCAACGGTGCCGCCATGTCCGACTGGCTGACCACCGCGAGCGCCGCCAGAAAATGCGGTGTGGTCAGGCCGACGATCCGGCTCAACCCGCGCGCCGCCAGCGCCCCCTGCAGCAAGCCGACCTCGCTGCGCATGACCAGCCGTTCGAGCCCGTGATCGACCACGTAGCCGGCGACCGCGTGCTCGTCCTCGCCGGTGGCGGAAATCAAGAGATGCGGCAGCCCGGCCAGCCGTTCGAGCGTCAGCTCCCGCCAGGCGGCGGGATGGTCGGCGCCGACCACCCACACCCTCGTTTCGCTGAACAGCGGCTCGCAGCCGAACCATTCGGGTAAGCGGCGAAAGCTGCCGATCGCCAGATCGGCGCGCCCGGCGAGCAGCGCCTCGGTCACCCCCATATTGCTCGGCCGGATCCTGAACTCGGCGTTCGGCGCGGTCGCCCGCAGTCGGGCGATCAGCACCGGCATCAGCACGGTCCCGACATACTCGCCGCAGATCATCGTAAAGCGCCGGTCGCTTTGCGCCGGGGCGAAATCGGCCGGGGTCAGCGCATGCTGGAGGTGGAGCAGGCCTTGGCGCAGCCGCGGCGCCATCTCGGCGGCGCGCGGGGTTGGCTGCATCCCCTCCGGGCCGCGCACGAACAGCTCGTCGTCGAGCACGTAGCGCAGCCGGTTCAGCGCATGGCTGATCGCCGACTGGGTCAGCCCCAGCCGTTCGCCGGCGCGGGTGACGCTGCGCTCTTCGATCAGCGCATCGAAGACCCGCAGCAGGTTCAGATCCAGCGCATTAAAATGCACGGCATTCATGGTTGCGATGCAATATTATCATTTGTATGCCGGTCGCGGGCGAGCCACTTCTATCATAGCAAATTTGCTGAGCAATCTGGAGGTCGTGGAATGTCGAGCATGCTGAAATCCGTCCTGCTGAGCGTCGGGCTCTTGGCCGGAACCGCGCTGGCGGTCCAGGCGCAGTCGGTGTCGTCGTTGCCGCCGGCAGGCAGCAATCCGGTGGTCCCGCAGAGCGCGGCGACCGAGCCCTACGGGTCGAACCAGAGCTATTACCCGAAGCCCGGCGGCAACGCGGTGTGGAAAGACCCCATTTACCATCCGCCGGCCGACTATGCGACCAACCCGGCGGACCACCCCTATTCGACCTCGATCGGCCCGAAGCCCGGCTCGCATTCTTCGGGCACCGACGTGCCGTATCGCGCCACCGCCTGGGATGCACAGCCCGCTCACCATCCCTATGACGCGACCGGGATGGGCCCGCGCGCCAACTAATCGGGGAGGGCGTGGCCCGTTCGTCGGGCTGCGCCGCGATCCGCGGTTTCGGAACCCGTCGCCCTTAGGTCGGCGGGTTTTTTCTTATTGTGCGGCGGGTTTTTCGGCGCGGGGTCAGCGCTTGGCGGCGAAGATCCCCGAGGTCAAATACGGCGTGCCTCCGACCTTGGTAAAGGCGAAGTTGCCGCCGGTCTCGGCTGCCATCGGGCCATAGAAGCTGCCGTTCACCGACCCGGCGATGCCGGGCACGTTGTTGACCTTGAAGGCGTAGCTCGACCCGGTCAGCGGCGCCTTCCCGCTGGCCGTGAAGGTCGGCAAGATGTCGTAATGGCTGACCGTGAACGAACCCGACTGCGTGGCGAAGTGATAGACCGCCTGCAATCCACCCGAGGCGAGGTATTGGGCGTTGCCGTTGACCACCGTCCCGATCAAATTGCCGTTGTATGTTCCGCTGAAATTAGCCCCGGCGAGCGCGGAGATGTCGGCGGCAGGGGTCGGCGGCGCTCCGGCCACCCAAAAGTTGATGTGCCCGACATCGGTGCGCGCCGGGTTCGACCCGGATTGCGGCGTATCCAATTCGCCGCCCCAATAGCCCCATTTGAGGTATTGGCAGGCGCTGCACAGGCCATTCGATAATAGCGAGGTCGGCACCGGCGCCGTGGTCGCGGTAACCAGGTAGATATTGGAGCCGGAGTTGGTGTCGGTGACCGGGACGGGAACGTTGTTCACCGACGATACCGCGCCGGGGTTCTCCATGACCGCGAACAAATTGTCGTTGACGTAGGCGATGCGGGCGTTGGTGGCGCCGGTCGCGGTCGAGCCGTAGGCCAAGATCATCGAATTGACCCCGCTGGCGCCGGCGGTCAGCGGATCGGAGCCGTTGAGCGTCGCGGCAACCTGCCCGTTCGCGGCCGTGGTCGTGATATTGGCGGTCCCGCTGAGCGCATAGGGGATCGGGCTGCCGGCTCCGGTTCCGGGCTCCTTGGTCATGACGCCGCCGAAATACCCGGTCAAATTCTGTTGCGGCGTGTTGGCCCCGGCCGGCACCGCCGGTGGCGTGGTCGGGACGATCGCCGGCACCACGAACTGATATTGCGTCGTGCTGCCGGTGGCGGTGTTGGTCGCGTAGGCGTTGGCCGCCACCTCTCCGGGGCCGCAGCAATTGCCGTTGCTGACGACAAAGCCCGAGATGCCGTTGCCGCCGTAAAAGCTGTTGCCGACGCCGTCGGCCGGGGTCACGTAGGGTGAATAGATGCGGATCGGCTGGCTGCCGGCGTTCGCCAGATAGCTGCCGTGGATGATGCCGTTGATGATCGGCTGGGCCGCGCTCTTGCCGTTGAGCGAGGCGCTGAAGACATTGCCGACCAGCACGGCGATCGCCGAACTCTGGCCCGGGCCCGAGCCGCTGACCGCGAGGCTCGCCTGCAACGCCTTGGTGCCGCCAGACGAGCTCGAAAACGTGCTGTTCGCCGGCGTCGCCAGGAACAGCGGCGAATTGTAGGCAGCGGCCGCCAATCCCGCCGGCACCGCGTTGAAGAACGATGTCGCCAAGATCGGCGGCAGGGCGAATGCGAGGACCCGCGGCGCGGTCGAATTCGCCTGGTAGAAGGTGGCACTGACCGGCTTGCCGCCATAGACGAACCCGCTCTGGGCGGCCTGATTGGGGGTCGTCAGGTCGGCGTAGAAGAACGTGTTGTCGGGCGAGGTATATCCCGACCCCGTCGTCACCGGGAAGCTGACCGGGCCGGACGCGGTGCTGGCGCTAAACACGCCGTTGGCGACCATGCCGGCGGTATAGGGCACCAGGGCGTCGTTCATGAACAGGTTGCCGGTGACCCCGGAGATGGTGACGAGCGGGGCAATCACCGGCGGGATTACGACTGGCGGGACCCCCGGCGGGGTTACCACCGGCGGCGTCACGACCGGAGGGGTTATTACTGGCGGGGTTGTGATCGGGATCACCGGCGGAGTGATCACTGGCGTGGTGACGACCGGCGTCGTAACGACCGGTGTGGTTATCGCCCGGGGTATCGTCGCCGCTGCGATCTGCGGGGTGGTGGTCGGTGAGACCGCGGTCGGGATCGCCGTGCCGGACGGGGTCGGGCTGGTGAAGAATTCCGCGACCGGCAGGGCCGAACCGCCGCCGACCGGCGTCGCCGTCGCCGCCGGCACCGAGACGTTCTGGTTGTTCAGCTGGGTCAGCTCGACCGTCGGGCTGACGCTGTGCGGTTGCGGCGGCAGCGGCTGGGTGCGGTCGGCGGCCTGGATGCTGGCCGCGATGTTGGCCGAAATCACATTGGCGATGCCGCTCTCGGTGACCATGACCTCGGTCGGCACGATCGGCGCCCCGCCATTGCCGCCGGGCCGGCCGTCGAGCTGCGCCAGCAGCGCCTCGGTGGCGCCGGGCGGCGCCGGGTGCGGGTCGGAGGGGGCCGCGCCGGGGGCCGCAACGGTGACCTCGAACCCGGGCCGGGTCAGCGTCTGCGAGGCGCCGCCGAGCCCGGTCACGGTCACGCCCTTGCCATAGACGAAGATCACTTCGAGCGCGTTGCAGCCGCCGCCTCCGGCGCCCGGCACGGGGCCGGTGCAGCCCGGCCGCACGTTGACCAGCATTACCCCGCCGCGAATCCCGATGGTCGCCGCCGGGGTGCGCATCGAGACCGCATCGGGCTGCTTGCTGAGCTTGCCGCCGACAAAACGAAAGATGCCGCGGGTCAGGCTCGCGGCGAGCTTGCCGGCGCCGGCGTTCGGGTCATAGACGAAGCGGTCGATGACCATGTTCGCGTTGGGACCCACAGAGAGCGTCGATTCGTCCACGAACAGGACCTGGGTCTGGCCCTCGGCCTCGGTGGTGATCCGCTCGTTGAACACCACGTCCTGGCCGAGCACCAGCCGGCGCGGCACGCCGCCCGGCGGGATGCCCATCGCGTTCGGGTTGACCGCGCTGTTGATGCCGACCCGCTGCTGGGCCGAAGCGGTCGAACTGGCCAGCCCGATGCCGAGCAGGAGCAACACAAGCGAACTGGCGCACAACGCCCGCCGGGCCAACCTTGGCATTCCGCCCTCTGTAGAAAGGTTAACTATAGATAAGAATACATCCATTTAAAACCGAATCTGCGGCCCGAGCAATACCGAATTGTTCGTGTACGCGTAAATTGGCAAATTTGACGAGACGATATCGCGTTCGAGTTGCAGAACGATGGCGATGCTGGCGCTCACCGGCACTGCCTCGGTGACGCCAAACCGCCAGCGCTGGGTCAATTGGCTGCTCGGCGAAAAGATCGACAGATCGGGGCTGGTGCTGCAGCACGGGTCCGGCGCGGCGTAGATGCTCCAGGCGCGGCCGAGAAACAGCGAGCTTTCCCACGCATAGGGCGAAACCCGGAACGGAGCGGGATAATGGATGTTGTAGCTTCCGGTTACGGCGTAGCTGTCGTTCGTGTAATACGCGAGCCTGGTGTCCTGATTTAGGTAGTCGAACTCCAGGTTTAATTCCGAATTTGTGCCGATCGGCTTGGTCGCCGACAGCGAAAACAGCTTGTCGCTGCCGTTGAGGCCGCGCGACAGCGGCCGGTCGGGCGCGTCGGTAAAGTTCTTCTGGCGGAACTCGAATACCGATTTCAGCAGCAGATCCTGCCACAGGGTGTCATCGAATTCCAGCCCGGTGCCATAAGCATCGAAGTATTGGTTCTCGCCCAGCCCGACTTCGTCGAAGATCAGGTACGGCTTGACCGAAGTTACGGTATTGGAAAACGGCCAGCCACTGGGAAAGTTGAAGCGCGGGCCGGCGGTCACCTCCATCAAGTCGAGATCGAGGCGGGAGACGTTGCTGTTGAAGTAGTGATTGGCGTAGCCGACGCTGGTGACGTCGAAGGTATCGCGGTTCTGCGTCTCCAGATCATAGCTGTACAACAACGACCCGCTGGCGAAGACGCTGCCCGAGGGCTGCTTGACAAACTGGCTGTTCAGCAGCACCGGCCCAATCGGCGACAGGATCAGCGGCGAGCCGGGCGCGACATTGGCGTCGGTCTGGTATTGGCCGCCGAGAAAAAAATAACCGGAGATGTGATGGCGCGATTGATTGGTCGCGATCTGCGCCAGGTAGTCGTTGATGCGGGCCCGGACCTCGGGCGGCGGGTTGGAGGCGGCGGCTCTTTCGAAATAGTCGCGCGCGAGGTCGTAAGATCCCATTCGGAAGTACAGCGCGCCGATCTCGAGCTGCACCCGCGGCAGATTGGGGTTGAACAGCAGCATTCGATCGAGCGCCGACACCGCCGCCTCGTAATCGCCCAGCTGCGCCGAAACATCGGCATAGGCAAAGGTGACGTCGAGGTTGGCGGGATTGCTCAGCATCTGTTGGAACAGCGCTTCCTTGCGCACCTCGAGCCGAGCCCGATCCGCGTCCGATACCGGCTGCGCCGACGCGCTCGGCGCGGCGAGAACGACCGCGAGTGCCACGATCGCGCAGATAAGCTTCAGTAATCCCCTCGCCCTGGCAACGCCCCCGCCATTCCTTGCCAACGCATTCACCCCGTTTGTCTCCGGTTCGAGCGGCACCCGGACCTTTTATTTACCCAACCAGAACGACCTTAGACTAGCGCAAGGTTCGACCACAAGTCCTACCCGGGGCATTGCTGGCGGCTGGCCCCGTCGCCGGTTCGAGCTCGGTTGTTTCCGGCCGGCGAGGCGCGGGCTTGCTGATTTGGTTCGATCGGGCGCAAACTACGGGGAACTCGAACGGGCTTGCGGCGGGCGGCGGGCAGAACGACGGGAGGATTTGATCGCGTGGAGACCCCGCTCTACGACGCGCTCGAGGGGCGCGATCCTCGGTTGCGGGAGACGGCGTTGATGGCGGCGCTCCCCGTGGTCATTGCCGCGGCGCAGCAGCGCTGCCTGGCCTATCGCGATCGGCTCGCCGGGGTGCGGCCCGAGCGGGTGACCGACCGGCGGGCATTGGCCGATCTGCCAGTGACCCGCAAATCCGAGCTGATCGAGCTGCAGCGGCGCGATCCGCCATTCGGCGGGTTTGCCGCGGTGCCGGTGTCGGGGCTTCGCCGCATTTTCGCCTCGCCCGGCCCGATCTACGAGCCCGAAGCCAGGCGCCCCGATTACGGCCGGTTCGCGCGGGCGCTGTTTGCCGCCGGGTTTCGCGCCGGCGATCTGGTGCACAACACCTTTTCTTACCACCTCACCCCGGCCGGAGCGATGGTCGAGAGCGCCGCCGAAGCGCTTGGCTGCCCGGTCATCCCGGCCGGCACCGGCCAGACCGAGCAGCAATTGCGGGCGATCGCCGATTTGAAGCCGGTCGGCTACGTCGGCACCCCGTCGTTTCTGAAGATCCTGCTCGATCGGGCGGCGAGCCAGGGCGCCGATGTTTCCTCGCTGAAAAAGGCGCTGGTCTCGGCCGAAGCGCTGCCGGCGGGACTGCGCCGCGAATTCCGCAGCCGCGGGCTCGCCGTGCTGCAATGCTACGGCACCGCCGATCTCGGGGTCATCGCCTATGAGAGCGCCGGCCCCGACGGCGAGATCGAGGAGGGAATGGTGCTCGACGAGGGAATCATCGTCGAGCTCGTCCGCCCCGGCAGCGGCGAGCCGGTCGCGGCGGGCGAGATCGGCGAGGTGGTGGTGACGACCTTGACCCCCGAATATCCGCTGATCCGCTTTGCCACCGGCGATCTGTCGGCGATGCTGCAGGGTCCCGACCACGACCAGGTCGGCTTCGCGCGGACCAATCACCGGATCAAGGGCTGGCTCGGCCGCGCCGATCAGACGACCAAGGTGCGCGGCCTGTTCGTCCATCCCGAGCAGATCGCCGAGGTGTTGCGCCGGCACAAATCGATCACCCGCGCCCGCCTGGTGGTCGAGCGGCCGGCCGGCGCCGATGAGATGACCCTTTTTGTCGAGCTCGGCGAGCCGGCCGATGACCTCGCCCCCATTGTCGAGAGCGTGCAGGCGCTGACCCGGTTGCGCGGAGCGGTCAGCCCGGTGCCCCGCGGCAGCCTGCCGCGGGATGGCAGGCTGATCGAGGACCGTCGCAGCCTCGACTGAAATTCACCAAAACGTCACACTCTTTTCAAACCGAAGTCTCAATCCGCCCCCTATATGTCAGGTGTAAGGTCTACCCTTACAGGTTTGTCCCCCAAACCTCCTACGCGGCCGAATGTATCGGCCCGCGGCCAAAGCGGCTCCGGATTCCCCCTCCGGAGCCGCCTTTTTGCCTGAACGTCGCGCGGAGCCGCACCGGCCGGTCGCGCCGGCTCCCGAGCTGGTCGCCCCCCAACTGATCGCCGCCGACTTGGTCGCCGAGGATCTGGCGTGCCGGCGCGGGGCGAGGCTGGTTTTCGCCGGGGTCTCGTTCCGCCTCGACACCGGCGGCGCGCTGGTCCTGACCGGGGCGAACGGCAGCGGCAAGTCGAGCCTGTTGCGGCTCGTCGCCGGGCTGCTGGCGCCAGCCGCCGGCCGGCTCTCCTGGGGCGGCGCGCCAGTCGGGCGCGATCTCGCCGGGCACCATGCGCGCCTCCATTATGTCGGCCATCAGGATGCGGTGAAGCCGGTCATGACCCCGCGCGAAACCCTGGTCTTCTGGGCGGCGCTGGGCGGTCCGCAATTGCCAGGCGCGGCATCGGCCGTGGAGAACGCCCTCGCCGCCTTCGCCCTCGATGCCGTCGCCGACTGGCCGTGCCGCTGGCTGTCCGCCGGGCAGCGGCGGCGGCTGGCGCTCGCGCGTCTATTGGTCCGCCCGGCCCCGCTGTGGCTGCTCGACGAGCCGGCGAGCGCCCTCGACGCCGATAGCCAGGCCCGGCTCGAAGAGGTCATCACGGCGCACCGCGCGGCCGGCGGCCGGGTGCTGCTGGCGACCCACGCGGCAATTGCGCTCGACAACGCTGCCGGCCTCACCCTCGACACCTTCGCGCCGGCCGTCGATACCGACCTCATCGATTGAGATGGCGGCGCTCCTCGGACTGTTCCGGCGCGACCTTCGCCTGGCGCTGCGGCAAAGCGGCGACACCGCCCTGGTGCTCGGATTTTTTGTGCTCGCCGTCGTGCTGTTTCCGTTCGGCGTCGGTCCCGAGCCGCAGATCCTCGGGCGGATCGCCGCCGGTATTGTGTGGGTCGCGGCACTGCTCGCGGCCTTGCTGTCGCTCGACCGGCTGTTCCAGGCCGATTACGAGGATGGCGGGCTCGATCTGATCGTCCTGTCGCCAGTGCCGCTCGAACTTGCGGTATTGGCCAAATGCGCGGCGCATTGGGTCGCGACCGGGCTGCCGCTGGCGCTGGCGAGCCCGATATTGGCTCTCGTCGTCGATCTCGACGCCCGCGCGATCCCGACCCTGGTCGTCAGCCTGCTGCTGGGAACGCCGGCGCTGAGCCTGATCGGCAGCGTCGCCGCGGCGCTGATCCTCGGGGCGCGCCGGCAGGGCGTCCTGCTCTCCGTGCTGGTCCTGCCGCTTTATGTGCCGCCGCTGGTGTTCGGCGCCGGTGCGGTCGCGGCCAGCGCCTCCGGCACCGGGCCGCGCGCCGATCTGTTAATCCTCGGCGCCCTCAGCCTCGGGGCGTTGCCGCTCAGCCCTTGGGCGAGTGCTGCGGCGTTGCGCCTGGCGCTCGAATGAGCGCAGGTGCGACCCTATCGCGGCTGACGCGCCGCCGGATTTGCGCTATAAGACCCCGACGCCAGCGAGGCTTGCGACCGCAATGATCAACCGGTTTGCCAACCCGGCGCGTTTTATGCGGCTGAGCGCGGCGGCGTTGCCCTGGTGCAGCTGGTCGAGCGTCGTCGTGCTCGCCCTCGGGCTCTATCTGGCCCTGGTGGTGGCGCCGCCCGATTACCAGCAGGGCGAAGCCGTGCGCATCATGTACGTCCATGTGCCGGCCGCGTGGCTGGCGCTGTCGGTCTATCTGTTCATCGCGGTCGCCAGCGGCGTCGCCCTCGTAGCGCGCCACCCGCTGGCCGAGATCGCCGCGCGCGCCGCGGCGCCGATCGGCGCCGGCTTCACCTTTGTGTGCTTGGCCACCGGCTCCTTGTGGGGGCGGCCGATGTGGGGCACGTGGTGGGTGTGGGACGCCCGGCTGACCTCGGTGCTGGTCCTGTTCTTTCTTTATCTCGGCTACATCGCGCTGGTGAACGGCTTTGACGACCCGGTTCGCGGCGGCCGGGCCGGGTCGTTGCTGGCGCTGGTCGGCGTCGTCAATCTGCCGATCATCAAATTCTCGGTCGATTGGTGGAACACCTTGCACCAGCCGGCGAGCGTGCTGCGGCTCGGCGCGCCGACCATCGCGCTGTCGATGCTGATCCCGCTATTGGTCATGGCGCTGGGATTCTGGCTGTTATTCGTGAGCTTGCTGATGGTGCGCATGCGCACCGGGCTGAACGAGCGCAAGGCGCTGGCCTTGCGCCTCAACGGCGTGCTGGCGTCGCGGGCAGCGCGCACCGGCGCCGAGAGCGCGCGATCGCCGCGCCCGGCGTTGCGCTGACCATGCCGGCGGTCAGCGGCGTTGCCGCGTATCTGGCGATGGGCGGCTATGCGGTCTTTGTCTGGCCGGCCTATGGCCTGACCTTCGCCGTGCTCGGCGGCTTGGCGCTGAATTCTTGGCGACGTCACCGGCGCAGCCTTCGCCTGCTCGAAGCGCTGCAGCAGCAATTCGGGGCCCGGCGATGACCCGCAAGCAGCAGCGGCTCGGGCTCTTGGCGCTCGGCATGAGCGCGCTCGCCGGCGCGACGGCACTGGTGCTCAGCGCGTTCAGCAGCAATCTGGTGTTTTTCTACAGCCCGAGCCAGCTGAAGAAGGAGACCATTGCCGCCGACCACCCGGTGCGGATCGGCGGGCTCGTCGAGCGCAGGAGCGTCACCCGTTCGGCCGGCGGACTGACCATCCGGTTCCGCATTACCGACGGCAAGACCGATGTCCCGGTCGTCTATCGCGGCATGCTGCCCGATCTGTTTCGCGAGGGGCAGGGAGTGGTGGCCGAAGGCAAGCTCGAGCCCGACGGGGTCTTTGCCGCCGCGACGGTGCTGGCCAAGCATGACGAGCGCTATATGCCGCGCGAAGTCGTCGACGCGCTGAAAAAGAGTGGGCATTGGCAGGACGGTACAGCGTCGCGGGGGGCCGCGGCGCCGCTCACCGCCGCCGCGCCGCTGCCCACGGCGGCGAATTTCGCCCGCTAGCGTCTGGTCCGCGCAGATGGCGCGCAAGCTCGCCTTTGTGCTGCCGGCAGCACTGTTCGCGGTGTTGCTCGTCGCCTTTGCCATCGGGCTGCGCCACGACCCGCAGCTGTTGCCCTCGGCCTTGATCGATCGCCCGGCGCCCGGTTTCGCGCTGCCGGGTCTCTACGATCCGGCGCATGGGCTCTCGCGCCAGGATCTCGGCGGCAGGGTCACGCTCGTCAACTTTTTTGCCTCGTGGTGCCTGCCGTGCCGCGAAGAGCAGGCACCGCTAATGGCGCTCGCGCACCGCTCCGACGTCACCCTCGACGGCATCGCCTACAAGGACAAGCGCGCCGACGCCCGCCGCTTCCTGGACGATTTCGGCAATCCCTACGATCGCGTCGCGGTCGACCGCGACGGTGCCACGGCGATCAATTTCGGGGTGTACGGGGTGCCCGAAACCTACGTGGTCGATGGCGCCGGCCACATCCGCTATCGCCAGGTCGGTCCGTTGAGCGCCGAGGATATCGAGCGCAAGATCCTGCCGATGATCGCGCGGATCGCGGCGGCCGCCGGCGGGTCGCGCCCGCCCGAGACCGCGACGCGCTGAGCCCGTCTCAAATATCGAACAGCAGGCGCGAGGGGTCCTCGACCAATTCCTTGACCCGCACCAGAAAGCCGACCGCCTCGCGCCCGTCGACGATCCGGTGATCGTAGCTGAGCGCCACATACATCATCGGCCGGATTTCGATCGCCTCGCCGCCCGAGCCCGACCCCGAAACCGCGACCGGCCGCCGCTCGATCTTGTGCATGCCGAGGATGCCCGATTGCGGCGGGTTCAGGATCGGGGTCGACAACAGCGAGCCGTAGACGCCGCCATTGGAAATCGTAAAGGTGCCGCCGGACAGATCCTCGATCGACAATTTGCCGTCGCGCGCCTTGTGGCCGAGGGCGGCGATGGTCTTTTCGATCTCGGCAAAGCCGAGCCGGTCGGCGTCGCGCAGCACCGGCACGACGAGGCCCTGCTCGGTGCCGACCGCGACCCCGATGTCGTAATGGTTCTTGTAGACGATGTCGTCGCCGTCGATCTCGGCATTGACCCCGGGGATCTCGCGCAGCGCGACGCTCGCCGCCTTGACGAAAATCGACATGAACCCGAGCCGCACGCCGTGCCTTTTCTCAAAGGCCGCGCGCCAGCGCTCGCGCAATTGGATCGCCTGGCTCATGTCGATTTCGTTGAAGGTGGTCAGCATCGCGGCGGCGTTCTGCGCCGCCTTCAACCGCTCGGCGACCCGCCGCCGCAGCCGCGTCATCCGCACCCGCACCTCGCGCTCGCCGGCGGCGGGCGGCGGCGGGGTGGGGAGCGGCGGGGTGGCGACCGGCAAGGCTGGTGTCGGCTCGGGAGCAGGTGCGGGGCGCGCCAGCGCTTCGGTTAAATCCGCCTTCGTGAGCCGCCCGCCTGGCCCGGTCGGCGCAATCCTCGCCGCGTCCAGCCCGCTCTCCGCGACCAGCTTGCGCACCGCGGGGCCCGAGCGCTCGAGGATGGCGGCCGGCGCACCCTCACCCGCCTCGCGACGCTCGGCCCCCTCTCCCGCAATGCGGGACAGGGGGGACCCGGCCGCGACGGCTGGGTGGGTGAGGGTCGCCGCATCACCCGCGCTGATCCGGCCCAACACCGCGCCGACCGGCAGATTGGCGCCTTCCTCGGCGAGGATCTCGGCCAAGGTCCCGGCCGCGGGCGCCGACACCTCCAACGTCACCTTGTCGGTTTCGAGCTCGACCACCGGCTCGTCGATCGCGACCGTGTCACCCGGCCGCTTCAGCCATTTCGCCACCGTCGCCTCGGTCACCGATTCGCCGAGGCTCGGCACTTTGATCTCGCTCGCCATCCGCGCCAGACCGGTCAGGCGGCGAGCGCTGCGGCGACGAGCAGCCCTTGCTCTTCGGCATGACGCTTATAGAGGCCGGTGGCCGGCGAGGCGGCTTCCGCCCGCCCGGCAAAGCGCGGGCGCCTGGCGGCGATGTCGAGCCCGGCCAGCACCTCTTCGAGGCGCCGATCGACGAAATTCCAGGCCCCCATATTCTGCGGCTCCTCCTGGCACCAGACGATCTCGGCGTTGCGCCAGCGCGCCAAAATCCCGGCCAGCGCATCGGACGGGAACGGGTAGAGCTGCTCGACCCGAACGAGCGCCACCCGGTCGTCGCCGCTCTCGGCGCGCGCCTTCAGCAGGTCGAAATAGACCTTGCCGCTGCACAACACGACGCGCCGCACCGCGTCGTCGGCCGCGGTCGTCCCGGTTTCCCCGATCACCCGGCGAAAACCGCTGCCCGGCCCCATCTCCTCAAGCCGCGACATGACTTCCCGGGCGCGCAGCAGGGATTTCGGGGTGAAGACAATGAGCGGCTTCCTGAAATTCCGCCGGATCTGGCGCCGCAGCGCGTGAAAGTAATTGGCGCCGCTGGTCAGGTTGCAGACCTGAATATTGTCCTCGGCGCACAGCTGCAGATAGCGCTCGATGCGGGCCGAGGAATGCTCCGGCCCCTGCCCCTCATAGCCGTGGGGCAGCAGCAATACGAGCCCGCTCATGCGCAGCCATTTGGCTTCGCCAGCGGAGAGGAACTGGTCGATGATGACCTGGGCGCCATTGGCGAAATCGCCGAACTGCGCCTCCCACAAGACCAGGGTCGACGGGTCGGCGAGGCTGTAACCGTATTCGAAGCCGACCACCGCCGCCTCGGACAGCGGGCTGTCGATGATCTCGAACGGCGCCTGCCCGGCGCGCACATGGTTGATCGGGACCCAGCGCCTTTCGCTCTCCTGATCGACCAGGATCGCGTGGCGGTGCGAAAAGGTCCCGCGCCCGCTGTCCTGCCCAGACATGCGCACATGCGTCCCCTCGGCGCACAGCGAAGCGATCGCCAGCGCCTCCGCAGTCGCCCAGTCGATCCCATCGCCGGTCTCGATCGCCGCCCGCTTGGCGTCGAGCTGGCGGGCGATCTTGGGGTTGAGGCGAAACCCCTCGGGGACGCTCACCAATCCCTGCCCCAGCTCGCGCAGCAGCGTGGGCGCCACCCCGGTGTCGCAGCCGCCATCGCCGTGCGGCGCCGGTTCGAGCCCAGCCCAGGCGCCTTCGAGCCAATCCGCCTTGTTCGGGCGATAGCTCTTGGCCGCGGCGAACTCGGCTTCGAGCCGGGCGACAAAGCGCGCCGCCATCGCCTCGGGCTCGCCCTCGACGACGACCCCTTGCTCGACCAGGCGCGCGGCATAAATCTGCCGGGTCGTCGGATGGGCCGCGATCGTGCGGTACATCAAGGGCTGGGTGAACGCCGGCTCGTCGCCTTCGTTGTGCCCATGCCGCCGGTAGCAGAACAGGTCGACGACGACATCCTTGTTGAATTCGCGGCGGTATTCGGCGGCAATGCGGGCCACCGCGACGACCGCTTCGGGATCGTCGCCATTGACGTGAAAGATCGGCGCCTGAACGCCCTTGGCCACGTCCGAGGGATAGGGGCTCGACCGCGCCGCCGAGGGCGCGGTGGTAAAGCCGATCTGGTTGTTGACGATCAGGTGGATCGTGCCGCCGGTAGAGAAGCCGGTCAGCTCCGACAGCTCGAGCGACTCGGCAACGAGGCCCTGCCCGGCGAAGGCGGCGTCGCCGTGCATCAGGATGCCGGCGACCTGGTTGCGCGCGCCATCGCCGCGCTGCTGCTGCTTGGCCCGGACCTTGCCGAGCACGACCGGGTCGACCGCTTCGAGATGCGACGGGTTGGCGGCCAATGACAGATGGATGGTGCGTCCGCCGATCTCGCGGTCGGCCGAGGTGCCGAGATGATATTTGACGTCGCCTGAGCCGTGGACGTGCTCGGGGTTGGTCGAGTTGCCCTGGAACTCGGAAAAGATCGCGGCGTAGGGCTTGCCGACAAAATTGGCGAGCACGTTGAGGCGCCCGCGATGCGGCATGCCGATCACCAGCTCGCGCACCCCCAGCGCCGCACTGCGCCGCAGGATCGCCTCCAGTGCCGGCATCAGCGATTCACCGCCCTCGATGCCGAACCGCTTGGTCCCGGTATAGCGGCGGTCGAGAAAGCGCTCGAAGGTTTCCGCGACCGTCAGGATTTCCAGGATTTCTTTCCGGTCGGCCGCCGATAGCGCTGCCCGGCGGTCGCGGGTCTCGAATTTCTGCTGGATCCAGGCGCGCTCGGCCGGCACCTGGATGTGCATGTATTCGACGCCGATCTTGCCGCAATAGGTCTGGCGCAGCATCGCGATGATCTGGCGCAGGCTGGCGCGCTCCCGCCCGAAAACGCTGTTGAGAAAGATTTCGCGATCGAGATCGGCCTCGCCAAAGCCGTAGCTGCGGTAATCGAGCTCGGGATAGGGGCCGCGCTTGTCGAGGCCGAGCGGGTCGAGATCGGCTTCGAGATGGCCGCGCACCCGGTAGGCGCGGATCAATTGCAGGGCGCGGATCGAGTCGAAGGTCGCCCGGCGCAACGCCTCGGC
>DASYNW010000024.1:0-19352 GCA_036008325.1 Allostellaceae bacterium
GTGGCGGATCGCCGCCCCGCTGATCGTCGGCGCGGTGGTGCTCGCGCTGTGGGAGGCGGTGGTCCGGATCGAGGGCATTGCGGTCTACATTCTGCCCGGTCCGATCGCCATCGCGAAGGCCTTGTGGACCGATGGGCCGAGCCTCTTGGGCTCGCTCTTGGTGACGTTGCGCATCACGCTTGCCGCGCTCGCCGCGGCCGCCATTCTCGGCGGCGCCATTGCGCTGTTGTTCTCGCTGTCGCGGCTCCTGGAGATCAGCCTCTTCCCCTACGCCGTGATTTTGCAGGTGACGCCGATCGTGGCGATAGCGCCGTTGATCATCATCTGGGTGCAGCAGCCGTTTGTGGCCTTGCTGGTCTGCGCCTGGATCGTCGCCTTTTTCCCGATCGTCTCGAACACCACGATCGGGCTCAACAGCGCCGACCGCAACCTCGTCGCCCTGTTCCGGCTCTACGGCGCCTCCCCGGCCCAGACCCTGCGCTATCTGAAGCTGCCGACAGCGCTCCCCTATTTTCTTGCCGGGCTGCGGATCAGCGGCGGGTTGGCCTTGATCGGCGCCGTCGTCGCCGAATTCGTCGCCGGCACCGGCGGCGCCGAGACCGGGCTCGCCTTCCGCATCCTCGAAGCCGGCTATCGCCTGGCGATCGCGCGCATGTTCGCCGCGCTGTTTCTGCTGTCGGCGACCGGTGTGGCGATCTATCTCGCGATCGACCTGCTGTCGCGGCTGATCCTGCGGCACTGGCACGAAAGTGCCGTCGAGGAGGAGGAAGAGTGAGGTGAGCCCGCACTCACCCGCTGGCAATCACAAGCCCGCGATCACCCGCCGGCAGTCACCCGCCCGCAATCAGCCAAGCGTGCGCGGGTCGGCGATGGTGAAGGTCAGATGCTCGGTCGGTTGCGGGGTGGTGGTCAGCAGGCTCACCCCGTCCGGCGCCTCGAAACGGTGCCACGCCCCTTGGGGCACGATCACCGCCATGCCCGCTTTCAGTGTAAAAGATTGCGGGCCGTCCTCGCCGATGATGTGAAAAACCGTGGCGCCGTCGACGATCTGTACGATTTCATCACCGTTTGGGTGGCGCTCCCAAGGGCCTTCGCCGGAGAATTTGGCGAGGTTGATGGCGCTGTCGCGGTATGGCGCGAGCCTGGCAAAGGCGCCCTCCCGATCGGCCGCGGGCGTCTCCGCGGTGCGTCCGCGCAGCATTCTAAGCTTGGCCAGCTCGGCCTTCAGATCAATGATCGTGAGCATTCTTCCCTCCGATTCGGGCGGTGACGACCCCGAGCTTACCTGCGGCCTTCGAGCTGGTGAAGGGCGCGCACATCCACGGATAATGTCCCTCGCCCGACCCCGCTCTGGCGCGTCCACTGCCTCGATCGCCCGATCGGGCCGAGCCTGCGGTGATGGCGCCAACAGCACGTCACGAATATGCCCACATCTGATTATAATCATGGCGATCCGCAGGCTTTCCGGACCGGCGTCTTGCGCAACCAATCGTTTCCGTTGACCCGCCCGCTCGATCTTGCCTGTGCCAGCCGCCGCCGGCAGCACGGCTTCACCCTGCTCGAGCTGCTCGTCGTCCTCGCCATCCTCGGCTTGCTGATCGGCCTGGTCGCCCCGGCGGTGCTGCGCCAGCTCGGCTCGGCCAAGGAAAAGACCGCGCACCTGTCGATCGAGCGCCTGGAGAGCATACTCGACATCTATAAGCTCGATGTCGGAACCTATCCGACGACCGACCAGGGCCTCGAGGCGCTGCTGGTGCGCCCCGACGGGGTAGATCACTGGAGCGGCCCCTATCTCAAAGGAGAGAAGGTGCCCGAGGACCCTTGGGGCCATCCGTTTCTCTACCGCATGCCGAGCGAGCGGCCCGGGCACGATTACGATCTCTATTCGCTCGGCCCGACCGGCAAGCCCGGCGGCACCGGGTCGGACGCGGAAATCGTCAACGACTGAGCGAGCCGCTCAGGCAACCCTACGGCCCCAGGCCAGCACGACATAGCCCTGCGGCAAGGTCGAGCCGACCCGCACGATCGCGGTGCGCGTCACCCGCACATTGCCCGGCCCGAGGGAGCTGGCGGTGATCCGCACGGTCAGCACGTCCTGGGGGCTCGCCCCGATCGCAGAGCTTGCCTGGGTCAGCTGCGGGATCAGGGCGAGGGCCGCGGCAACCACCGGATCGGCGCCGACCGGGTCCGGCTCGGGCGGGCCGTACAAGGTCAGATGCGGCCGCAATGCCGCAAGCAGCGCCGGGGTCATGCCGAGCACTTGGCCGAGCTCGTCCAGACCCTCGAGCGGCGAGCCGGGCGGCCCGTAATCGAGCCCCGCCGCGCGGTACTCGGCAAACAGAGCCGCCTGCGGCTGCGCTGTCGTCGCCGAGCCGACCCAGTCGGCGATCGCCGCGGCCAGCCGCTGCGCCGTCGCGGGGTCGCTGCCTACGGCGCGCAGCAGCGCCTCGATCAGCACCGGCGAGGCCAGGTTCGGATTGATCCGCGCGGCCTCGTCGGCCAGCCGCACCGTCACCCGGCTGTCGCCGATCGTCAACGAATGAGCGGCGCCGTCGAGTGGCCAGCGCTGGTCCGGCCGCGGGTTCGACAGGTTGAAGATCGCCTCCGAAATAGCTCCGTCGGCGGCCGCCGCGGCGACTGCATTGTCGACCAGATTGTCGGCGATGCGGATCTCGGTTCGCCCGCTCGCGGTCAGATGGAGAACCAGAAAGGCGATCAGCACCAAGGTCCACAGCACGATCAGGAGCGCAAACCCGCGGTCGCGGCGCGCGCCGATCCCGCTCGCCGCGGTGCGCCGCACCGGGATCACAACCCGTTGGGGTTGGCCGAGCCCGAGCCGCCCTGACGCTCCACTTGCTGCGGAACCAGCCCGGCATTGATCAGCTGACTGCGCAGATCCTCGGTCAGCGCCCGAGCATCGCGCTGGTCATGGACGACGTGCGGCGTGATCAGCACCAACAGCTCGGTGCGCATCCGCTGATTGGCCTGGGTCGAAAACAGGGTGCCGACGATCGGTATGTCCTTGATGAACGGAAGCCCGCTATTGCCCTGCGAGACGTTATCGCGGATCAGTCCAGCCATGCCGACGGTCTGGCCGTCCTGGACCGCCACCCGGGTGCGGAACACCTGGTCGTCAAAGGTCGGCGACCCCTGCACTGTGTTGGTCGCCTGCGCCGCGACGTCGCTGACCTCCTGGGCGATGTCGAGGGTGACCAGACCGCCGGTGTTGACCCGCGGCGTCACCTGCATGATGACCCCGGTTTCGTGATAGTCGACACTGTTGACGACGGGAGCCCCCGCCGCCAGCGTGCTGGTCGCGGTCCCGGTCAGCACCGGCACCTGCTGGCCGACCTGCAGCCGGGCCGGCTGGTTGTCGAGAACCATGACCTCGGGCGCCGAAAGCACCTTGACCTTGGTAACCGCAGCGAGTGCGGCGAGCGCGAAATTGGGCCCCTTGCTCAGGACGAAATAGGGAAGAGTCGAGGGAAACGGCAAGGAGCCCAAGGGCGGAAACGGGGGGTTGAAAGGGCCGCTGCTGCCGGTCGATCCCAGCGTCTCGGCGACGTGGTCCGTCTTGAAAAAGAATTGCGTGCCGTACTGCAGCTGGTCGTTGAGGTCGACCTCGGCGATCGTCGCCTCGATCAATACCTGCAGCGGGATGATGTCGATCTTGTGCAGCATCCCTTCGATCACCGAATATTCGGCCGGGGTGGCATAGATCAGCAGCGCGTTGTTTGCCCGGTTGGCGATGATGCGGATCCGGTTTTCCGCCCCGCCGCCGCCTTCTCCTCCTCCGCTCTCGCCCGACAGCGGCTCGGTCGCGGGCGTGCCCGCCGCCTCGCTGGTCGCCGCCGGGATTGCCGCGCCGAGCCCGCCGGAAGCCCCGCCAGCCCCGCCGCCGGTCAGGCCGCTGGCGCCGCCGAGCATCGATCCGGTGCCGCCCCCTCCGCTCAGACCCGACGTGCCGCCCGCCGCACCGCCCGACGCATTGCCGAAACCCACACTCTGCTGGCCGGCGCCGGGGGCGGTGCTGCCCGGCGGCGCCGGGGTCGGCGATACGTGGCCCGGGGTAAAGGCCCGCTGCAGCAGGCTTTCGAGATCCGAGCTTTGGCCGTTCTGCACGTAGTAGACGTGCCAGTTTCGCGCCGTGGCATCCTCGACCCGCGAGGCCAGCCGGAAAAACCGATCGGCGTCGTCGATGTAGCGCGGTTGCGCGGAAACCACGAGCACCGCGTTGACCCGTTCCATCGGCAGCACTTGAACGATGCTGTCGAGCGGGCCGTTGGCCTGGGCTTGCAGAACTTTTTGCAGCTCGTCCGCGAGCTTGGCGGGATCGCCGCCATTGCCGACCGGGAAGAGGGCATAGGACCGCCCGGATAGGATGTCGGTGTCGAAGGCCTGGATCAACCCGACGAGGGTCTGGCGCACCGCCTCGCTTCCGGTCACCAAGAGCGCGTTGCGCGCCGGGTCGGCGACGATCTTGCCGCCTTCGCCGACATAGGGTTCGAGCATCTTGGCGAGGTCTTTGGCGGCCGCATAGCGCAGCGGCACCACCTGGGCGCCGGCGCCGATGTTGCCGGCCGCGCCGGCCTGATTGGTGACGGCGCCGACCGCAAGCGGCACGACGTCGTAGATGCCGTTTCTTTGGACCAGGGTGGCGCCGTTCTGGTTCAACAGGGTTTCGAGCGCTGGCAGCAGGGCCGACCGCGCCAGCGGCGTCGCCGTCTCGACCGAACCGGTGCCGCGGACCCGCGGATCGATCGTGAAGTTCAGCTTTAAGGTCGTCCCCAGAATGGTGCGGGCGATCTCGCGAATGTCGGTATCGACGAAGTTCAACGTCACATCGCCGGTGTCTCCGGCGGCGACCGCGCCCGGCGGCGGCGGCGAGGATGCCCGCACCGTCGACCCGGCGGCGGGCCCCCCGCGGTCCTCGAACATGCGTTCGCCGGTGTGATTGGTCGGGATCGGGCCGCTGACCCGCGGCGCCGCCGGCTGCAGGCCGGCGGGCTGCTCGATCGGGGTGAGCCCGGGGGCGGGCGGGCGCTGGCAGGAGCCCAAAACCGCCAGCAGCAAGGTCAACCCGCACCGCCAGGCCGATCGCCTGCGATTGCGCATCAGCGCTCTCGCTCGCCGGGCCGGGGCGGCGGCCGGTTAGGCGGCATCGGCGGGAACCGCGGCCGCGATGCCGCCGGCGCCAAGGCCGCCGGCAACAGGGCGGGCGGCGCATTGCCGGGTCCCGCGGCCGATGCCGGCGGCGCCAGGTTGGGATCGAATTTCGGCTGCAAGGTCCGGGTCCCGTCCGGACCGGTCAATGAGACCTGGCGCGCGGTGATGCGCTCGACCCGCCACCCGCTGACGACTTCGCCTTCGCTGACGATCACAGCCTTGGTCCCGATCGGGGCGAAAATCGCGATCCGATGGCCAGGCGCGATGACGATGCCGGTCAGCCGGGTGTCGGCGAGCCCCGAATCCGCTGCCGCATCGCGGCCGCCCGGCGGCGGCGGCCGTCTGGTGCTGCTGAACAGCGGCCGGGCGAGGATTGTCGCCAAGAGTTCGTCATACTGGCCGCGCGGCGGCGGATGCGGCGGCAGCGGCGCGGCATCCGACCGCGTCGGCGTGGCCAACGCCGATGCCGCAAGGTCGCGCCGCGAGCCGAACTCGGCGATCGTGATCGCAGCAAAGAGAGCGCAGCCCCCCAATAGCAAAACCAGCACCAGGCGGTCGATCATGGCTGCGCTGCGGCCGTTTTACCGGCGATGCGGAAGCCGTAGACGTCCAAGCCCGCATCGAGGCCGAAGTCGCTCTCGCCGTCTGGCGGCAGCCCCGGCCGCCGCAGGACCCCGTGGACCTGCAGATTGTCGACGATCAGCGGCGGCGCCGCCGCCTCGATCCTGGCCAGCAGCTTGACGAGGGTCGCGTACGGACCGTTGAGCGCGAACCGCAGGCCGATGCGGCGATAGCCGTCGTCGGTCTCGGCCGGAAGGCTCTCGGTGCTGCCGATGGTTACCCCCACCCTGCCGGCAATGCCCTCGATGCGGCTCTGCAGATTGGCCGAGGCGATGGCGTCGCTGGCGCCGTCGAGGGTGACCTTGCGGATGCGCGCCGCGGCGCGCAGCTCGGCCACTTGCGCGCGCAAGCGCGGCAGTGCTGCGGCGGCAGCCTGCAGTCGGGGCAGCAGCATCCGCCCGTCTTCGAGCCGGGCCGCGCGCTGCTGATAAAGATCGACCACGGGCGCAACGGCGAGAAAATACAAGCCTCCGAGCCCAAGGAGCACCAAACTCAGCGCCAACAGCCGGCCGCGCCGGCCCGTCGGCAGGGCTGTCATCGAGGCTACGGCGCGACCTCCGTGATGATGGTGAAGATCTCCTGTCGGAGCGCTTCGATCCGGGTGACGGGCGCGGCGAATGCCGGATTGTGAAACTGGCCGTCGGCGGCAAGGGCGCCGATCAGCGGTGCGGCCGAGGCCGAGCGCCCGCTCATCGTCAATTTGCGCTGGCGCAACTCCATCTCGGTCAGATAGGTGCCGTCGGGCAGCACGCGCGTCGCCGCCGCCAGCACCGCGAGCGGCTGTCCGACCTTTTGCCGCTCCTTCTCGATCAGATCGGCGCTGCCCGACAATCGCGCAATTTCCCGGCGCAGCCCGTCGGCTTCGGCGGCGGCCTGACGCCCTGCCGCGAGCCCCCGGTCGAGCGAGGCGAGCGCGCTCGATTGGCGCATGAAGGGCGTGACCACCGCGGCCAGCGCCAGCACCGCGCAGCATATCGCCGCGGGCTTGATCAGCCGACTGGCGCCGCGCTCGGCCGGGTGGCCGACGCCGTCGAGCGGCAGCCAGGAGCCCGCGTCCGGTCCATCGGCGATCTCCGCCCGCACCGGGGCGATGCCGAATTGTCCGAGCAACCCCAAGAGCGGGGCCAAATTCGCCCGCGGCACCACGAGCAGGCGCAGCGAGAGCCGCCCGTTCTGGCGATCAGCGCCGATGACTCGGTGATTCCAGTAGAGCTCTTCCGCCCGGAACGGGGTTTCCCGATCCATTTCAAAGGCGAGGGCCTGATCGATCTCGCGTTCCGCGGCGAGCGGCAGGGTCACGGTTTTGCCGAGCACGTCCCGTTCGCTCAGGCGCAGCACCGCGGGCTTGCCGGCCGAGCGGGGCAATTCCGCGAACCCCGAGGCGCTGAGGGCGAATTGGCCGAGCGGGCTCTCCTTGCCGTTGCGGCGCAAGCCGACCCCGACCGCTTCGATCCGCTGGCCGTCGGCCTCGATCGGGGTGATCACCGTGGCGTCGGCCGCGGTCGGCGCGGACCTACGCAACTGCTGGGGCAACAGCTCCGCCAGCTGTCCGAGCCACCAGCCAAGGAAGTCACGCACCATGCCCGGCACCGAGCCGATCCAGATCTGCCAGAACGCTGCGCCGCCATGCTACAGAGCAGGGCAGCCGCCGCAAGGGCCGGCTGGACACCGGCCTCGATCGCGCCAACAGAGTTTCCGAATATGGCTCGATCAAGGCGATTGCGGCCCGCGATCGGCGATGCCGAGCCTCCAATGGCCTGCTCTGCGGGTATTTTGCCGATCGATTCGTGCGCCGCGAGAGCGGGTTCGGGCAGCGACGCGGCGGTCCGACGGCGCGAACCGCGAATCGCCGGCCGTGCTCAGAGCTGCGGGGCCACGATCAGATCGGGCCAATGGCGCCGGTCGCCCTTGGCAAAGATGATGCCGATGCGGATCAGCTGCGGCGGCGCCGGACCGTCCCACCGGCTTTGCCACGCCGCCGGCTGATCGGTGGCGGGTGCCCCCCAATAAGCGATGTCGAGGCCGTCGACGCCCGCGATCAGCTCGGTGACGGTCGGCTTCGCCGGCGGCCCGAACGGGATTTCGTGCAGATCGGGGGTCCAGCGCAAGACCAGGCGTTTATCGCTCAGCTCGAGCGAGATGTCGGCCCGGCGGGTGGTGCCGAGACCGGTCGGCAGATCCCCGACAAAGGCGAGATGGCTCGCATCGCCCTTGATTGCGCCGCCGGGTGAGGCCCCCGGACCAAATCCGCCCGGTGTCGGCGCGGCGATCCCGGTGAGCAACCCGCGCAGCACGCGGGCCGAGGCGTCGAGATCGGCGGTCTGGCCGAGCCGCTGTTGTTGGGCATGCCACAGCGCCAGCCCGACCCGCACCCCCTGGGTCAAGGCGACGACCAGAAAGCCGAGCACGACCATGACGACCAGCATTTCAATGAGGGTGAACCCGCTCTGCCGGCCGGTTGGGCGCTGCATTGGCATCGGCGGGTCAGCCGCTGGCGCCGGCGGTGCCGAGCCGCAAGGTGTGCAGCACCACCGCGCGGCGATGGCCGCGCGCGTCCCAGGAAATCGCGACCTCGACATCGAACAGGCTCGTCGTCTGCGCGGTGACCCCGTCCTCGGCCAGGCCCTGCCGCTGCGCCACCGGCGCGATGCGCAGCCGCCACCGGTAGCCGCCGCCGTCGTCGCCGGTGTCGTCGCCCTCGACCAGGGCGGCGTCGCGCCCGACCGCGGCCAGATGCGACTGCGCGCGCTGCAGCGCCTCTTCGGCGCGCGCCGCGGTGTCGACCGCGAACAGCCCGCCGCTGCCGGCCTGGAACAGCCCGATCAGCGCAAACGAGGCGATCGCCAGCGCGACGATGACCTCGAGGAGGGTGAAGCCGGCGGCCGCCGGGGCCGGTTCAGCGCACATCGGCGACCGAGACCCTGCCGGTCAGCCAGTCGACCCCGACCGCGACCCGGCGCGATCCGTCGGCCAAGGTGATCCGGCCGCCGGTCGAGCTGCCGTCGGGGTTGAAACGGATGTCGGCGGTGGTGGCCCCGCTCTTCTCGCCGTCGACCGTCAACAGCGCGATCGCGAGCTTAGCCGGGAGGGCGCGCGGCGGATCGACGCCGATCCGGTAGCGGTGGCCCGCCACATCGAGCGCGAACGCCACCGGGCGGTTGTCGGCGATCGCCTGCGAGCGCGCCAGGCGCAGACCGGAGGCGAGCTCCGCGGCGGTCCCTTGGAGCCCGAGCGCGCGGCTCCAGGGCGCCTTGTAGCCGACGAACAGAACCATCGCCAAGCCCATCACCGCGAGCACGACCAGAAGCTCGATCAGCGAAAAGCCGGCACGCCTGCCGTGGCCGACCGGGTGCGCCGGGGCTACCGGGAATAGCGGCGCCTGCCGCCGCGGCTCACGGCGCCCGATCCTCATTGGGCCAGGTCATTGAGGCTCAGCATCGCCGTCAACAGGGCGCTGATGATGCCGGCGACCGCGAGGCCCATCGTGATCGTGATCAGCGGCACCGCCAAGGCCACCAGCCGCTGCATCATCAACCGCGCCTGCTCGTCGTGGATATCGGCGGCTTTGAGCGACATCGCCGCGAGCTGCGCCGCTTCCTCGCCGAGCTGTAGGAGATGGATCGTGCGCGCCGGAAACACCCCGGCGGCGGCGAGGGGCCGGGCGAGACCGGCGCCGCCCTTGGCTTTGAGCGCCGCGGTTTCGACCGCCGCCGCAGCGGCGAGGTTGCCGAGCGCCTCCTGGGCGATGCCCAGCGCCGGGATCAGCGGCACCCCGTTTTCCAAGAGGCTGCCAAGGGTGCGGGTCAGCCGCGCCGCCAGGGTCTCGCGGATCAGGCTGCCGGCAATCGGCAGGCGCAGCAGCAGGCGGTCGAACGGCAGCCGGTAGGCGGGCTGCGCCAACAAGTGGCGGGCGACCAGGCCACCCACCAGCACCGCCGCCAGCAGGTAGGGCGTCGCCGCGCCGACCACCGCGCCGAGGCTCATCAGCAGCCGGGTGGCGGTCGGCAATTGCGCCCCGGCCTGCTCGAAAATCGGGGTGAACTGCGGCAACACGTAATCGAGCAGCAAGACGATCGAGCCGATCGCGGCGGCCACCAGCAGCGCCGGGTAGATCAATGCCGCGCGCAGGCTGGCGCTGAGGCTGCGCTCGCGCTCGAGGAGCGCCGCGAGGCGGTCGAGGGTGGCGGGCAAGGTGCCGCCCGCTTCGCCGGCGCGCACCAGGCCGATATAGAGCTTGGAAAAGCTGCGCGGCTCGCCGCCGAGCGCCGCCGCCAGAGAACTGCCCGAGCGCACCTTGTCGCGGACCCGGTCGAGGATCGTGCGGGCGCGTGCGTTGCGGGTGTTGTCGACGATAAAGCGCAGCGCGCGGTCGAGATCCTGCCCCGCCATCAGCATGATCGCAAGCTCGCGGGTGGCTTCGCCAAGCGATGATTTGTCGAGGCCGCGGCGGCCGCCGATCTCGATCTGCAAGAGCTCGCCGAGCCCGCGGCGGCCTTCGGCCGGGTCGGCGCGCAGCACGGTCTGCCCCTGGCGCTGCAGCCGCTCGACCACGGCGATGCGGTCGGGCGCGTCCATGACGCCCTGCACCACCTCGCCGCCGCCATTGATCGCCGACCAGCGGAACGACGGCATCTCAGCTTGCCCCGGTCATCTACACGCGCGCCGACGCTGATCTTGCCGTATTGGCGTCGTATGGTACAGCTGGAACCGAGCCGGCGAACCGAGCGCGCGGTCGCGGTGCGGCGATGCTGATGCGGTTTGACGCGGCAGGCGTCCTGTAAATCTCCTGCACAATCAGGCGGGACAGGTGGACCGAAGCTGCGGGCGCGGCGCCGTCGTTCCCCGTCGAGGCCATCCATAGCGCACGGGCGTGTCGATGAACGATATCCGAACCGACCCTTCGACCAGCAACCGCGGGGTGCCGCACAGCTCGCATTGGGGGGCGTTTTCGGTGCTTTCCCGCGACCGCGGCATCGAGCCCGGCATCGAAATCTTGCCGCATCCGCGCGATCGCGATCCCTCGTCGTTGCTCGGCAACATCCCGGCCGCGGTCTCGCACCGGGCGCGGATCGCCCGGCCGATGGTCCGGCGCGGCTGGCTGGAGCGCGGCCCGGGCGCCGACGCAAGGCGGGGGCGCGACGAACTGGTGCCGGTTTCCTGGCCCGAGGCGCTCGACCTCGTCGCCGCGGAGTTGCGCCGGGTCTACGCCGCACACGGGCCGTGCGCCGTGTTCGGCGGCTCCTACGGCTGGGCCAGCGCCGGCCGCTTTCACGACGCGCAGCACCAGCTCCACCGCTTTCTGAACCTGGCCGGCGGCTATGTTCGGTCAATCAACAGCTACAGCTCGGGTGCGGCGGCGGTGATCCTGCCCCATGTCATCGGCCCGCAGGGGGCGGTCGCCGGCAACAATGTCAGCTGGGCCGAATTGGTCGGCGAGAGCGCGCTGGTGCTGGCCTTTGGCGGCATGGCGCTCAAAAACAACGATGTCGGCGGCGGCGGCACGGGCCAGCACGTCGCCCGCGGCAATCTGGAGGCCGCGCACCGGCGCGGCGCGGAATTCCACCTGATAGCACCGTTGCGCGACGACCTGCCGGCCGGGATCGAGGCGGTCTGGCACCCGATCCGCCCCGGCACCGATGTCGCACTGATGCTGGGGCTGGCGCACACCCTGGTCGCCGAGGGGCGGCACGACCGCGCCTTTCTCGACCGGTTCTGCGTCGGCTGGGAGCCGTTCGAGTCTTATCTCCTCGGCGGCTCCGGCGGCCAGCCGAAGGACGCGGGCTGGGCGGCGGCGATCTGCGGCCTACCGGCGGACGAGATCGTGGGCCTGGCGCGGCGGGCGGTCGGCCAGCGCACCCTGGTTACCTGCTCGCAATCCTTGCAGCGCGCCGAGCATGGTGAGCAGCCGGTGTGGATGGGCGTGGTGCTGGCCGCCTTGCTCGGTCAGATCGGGCTGCCGGGCGGCGGCTTTGCCTATGCGCTGGGCTCGACCTCGAACACCGGCAAGCCGCCATTGGCGGTGCCGCTGCCGACCGTGCCGCAATTCCAGAACAGCATTTCGGATTTCATCCCGGTCGCGCGCATCGCCGATATGCTGCTCAATCCCGGCGAGCCGTTCGACTACAACGGCCAGCGCCTCGTCTATCCCGACATCAGGCTGGTCTACTGGGCCGGCGGCAACCCGTTTCATCACCACCAGGATCTGAACCGGCTGCGCCGCGCCTTCGCCCGCCCCGATACCGTGATCGTGCATGATTCGGCATGGACCGCGACCGCGCGCCACGCCGATATGGTCTTGCCGGCGACGATCACCCTGGAACGCGAGGATATCGGCGCCTCGTCCGGCGATCCGCTGATGGTGGCGATGCACCGGGCGGTCGAGCCTTATCGCCAGGCGCGCGACGATCACGCGATCTTTGCCGGGCTGGCGGAGCGCCTCGGCTTTGCCGCGGAATTCACCGAGAGCCGCTCGCGGCGGCAGTGGCTCGAGCACATCTACGAGCCGACCCGCCGCGCCTTGCTGGCGCGCGGCGTCGACGCCCCCGATTTCGCTCAATTCTGGGAGGAGGGCGAGCTGGTTCTGCCGATCCTGCCGTGGGATGGCGGGATCGTGCGCGCCTTTCGCCACGACCCCGAGGGCGCGCCGCTGCCGACGCCGAGCGGCAGGATCGAGATTACCTCGGCGACGATCGCCGGCTTCGGCTATGCCGACTGCCCTTCCCATCCGACCTGGCTGCCGCCCGCTGACGGCGCCGGATCGCCCGCGGCCGCGCATTTCCCGATGCAGCTCGTCGCCAACCAGCCGGCGACCCGCTTGCACAGTCAATTGGATTTCGGCGCCACCAGCCAGGCGTCGAAGATCGGCGGTCGCGAGCCGGTGCGCCTCCACCCGCAGGATGCGGCCGCGCGCGGCATCGCCGATGGCGACATCGTGCGTCTCTGGAACGATCGCGGCGCCTGCCTCGCCGGCGCGGTGCTGAGCGAGGCGCTATGCCCGGGCGTCGTCCAGCTGTCGACCGGCGCCTGGTACGACCCCGACGATCCGGCCGCGGACCAGCCGCTTTGTATTCACGGCAATCCGAACGTGTTGACCCGCGACCTCGGCACCTCGCCTCTGGCGCAGGGCTGCACCGGCCAGCTGACCCTGGTCGAAATCGAGCGCTTCGACGGCCCCGTGCCGCGGATCAAGGCCTACGACCCGCCGCCCGGTTCCCCTCTCGGTTCATAGACGGCGATCAATCCCGCCGCCGCAGAAACTCCAGCAGCAATTCGCCGACCTGCTCGGGCTGCTCCTGCTGCACCCAATGGCCTGCGCCGTCGATCAGGTGAACGCCCCGCATCCGGGTGCAGGCGGCGCTTTGCATGCGCTCGAAAGCGCCGGGGCGCTGATAGGTGCCCCAGTCGCTCGCCCCGGCGATGAACATCGACGGCACATCGATCGTGCGGCCGGAGAACAGCTGCAATTCGGCTTCGTAGAGCCCGGAGGTGCGGGAGCGATACCAGTTGAGCCCGCCCTGAAAGCCGTTCCTGGCGTATTCGGCGGCGTAGACCGCAAGCTCGCGCTCGGGCAGCCACCGGCACGACGCGATCTCGGCCGCCGACGGCATCACCGGCGTCACGGTCTCGGCCATGTTCCGGTCGAGATCCATGATGTAGTAGGTCGGCATCTTGGCCAACTCGCCGGCGCTCCACGATTGCAGCGGGTGCGGCCGGTTGCCGGTCCAGTCGGCGCTCTTGTAATGGAAATAGCCGCGCAGAAAGGCGTGGACCCCCTGCGGGCAATGCCACATCTCGGCATTGGCCGGCCGGGTCGAGTAATACCATTGGTAATGCTTGCGCGGCGGGTCGAGCTTTGCCAGCGCCGCGTGGATGTCCTCGCCCGCCGCGGCGTCCGGTGGTGGCGCCTCGGCGGTGTCGAAGGGCAGCGGCGGCGGCCCGGCAAAGGGCGCGCTCATCAGCGCCAGCGAGCCGAACACATCGGGCCGCACCAGCGCGCACCAGGCCGCGACCGAGGCCCCGAAATCGTGGCCGACCACCGGCGCGACCGAGCGATAGCCGAGGGCCGAAACCAGCCCCAGCGCGTCGCGCACCGCGTTCAGGATGCGGAACGGGCGCAGATCGCGGTCGTAATCGGCCTCCCACCCGGTGGTGCGGCCATAGCCGCGCTGGTCGGGGGCGACCACATGAAACCCGGCCGCGGCCAGCGCCGGCATGATCCGGCGCCAGGAATAGGCGATCTCCGGAAAGCCGTGCAGCAGCAGCACACAGGGCCGTCCCCGCTGCTCGAAGCCGGCCTCCAGCACGTGGACGCGCAGTCCGTTGATGTCCGGCACGAACCGCGAGCGGATGCCGGCGGGCAGCACGGCGCTATCGAGCGGCGCCAATTCGGTCATTGTCCACTCCTGGCTTTCGGTTCTCACCTGCCGAGAAACGCCTTCATATGGGCGGCCACCGCTTCGGCGGCGTCGCCGACGCTCGCATGGGAGGGCGCGGTATCGGGCACCGCGCCGAGGCGGGCGATGTGTGCCCCGGTGTCGGCGCCCAAGGTCGGCAGCAGCAGCGCCGCGGTGCTCAAGCTGCGCTGCAGATCGTTGGGCGGCTTGGCCGCGGCGCGCGCCACCTGCTCGGGCGCTGGGGCGATCGCCGGCGCCACGATCGAGCCCGGTCCATCATTGACCGGCGCCGGTTCGAGCCCGGCCAGCAGGTCGGGGGCGCCGGCGTCGCGCGCGGTCAGCGGGGCAAAGCCGAACAGCTTGCCCAAGGTGGCGATGATCGAGGTGTGGTCGAACGGGGTCGATCCGGCCGGGCGCACCACCGAGCCGGCCCGGATATAGGGCGACACGATCACCGCCGGCACGCGCACCCCGAACCGGCCGAAGTCGAAGCCGTCCGGGGTCGGGCCGCCCGGCGCAGCCGCGAGCGGCGGCACGACATGGTCGAAGCAGCCGCCATGCTCGTCGAACGCGATCACCAGCAAGCTCTGCCGCCACCCCGGACCGCCGCGCACCGCGTTGTAGACGGCGGCGATCAGCGCCTCGCCATAGGCGACATTGTGCGGCGGGTGCTCGTCGTTGGCGACCTCGTTGCGCAGCCTGTCGGCGAAATAGCGCGGCTCGATAAAGCTGTAGGCCGGCAGCTCGCCCTTTGCCGCATCGCGGGCGAAATCGGCGAAATAGCGAAAATGCCCGACCGTTTCGCCCCACAGCCTGGCCAGGGTGGCGGCTTGCGGAATGTCGTGGAAATAGATGCGCCAGCTTTGCCCCGCTTGGCGCAGGCGATTGAACACGGTCTCCATTAGGTAGGGGAAGTGAGTGGGCGAGTTGTTAACGTAGCCGTTGGCGGTGCCGGTGTGCGCAAAGAAGCGGTTCGGCCAGGTCTGGCATGGCGCCGACGCGTGCCAGCGGTCGCAGACGCCAAAGGCGCGGGCGAGCTCGCTGATCACCGGCACCTGCTCGGGCCGGAAATAATGCATGACCGGATAGGGGTCGGCCGCGGTGGCCGGCTGGCGCACGTAATTGTCGACAAAACCGCTCATCGCCGGCGGCCCTGGAGTCGGCGACCCGCCCGCGCCCAGCCCGTTTATCTGGGTGCGGATATCGTCGAACAGCTCGCCGGGATCGGGATCGGGGATATAGAGAGCCCGCGGTGCGGCGACCGGGTCGGTCCACACCCCGATCGCCTGCTGCGAGCCGTCCGGCTTGTGCCAGATGTTGCTCTCGTTACCGGTCAGCCCGTCGAAGCCGGCACCGCTCTGATAAAGCATCCCCAGCATCGAATCGAACGACCGGTTTTCGAGCATCAGCACGACGACATGCCGGATATCCATGCTCCCCCCGAACCGCCGCTATCCTCGCCGATCGCCTTTCTCCTTTGGCGGCCGGCATCTTTGTGCGGCCGGCATCCTTGCCCGCGCCGGCCGGCGGCCGTGCCGGCTCAAGTCTGCTTGAAGCAGCGATTGGCGTTGTCCCAGAAGAGCTTGCGCCTCACCGCCGGGCCGAGGCTCGGCCATTCGAGGATCTTGTCGATCGAGTGCGGGAACCAGGATTCGTAATGCGGATAGTCCGAGCCGAACATCAGGCACCCGTCGCCCAAGGCGCCGGTCACCATGTTGAACATCGGCTCGTGCTCATGCGCCTCGATGTTGCAAAAGACGCGCCCGGCGGCGAAATGCTCGCTCGGCAAATGCTTCAGCTCGGCGGTGCGGCCGACATAGCTGACCTGCTCGTCCATGCGCCTGACCCAAAACGGCAGCCAGCCAAAGCCGCATTCGAGTACGCAGAGCCGCAATCCCGGATAGCGGTCCAAGATCCCGCCGGCGAGAAACCCGGCCATGAACCGCATCGCCCCCCACGGATGCGAGCACAGCCGGGCCAGATAGACATTGTCCCACATATCCTCGTAGCCGGGGAAATAGGGCGGCGACCAGGTAAAGCTGTGGTGCGCTACCGCCAGATCGTGATCCGCGGCGGCCCGCCAGATCGGCTCGAGGGCGGGGTGGTCGACCGGCATCGCGTTGTCGAGCAAGGGCTGCACCGCCACCGCCCATTTCGAATTGCCCCATTCGCGGATCTCGCGCACCGCCTCGCCGACATCGCGGGTCGAGGCGACGATCGGCCCCTTGAGCCGATCGGGATAGGGCCCGCAGAACTCGTGCATATGGCGGTGATAGGCGCGGATCAGCCCGACTTCGAGCGACGCGTCGGGCAGGCCGACGACGCTGGTCCACACGCTGGGCACGAGGAAATGCACGTCCGACCCCTCGGCGTCCATGTCGAGGACCCGGTTGTCGGAGCGGTCGTCGACGACGCCGGGCGAGGGCCGCCGCTCGCCGCGCCACACCCGGCCATCGGCCGAGCCGGGCCGCGACTCGGCCTCGCCCAGGGTGCGCTCATAGGCCCGGCTGGCGAAGCGATAGGTGTTGCGCACCCCGCCATCGACGGTGCGCGACTTGATAGCCACCCGGTAGGGCGCCAGCTCGTCGAGCCGCTTGCGAAACCCCGGATCGACATATTTCTCCAAGACATCGGCGCCCGGGTCGATATGGGTGTCGGTGTCGTAGACGCGAAACCCGTCCTTCATTCCTCAACTCCTTGCGCCGGCGCCGGTGCAATGCCCACGACATAGTGAACCCCCCTGCCGCATCTCGTCCATGCGGTTGCAAGCGGGGATTTGCTCCGAAGCGGCAATACAGCAATTACGATATTAACAAAATAAGTAATTTGTGTATGCTGTTACCCGGCCCATTGATACCGGAAGCAGCTATGTACAAGCTCGCCGAGCGCCCTGGCGACAGCGCCGGCGTTTATTGCGGGGCGGGGGGACTCTTTCTCGGACGGAGCCCGCTGATCGCACGCATCGGCGCGACGTACCGGATACGAGTGGATGACGAAATCGCCGGCCTGCTCGCCGCCGCCTATGGGTCGATCGAGGAAGCCGAACGGCTCCGCCCACGGCTGCGGCTGATCCGCTCGGCACTGCAGGACGGTGACCATTGCCGCGCGATGATCCTGGCGGTCCAGGCGCGGCTCGGCCCGGTGGCGGCCGAAGGCATCGCGCGTCTGGCCCAGACCGAGAGCCTGTGCAAATACACTTCAATCCCGACGAGCCGCGCGACCCGCACGGCCGCTGGACATCGACAGAGGACGGGGCCTCGCCGGGCGGGACCAGCGTCGCTGCTCATCCCGCACCGCCGTCGTCCGAACATCCGACTTACTGGGGTAACGAAAATCCCACGCAGATTGCACAAAATGCTCCACTTGATTTTTCGACCCACGCCTGGGCGCGAATGCAACAGCGCGGCATAACGCCGGATCGGGTCATGGATGCCGTCAAGAACGGGACTCGGGTGACTCAACCCAACGGAAATATTCGCTGCACGGGAGCAGGGTGTGTTGTCGTGATAAACCCGTCTGGTAGAATCGTGACGATTTACTAACCGCGGGCTCGATGCGTGTTGGGGAGCAACAAGAGGCTGCATCAAATGATTGCTAATGTGATCGACAATCGAAAGTCGCCGTACCGTTGGAAGCGCGTCAACGTCGTCGCCGAGCCGGCTTGGCACGACAACAAATGTCGGGATGCTGATCAGGCCGAGCCGGCCGTAGGCGAACTCGACTACGAAGAACAGGCCGGGATCTCAGTAAACGATGCAATAAAATGGGCAAACGAGCTGCCATTCTTCGTGACCCTTTATTTGCGTGATTACCAGATTTGATTTGGAGACGAAGACGGGCATCATGATGAATTGCCTGGCATCTTTTCGCGTGAGAAAAGGCCATAGCTTCGAGACCAACAAGGGAAGGGCCGACGAAACCTGCGAGACCGAAGGCTTCGTGACCGTACCGCGGGATCAGGTGCCGGCGGGCAGCGCTGCCCGCTCGTAAAACGCGAACAGGTTCAGCAGCCCTCGCCGCCGGCGAACTCGGTCCAGCCCTCGGCGCTCAGCCGTTCGAGCGCGGCAAAGCGCGCCTTATAGGCCATCTTCGGGCTGTCGGCGATCCAATAGCCGAGATAGACATAGGGCCGGGGATGACGCCGGCATTCCTCGACCAGCCACAGGATGCTCCAGGTGCCCAGGCTGCGCCTGGCCTGCTGCGGATCGTAAAAGCTGTAGACGGCGGACACCCCATCGTCGAGCAGGTCGACCAAGGCGGCGGCGACGAGGCGGTTCGCATCGTCGCGAAACTCGGCGATCCGGGTCCGCACCGGGCTGTCCTCGACCATCGCGCGATAGTCGCCATAGCTCATCGAGGCCATTTCGCTGTCACCGTGACGCGCCCGCTGATAGGCCGAAAACAGCTGGAATTGCTCGATCGTGGCGCGCGGGGCGAGGAGATTCGCGGCAAGGTCGCGATTGGCGTTGCGCACGCGCCGGGTCGATCGGGTGTCGGCAAAGCGCTCGACGGCGATGCGCACCGGCACGCACGAGGCGCAGGCGCGGCAGGCCGGACGGTAGGCGAAGCGGTGGCTGCGGCGAAACCCGGCGCGCGACAGATCGTCGTAGAAGCGCGCGCTGCCGCTGCCGCCGAGCTCGACGATCAGCTTGCGCTCGGCCCGATTCGGCACATAGGGACAGGCCACCGGCGCGGTGGCGAAGAATTGCTGCAACGCCGGGGCGAGGCTGCCGGGTAACGGGAGTTCCCGCCGCAGCCATTCGCGGCTCGGCTTGTCGTTGCCCCCGACCTTGAGCTTCATGCCGGTTTCCCCAATGCGCAGCGCGATTTCCAGCGGCCCGGGGCCGCCGCCCGAGTATGACGGGAGCACGCCCGACATGCCAGTCCTCGGACAGATATCGCCGTGACGGTTGAGATGCGGTTTGCGCCGTCGACATTTCGCGGCGTATGCCCGGACGCCCGGAGGCTCAGCCGGCGATAAAGCGGTCGATCTTGCGGTGGTGGAACAGCCAATGCCCGTTCTGCCGCACGATGTTGTCGGCATAGCCGCCGCCCGAGCCGATTTTCGGCCCTTGCGGGCTGTTCTGCATGACCATCCAGTTGGAGCGCACCTCGGCGCGCGCGCCGTCGAGTGCGATCACGATGTTGGTCACCAGATGCGCCGCGCGTGGC
>DASYNW010000025.1:0-2311 GCA_036008325.1 Allostellaceae bacterium
CGGTCGAGATGGCCGGCAAGGGCGGGCTCGGCATCGCGCTCGACCTCGATCTTGTGCCGGTGCGCGAGACCGGGATGACGTCCTACGAGATCATGCTCAGCGAAAGCCAGGAGCGGATGCTGATGGTGTTGCGACCCGGCAGCGAAGCCGAGGCCCGGCGGATCTTCGAGAAATGGGAGCTCGATTTCGCGGTGATCGGCCGGGTGACCGACACCGGGCGTCTGGTGCTGCGCATGCTCGGCGAGATCGTCGCCGACATTCCGGTTGGACCGCTGGTCAGCGAGGCGCCGATCTACGAGCGCTCGTGGTGGCGGGCCGAGCCCGAGCCGGAGATCGACCCCGCCACGCTGCCCGACCGCGACCCGCTTGAATGCCTGAAGCAGCTGATCGGCTCGCCGGCGCTCGCCTCCAAGCGCTGGATCTGGGAGCAATACGACCATCTGGTCATGAGCAACACGGTCAAGCGCCCGGGCGGCGACGCCGCGGTGATCCGGGTCGGCGAGAAGAAGGCGCTGGCGCTCGCGACCGATTGCACTCCACGCTATTGCCGGGCCGACCCGGTGCAGGGCGGCATGCAGGCGGTGGCCGAAAGCTGGCGCAACCTCAGCGCGGTCGGCGCGCTCCCCTTGGCCCTGACCGACAACTTGAATTTCGGCAACCCCGAGCGGCCCGAAATCATGGGCCAGGTGGTCGGCGCCATCGAGGGCATTGCCGCGGCCGCTCTGGCGCTCGATTATCCGGTCGTCTCGGGCAATGTGTCGCTCTACAACGAGACCAGCGGCCAGGCCATTCTGCCCACCCCGGTGATCGGCGGTGTCGGGCTGATCGCCGACGCGGCCAACGCGGTCGATCTGGCGCTGAAACGCGACGGCGACGCGCTGATCCTGGTCGGCGACACCGCGGGTCATCTCGGCGCCTCGCTTTATCTGCGCCGGATCGAGGGCAGTGAAGCCGGTCCGCCGCCCCCGGTCGACCTCGCCGCCGAGCGGCGCAACGGCGACTTCGTGCGCGCCGAGATCGCCGCCGAACGGCTCGCCGGCTGCCACGATCTATCCGATGGCGGCCTCCTCGTCGCCATTGCCGAGATGGCGATGGCCGGCGGTCTCGGCATCGTTCTCGATCCGCCGCCGGGAGACATGCCGCGTCATGCCTGGTTTTTTGGCGAAGACCAGGGGCGCTATCTGATCGAGACCGCCGAGCCCGGCCGCGTGCTGGCAGCCGCGCACGCCGCCGGCGTGCCGGTTCGGGTGATCGGCATGGTCGGCGGGGCTGCGTTGACACTCCCAGGCGCCGGTGCCATATCCGTTAACGCACTGAAGGCCGCGAACGAGGCTTGGCTGCCGGGCTATATGGGGCAGCGCTGATGGGCGCGGATTGAGCGAGGGGAGCCGGGCGATGGCGATGGACGCGTCGATGATCGAGCGGCTGATCAAGGAGAGCCTGCCCGACGCCCAGGTCTCGATCGAGGATCTGCGCGGCGACGGCGACCATTATGCCGCCCATGTCGTCTCCGGCGCCTTCCGCGGCAAGACCCGCGTCCAGCAGCATCAAATGGTGTACCAGGCCCTGCGTGGCCGGATGGGCAACGAATTGCACGCGCTCGCGCTCCAAACTGGCGCTCCCGAAGATTGAGTCGAGGATCGCGGCCGAGCGTCACCGCTTCAGCTTTCCGAAACCGAGGACCAGCACATGGACAGTACGGTTCAAGAACGTATTCGCAATGAAATCGCCGAAACGCCGGTGGTGCTCTTCATGAAGGGCTCGCCGGTGTTCCCGCAATGCGGCTTCTCGGCCGCGGTGGTGCAGATCTTGAGCCACCTCGGGGTCAAGTTCAAAGGTGTGGACGTGCTCGCCGACCCGCAGATCCGCCAGGGGATCAAGGAATTCTCGAGCTGGCCGACGATCCCGCAGCTCTATGTCAAGGGCGAGTTCGTCGGCGGCTGCGACATCATCCGCGAGATGTACGAGACCGGCGAATTGCAGCAGGTGCTCGAACAGAGCGGCGTCCCGCTTCGCGCCTGAGCCTGCCTGCTCAGTCCGCCGCGGCGGCGGGTCTGAGCCGCGTCGGGTCGAGCCGGAAGATCAGCGGAAAAAACGGGTAGTGCCACGGCATGTGCCGCGCGCCGGCTTCGCTGACCGCCCATAGCTGCCCGTCGCGATCGAAGGCGATGCCTTCGGTGCCGACGGCGATCGGGTAGCGCTGATCGAGGCGCCCAGTGGCGGGGTCGAGCCGGTCGAGAAAGCCCCAGCCGATGTCGCTGCGCGAGACCCATAGCCGACCTTTGCCGTCGACCGCCCCGCCCTGCGCCCA
>DASYNW010000026.1:0-27487 GCA_036008325.1 Allostellaceae bacterium
ATCAACGAGGCCGACCGTCGCATCTTCCGCGCCTTTGTCGAGGCCGCGGCAGCATGACCCCGGCAAGCCCCCTCCCATCCCCTCCCCCGCCGGCGGGGGAGGGCCAGGGTGGGGGCGCTCCTCCCGCCCCTCCCGAGCGCATCGCCAAATTGCTGGCCCGCGCCGGGCTGTGCTCGCGCCGCGACGCCGAGCGCTGGATCGGAGAAGGCCGGGTCTCGGTCGATGGCGTGGTGCTGGCGAGCCCGGCGGTCACCGTCACCGCGCAGAACGACATCCGGGTCGACGGCAAGCCGGTGCCCGAGCCCGACCGGGCGCGGTTGTGGCGCTATCACAAGCCCGCGGGCCTGGTCACCACGCACCGCGACGAGCAGGGGCGGCCGACCGTCTTCGCGGCATTGCCCAAGGATTTGCCGCGGCTGATCTCGATCGGCCGCCTCGATCTCAATTCCGAGGGGCTCTTGCTGCTGACCAATGACGGCGCGCTCGCCCGCCGCCTCGAATTGCCGGCGACCGGGTGGGTTCGGCGCTACAAGGTGCGGGTGCATGGCGAGGCCGAGCCGCAGCACCTTTCCGCCCTGGCCAAGGGAATCAGGATCGACGGCGTCGCTTATGGCCCGATCCGCGCCGAACTGGAGCGCGTCCAGGGCAGCAACGCCTGGATCGCGCTGGCGCTGAGCGAGGGCAAGAACCGCGAGGTGCGCCGGGTGCTCGAACATTTGGGGCTTCGTGTCACCCGGCTGATCCGGCTCTCCTATGGCCCGTTCCAGCTCGGCAGCCTGGAGCGCGGGTCGATCGCCGAGGTGCCGAAAAAGGCGCTCGCTGAGCAACTCGGAACCGCGGTGCCCAAATGGGCCGCGCATGCGGATCGTCGGCGGTAGGCATCGCGGCCGCCGGCTCTCGGTGCCGCCGGGCGACGCGGTCAGGCCGACCAGCGACCGCGCCCGCGAGGCGCTGTTCAACATCCTCTCGCATGGCCCTCTTGCCGAAACCGGCCTGCCGTTTGGCGATGCCGTCGTGCTCGACGCCTTTGCCGGTACCGGCGCGCTCGGATTGGAGGCGCTGTCGCGCGGCGCCGCCGAGGCGGTCTTTATCGAGCGCGACCGCGATGCGCTGTTGGCCCTGCGCCGCAACGTCGAGAGCCTGGGCGAGACCCATCGCAGCCGGATCATCGCCGGCGACGCCGCCCGGCCGCCGCGCGCCGCGACCGCCTGCGCCGTCGCCTTTCTCGACCCGCCCTATCGCAGCGGGCTCGCCGGACCGGCCCTCGCGGCGCTCGCCGCGGCCGGCTGGCTCGCCGCCGAGGCGCTGGTCGCGATCGAGATCGCCGCGCGCGAGGAGTTGCCGCCAGTGGAGGGCTTCACCCTGCTCGACGAGCGCCGGTACGGTGCTGCGCGGCTGGTCCTTTTGCGCCGAGGGGTCGATTAGTGCGTAGGCGTATTCAGATGGTGCAGGGTCACCGGCACTCGTCATGCCCGGCCTTGTGCCGGGCATCCACGAAAACCGGCAGAGCTTGCGCCGCAAGTCGTGGATGGCCGGGACAAGCCCGGCCATGACGATTTGAGTGAATCCGGGGTCTGCGTCTGAGAACTAGCGGTTGTCGCCGAACCGCTTAGAGATCGAGGTCGAGGACCGGGGTCTTGGCCCGCGAGCAGCAGATCAGCAGGTAGCGCTCGCGGTCGTTCTCGGAGAGGATCTGGTCGCGATGGTCGGGTTCGCCGGCGCGGTAGGGGGTCAGGCAGGCGCCGCAATAGCCGAGCTCGCACGAGGTCTTGACCGCGACGCCGTGGCTTCGCAGCACGTCGATGATCGTCTCGCCCGGCGGGATTTCGTATTCACCGCCGCTGCGGAGAAGCCGGACGCGAAACGGGCGGTCCTCGCTCAAGGCTTCGGGCGGGCGCGCGGCCGGGCCCTTGAAATATTCGCAATGCACCGTGCCCGCCGGCCAATGCGCGGCAGCAGTGGCGGCGGCCGCCATCATGCCCGAGGGGCCGCAATAGTAGAGGTGGGTCCCGGGCTGCGGGTCGCGCAACGTCGCGGCAATATCGAGGCCGCGCGCGGGATCGCCGCCGTCATGGTGAAAGCGAACCCGCCCTTGCGCGGCCAAGAAGTCGAGCTCGTCGCGAAAGGCGGTCGCCTCGGGCGAGCGGGTGCAGTAATGCAGCAGGAACTCGCCGCCGCGACGGCGCAGCTCGGCGATCATCGCCATGATCGGGGTGATGCCGATGCCGCCGGCGAGGAACAGGTGCCGCCGGGCGTCCTCGGCGAGCGGAAAATTGTTGCGCGGCAGCGAAACCTCGACCGGATCGCCGACCCGCACCGCCTCGTGCAGCTGGCGCGAACCCTCGCCGTCGCGTTCGCGCAGCACCGCGATGCAATAGCGCCGCCGCTCGGCCGGGTCGTTCCACAAGGAATAATCGCGCAACAGCCCGCCGCCGAGCCGCACAGCGATGTGCGACCCCGCCGAAAAGCGCGGCAGGTCGCGGCCGCGCGGGTCGACAAATTCGTAGCCGTTGATCGCTGCGGCGAGGTAGGTGATCGAGCGGACGCGCAACAGCATGTCGGGGTCTCCGCGCCGGGCTCCCCGACTATGCGCGCCTCGCGGCCCCGGCGCACCCCCCGATAACGCCGAGCCGGGATTTTGTCGACGACATCCCGATCAACCGAGGAGAGCCACGATGCCGATGAAATTGCGCCGGGTTGTGACCGGTCACGACGCCACCGGACGCGCGATCGTCACGATCGACGAGATGCCGAAAAACCTGGTCTCGGCGCGGCCGGGCGCCACCGCCTGCGTGGTGTGGACAACGCAAGGCTTTCCGGTCGACAATGACGGCAGCGCCGACGAGGGGCAACGTCAGACTGGCACGACCCTGGCCAACGGCACCGTCTTTCGCGTGCTTGAGCTCGCCCCCGGCTCCACCCCGCGCAACCACCGCACCGATTCGATCGACTACGCGGTGGTCATGTCGGGCGAGATCGACATGGAGCTCGACGGCTCGAGCGTCCATCTCGAGGCGGGCGATGTCCTGGTGCAGCGCGGCACGATCCACAATTGGATCAATCGCGGGACCGAACCCTGCATCATCGCCTTTGTCTTGATCGCGGCCAACCCGGTCACCGCCGGCGGCCGCGTGCTGCACGCTCAAGGATAATGGCGGCAGGGATAGCCGGAGCGCGGATAGCTCGCGCGGCAAGGGGGAGCGGGCGGGGAGGCACGGGCCCCGCCTCCCCAGCCGACCCCCTGGGCGGACCGCCAGGGTAACCCGGGATCCCGCGGCTCATACCCAAGCTCGGTAGTGCTCCGACTATAGCCGGTCCGGTGGTGCGGTGGGAAAATTGAATCAATATTCCTCAGTCGCCGATCTCGGCGGCCAGCACCGAAACCGGAAAATCGGCAAACAGCACGCCGGCAAAAACCCGCTCGCGGCCATCGAGCGTGCGGCCGGTCAACACGTCGCGCCAACGGGCTTCGCGCGGCAGCACGATTTCGGTGCTGCCCCAATCGGCCGCCTCGTTCTCCTGATGGAGCTGATGGACCAGGCGCGGGACGGCGACCAGCAGCCACATTCGGTCATGGCTGCGGGCGAAGGCGCACAAATGGGCGCTCCTGTCGCCGACGACCTCGACCGGCTGGTAGTCGCCCGCGGCAAAGAGCGCCGGATGGGCGCGGCGTAGCGCTAAGAGGCGATGGGTCACAAACAGCTTTTCGCGTCCGTCCTGCCAATCCGCGGCCAAGTCGCCCGCTCGCGCCTCGCCGATCTGGGCGAGCAAGGAGCGCCGCGCGCCCCAATCGACCGGGCGGCGATTATCGGGATCGACGAGGCTGAAATCCCACAACTCGCTGCCCTGATAGATGTCGGGCACTCCGGGCACGCCGAGCTTCAGCACCAGCTGCGCGAGCGAAGTTATCGCCCCGTCGCGCGCGAGCCCGGCGACAAACGCGTGAAACTCGGCAAGAAACGGGTTCGGCCGCGATGCATCGAGCGCGCCGCGCACGTAACGCTCCAGCGCCGCTTCGTAATCGGGGTTCGGATTGCTCCAGCTGGTTTCGAGCTTTCTTTCGCGCGCGGCCTTGATCATGTAGGCCACGATCCGCTCGGCGAGAGCGTCGACCGCGGCGACGTCGTCGGGCGCCAGATCCGGCGGCCAGGCCCCGAACAGCGCCTGATAGAACAGATATTCGACATTGCGGTCGGGCACGCTCTCGCCGTCGATCTCGGACCGGCGCGAGCGGTTGAGGCGCAGCCACTGAAACAGCCGGCGGCCCCATTCGCGCGGCATTTCAGAGAGCAGCGCCAAGCGGGCGCGGGCATCCTCGCCGCGCTTGGTGTCGTGCGTCGCGGTGGTCACCATCGCGGCGGGCGCCTGGCGGGCACGCTGCTGGCCGAGGTGGTGAAAGGCCGCGACCGACATGCCGAAGCGGCGCGGGTCGCCGCCGACCTCGTTCAGCGCCAGCAGCCGCACGTACCGGTAAAAGGCGGTATCCTCGGCCGCCTTGGCCATGACCGGCCCGGTCACCTGCTGAAAATGCATCGCGGTGTGCATGGCGCCGCCGGGGCTCGGGTCGCGCTCCGGGTCGGCGGCGTCACCGCTCAAAACGGCGCGTAGAAACTCGAAGATGCTGGTCTCGGCGCCGGTCCAGCGCTTACGCGCCTGCCCGATCGCCCAGTCGATATAGCGGCGGTCGTCGGCGCTGGCGCCGCGCGGCGAGACATAGGTGCGGTAGATCGGAAACGCCGCGACGACCTCCTCGATCGCCGCCGATACGCCGTTCAAGGTGAAGTCGCGGGTGCGCCGGTCGTGCATCGCCAGCTGATGGAACTCGCGCGCGACCACGTTCATCTCGCTGGCGAGGTTGACCTGCATAATGCGCTTTTTGCAGGCGTAAAGAACGTCGTCGAAGGTTTCGCGGCGAGTGGTGAACCGGCGGTAGAGACGGGTCATCGCGGCTTCACCCGCCGGATCGATAAAAATCGCCAGCACCTGGTTGACAAAGTCATAGCCGGTGGTGCCGGCGACCGGCCAGTCCGGCAGCATCTCGTAGCGCGCCAGGATCTTTTCGACGAGCACGTAGAGCGGCGCGCCCGATCGCTGCTGCAGCCGTTCGCAATAGTCTTGGGGATCGAACAGCCCGTCGATGTGGTCGATGCGCAGGCCTTGGAGACGACCCTTGTCGATCAGGCTGAAAATCAGGCGATGGGTTTTCTCGAACAGCTCGGGCAGTTCCATCCGCAAGCCGGCGAGATCGTTGATATTGAAAAAACGGCGGTAATTGATCTCCTCGGCGGCAACCCGCCAATCGGCGATCCGATAGGACTGGGCTTCGAGCAGTTCGTGCAACGGGCCAAAGCTCTCCGGATCCTCGGGACGCCCGGCAAATCGCCGCAGGGCCGTTTCGATCGCCTCGGCAAACGCCGGATCGCGAGCGTGCTCGGCCAAGCCGCGCTTCAACTCCGCCGCGCGCTCTCGAGCGGCGGGCGCCGGAAGGGAGTCCAGCGCCGCGAAGCTGCCCGCCAGCCCGGCCAACAACTCTCCGCCGGCGCCGAGGATGACCGGATACGATCGCGGCGAAATCGGAAAGCGGTGGTCGAAATACGTGGCGCTGAAGCTGCCCTGCGCAGGGTCGAAGCCGAGCGCGATCTCGCCCCTGTCGAGGATCACCCCGTACTGCTCGCCCAGAACCGGAAGCAGCACGCGGCCTTCGAGGTCGGCGCGAAGCGGGTGCCAGTTGATGTCGAAATAATGGGCGAACGGCGATTCCCGGCCCCATTCCAGCACGTCGAGCCACCAGAGATTGTCGGCGCCGATCCCCATATGGTTGGGCACAAAATCGACGATCAGGCCCATGTCGTGGGCATGCAGCGCCGCAGTCAGCTCGGCGAAATCCTGCTCGTTGCCGATTTCGGGATTGAGCCGGTTGTGGTCGATGATGTCATAGCCGTGGGTCGAGCCCGGCCGCGCCTCGGTGATCGGCGACGCATAGAGATGGCTGATCCCCAATTCCGCGAGATAGGGCACCAGGCCGGTCGCGTCGCGGAAGGTAAAACCGCGATGGAATTGCAGACGATAGGTGGCGTGGATCGGGATTTCGCCGGGGGGCTGCTGCTCGCTCATGCTTCGGCCGAGCGCCGCCGCGCCTCCCGGATCAGCGCCGCGATCCGGCGCAATTCCCCGCCGTCGATGATCTCGTCGAGGGTATGCCCGAGGCGGCGCCGCCAGTTCGGGTGCGCATCGGTGGTGCCAGGCAGGTTGGCCTGCTCGCGCTCGCCGATCACATCTTCGATCTGCACCAGCATCAGGCGCGCATGCGACCGGGCGAGGTAGTTCTGGATCGCGTCGCCGAGCTCGGGCGCGTAAATGGGCTCCCCGGTTTCCGGCAGGAATTTGCCGAAATCCCGCGGCGCCAATAATCCTTCGTCGGCCAGCGCTTCGAGCAGCAAACGGCGGTCGCGGACGCGCTCCGCGGTTTCCGCAGTTTCGGCAGCGGCATCGGGATAGAGGCCGAGGGCGCGGCGCCAGGCGATGTCGCGACCAAGCCAGAACCCGGCAAGGGTGGCAAGGTCGTGGGTCGCCGCCGACGCCGCCGACAGCGGCGGATACTCGGAGGGTGGCACAAAGGCGCCATCCCGCCGCCGTTCGAAGCTCATGATCCGGTAGGACAGGACATTGGCTGCCCCCATCGTCTGGCGAAAGCCCTCGGGCACCGTGCCCAAATCCTCGCCGACGACGGCGCAGGCGTGGCGGCAGCTTTCGAGGGCAACGAGCCGCAGCAGATCCTCGAACGGGTATCTGACGTAGCAGCCCTGCGTCGCCGCCATCCCGTTCGGGATCCAGTAGAGGCGTCGCAGCGCCATGACATGGTCGATCCGCAGAACCCCGGAATGCCGCATATTGGCGCGCAGACAGGCGATGAACGGCGCGAAGCGCTGGCGGCGCAGCACCAGCGGATTGACCGGCGCCAGCCCCCAATTCTGCCCGACGCGGTTCAGGATGTCGGGTGGTGCTCCGATCGAGGCGGAGGGCGTCACCAGCTCCTGATCGGCCCAGGCTTCGGCGCCGTTGGGGTTGGCGCCGACCGCGAAATCGCGATAAAACCCGATCGCCAGCCCGGCGGCGCGCGCGGCGGCCGCCGCGACCCCGAGCTGGCGGTCGGCTTCCCATTGCAAAAATTGGAAAAATTCGACCCGGTCGCGATGAGTGGCGGCGAATTCCGCGACCTCGCCCGATCGCGGGTTGCGCATCGGCGCTGGCCAATTGCGCCACGAGAACCCGCGCCGGTCGCGGCAATGGTGCTCGTGCAGCGCCTCGAACGTCGCAAAATCGAGCAGATCGCGTCCGCCGTTGCGCTGAAAGGCGCGAAACTCTCGTGCACGCCCGGTCGAGGAGGCATCGCCGCCACCCGGATCGCCGCCGCCCAGATCGACCGCGCGAAAGCTGCGCCACAGCGTCTCCAGCACCGCCCGCTTGCTAGCGGCAACGGCGCCGTAATCAATCAGCTCGGCCGAGCGCGCCGCCCAGCGCGTGGCCCCGAACCACTCCCCGGCGATCACCTGCCGCACCGCCTGATCCTCGGCAAAGCCGGGCATCTCGGCGGGATCGATGCACAAGTAGTCGAGCATGGTCCGGCTCGACGGCGAATAGGGGCTGCAATGCAAAGGCTCGGCCGCAAACCGCGCATGCAACGGGTTGACGCCGAGCACCGCGGCCCCACACGAGCCGGCGGCGGCGGCGATCGCGGCAAGGCTGCTGAAGTCGCCCACTCCCCAATCATCGGCGCTGCGCAGCCCATAAAGCTGGCAGGTCAGCCCCCAGCTGCGCGCGCCCGGTTCGAGCTGCGGCGGCAGATGGCAGCGGGCGGGGGCGACGATCAGCCCGAGCTCGGCCGTCTCGCTCCCGGCCTCGAGCGCCAGCTGGTGATAACCCAAGGGCAGGCCCGCCGGCAGCGGCAGGACGAACCGCCCCGGCGCCGCTCCGTCCTCGACAGCCGAGCGGCCGGCGCGTTGCGCGCCGTCTTCGAGGCGGCACGCCCAGGCGATTTTGCGGGCTCGCGCCGAGCGGCCGAGCTCGATCTGCGGGTGCGGGTCTTCGGCGTCAACGAGGTGAACCGCCGGGGCGCCGAGCGGTGCGGCGCGCTCGAACTCCTCGATTTCGGCCGCGGCCCGCGCCGGGTCGGACGGGAGCCCGAACGCGCCGGTCAGCGCCATCAGCGATTGGTCCGGAGCCTCGCGCAGTTGGCCCAGCGCATCGGTGAAATGCGTCTCGATGCCGACCAGTCCGGCGAGGCGAACCAGTGCCTCATGATCGGTCATGGCGCCGCTGTCGACGCCGGCGCCGACAGAAAAAAGCTGGCGCTGGTCGGGCTGCCGGGAGCGGCCGAAGAATAGAGCAGCCGCGCGCCGTGGGCCGCCGCCGGGAGTGGCAGCGGCTGATCGGAAAAATTCGCCACCAGGATCAGCCGCGCCCGGTCGGCGAGCTGCCAATCGACGATGACCGCCCGCGGCCCCGGCGCATCACAGCGGCCGGCAAACGGCGGCATGCCGGCGAGGCGGGGCACGATCTCGCGCGTCCGGATCGCCAGCAACGCGCGGACGCAGTCGAGCCAGGTTGCATGGTTTGGCTGCGCCGGCTCGGCCCAGTCGAGCCGTGAGGCGGCAAAGGTCGCCGCCGCGGTCGGATCGGGAATGCGCCCGCGCGAAGCCTCGTCGCGAAACCCGGGGAAATGGGCGAATTCGCGTCGCCGGCCTTCGCGCACCGCCTCGGCGAGCGCCGGCTCGAAATCGCAGAAAAACGCAAACGGCCGCCGGCTCGCCCATTCCTCGCCCATGAACAGCAACGGGATCTGCGGCGACAGCAGCACGATCGCCATGCCGGCATGCAAGGCCGGTTCCGACACCTGTGCGGCAAGCCGTACCCCAAACGGGTGATTGCCGATGTGGTCGTGGTTCTGCAGAAAGGCGACAAAGGCGGTCGCCGGCAGCTCGCCCGAGGGTTCGCCGCGCGGCCGCCCATCGCGGAACGGCGAGGGCTCGCCCTGGTAGGCAAACCCCTCGGCCAAGGCGCGGCCGAGATGGGCCGCCGGCTCGCTCGCGTAGTCGCCGTAAAAGCCGGTGGTCTCGCCGGTGATCAGCACGTGCAAGGCATGATGCAGATCGTCGTTCCATTGCGCGCTGAAGCGCTCGATCCGGCCGCCGCGCCGGGCCAGGCGGCGCGCCTCGTTGCGGTCGTTTTCGAGGACGAGATGAACCGGGCGATCGGTGATGCGCCGTCGCACCGCGTCGCCGATCTCGTCGATGATGTCGGGCGCGCTCTCGTCGAAGATGGCATGAACCGCATCGAAGCGCAGCCCGTCGAAATGAAATTCGTCGAGCCAGTAGAGCGCGTTGTGGATGAAGAAATCGCGCACTGGCCGGCTCCTCGGCCCGGAGAAGTCGATCGCGGCCCCCCACGGCGTCTGGTGGCGCTCGATAAAAAAATCGGGGGCGACCGCCGGCAGATAATTTCCCTCCGGTCCGAAGTGATTATAGACGACATCGAGGAGCACGGCGAGGCCGCGGGCATGACAGGCTTCGACCAGCGCCTTCAGCCCTTGCGGCGAGCCGTAGCGGGAGGATGGGGCGTAAGGAAAGGCGCCGTCATATCCCCAATTGCGGGCGCCGGGAAACTCGGCGATCGGCATCAGCTCGACCGCGGTCACGCCGAGACGATACAGGTGATCGAGGTGCGGCACCACGCCGGCGAAATCGCCGGTTTCGGAAAATGTGCCGAGGTGCAGCTCGTAGATAACGAGCTCCTCCCAGGCCCGGCCGCGCCAGGCGAGGTCGGCCCATTCGTAAGCCTCGGGATCCTCGACCTCGCTCGGGCCATGGACCCCCTCGGGCTGACGGCGCGACGCGGGGTCGGGAAAAGCTGTGCCATCGACGATGTAGCGATACCGCGAGCCTGGCCGGGCGAGCCCGGTCGTCAGCGCGAACCAGCCCTCGGCTTCGCGGCCCATCGGCAGCACGCGCGGGATTGCTCCTTCGAGCCGCAGCGACACCGCCTCGGCGCGCGGCGCCCATAAGCGAAACGACACCCCGCCGGCTGCCGGTTCGGCGCTGAACGGCATCTCATGCCGGCGGCGCATCGGCTTCTTTCGTCTCGTCCGACGGGTCATCCACGCTCTCGAAGCCGAGCTGCTCGTCGCCGACCAGCGGCAAGGCCGAGATTTCGGCCCCGGCCTCGGCGACCGCCTCGGCCTCAGCCGCCGGCAATTCCGGGCGCGGCGCGCGATTGATGAACAGCGCGAAGGAGCGGGCCTGGAGCCGGTAGACTTCGCCCGGCACATAGAGCCTGCCGTCGGTGACGCGCCCGGTGTTCTGGGCGGTGTCGACCAGCGGCTCCCACCACATTGGCGCCGCCAATTCCGGAATGCGGAAATCGAGGTCGCCGTAATAGGCGTTCATCATCACCAGAAAGCTCTCGTCGATATCGCGCTGGCCCCCCGGCGTCAAAAATTCGCCGGCAGCCCCGCTCAAGACATAGCCCAAGGACAACGCCACCCGATTGGTCCAATCCTCGTCGCCCGCTTCCTTCCCCGACTGGGTGAACCAAGTGATGTCCTTGACCCCGGCCTCGGAGAGCACCTCGCCCCGCAGGAACCGCGGCCGCGAGAACACCCGATGCTCGCGGCGCAGATGGATCAGATAGCTGACGAACCGACCCATCTCCTCGTCCTCGGGCCGGATGTTCTCCCAATCGGTCCAGGAGATTTCGTTGTCTTGGGCATAGGCGTTGTTGTTGCCCCGCTGAGTGCGCCCGATCTCGTCGCCGGCGAGCAGCATCGGCACCCCGAGCGACAACAGCAGGCTCGCCAGCATATTGCGCTTTTGCCGATCGCGCAGGCCGATAATCTCGGGGTCGTCGGACGGCCCTTCGACCCCGTAATTCCAGCTGTGGTTCGAATCGTTGCCGTCGCGATCGTTCTCGCCGTTCGCTTCATTGTGTTTCTTGTTGTAGCTGACGAGATCCTGCAAGGTAAACCCGTCATGCGCAGTGATGAAATTAATGCTGGCCCACGGGCGCCGGCCGCGATAACCGTAAATGTCGGACGAGCCGGCAATGCGCGAGGCGACATCGGCGACGAGGCCTTTATCCCCCTTCCAGAACCGTCTGAGAGTATCGCGGTATTGGGCGTTCCATTCCGCCCAGCCCGGTGGAAAATTGCCGAGCTGGTAACCGTAAGGACCAAGGTCCCAGGGCTCGGCAATCAGCTTGAGCCCGGTCATGACCGGGTCCTGGCGCACCGCGTCGAAGAATGCGCTGCCCTGGCTATAATCGCCGTTTTCCCGGGCCAACGTCGTGCACAGGTCGAAACGAAAGCCGTCGACATGCATCTCGGTCGCCCAGTAGCGCAGCGAGTCCATTACCAATTCCAACACCCGCGGATGGTCGAGGTTCAACGTATTCCCGGTGCCGGTGAAGTCCTGATAGAAGCGCCGATCCGCATCGAGCCGGTAGTAGGATGCGTTGTCGATACCGCGAAACGACAGGGTCGGGCCGAGATGGTTGCCCTCGCCGCTGTGGTTGTAGACAACGTCGAGGAACACCTCGATCCCGGCTTCGTGCAATCGGCTGACCGCGGTCTTGAAATCGGCGACCGAACCTGTCGCCAGCAGCCGAGGGTCGGGCGCAAAAAAACCGATTGTGTTGTAGCCCCAGTAATTTGCCAGACCGCGCTCGACCAGTGGGCGCTCGTCGACCGCGGCATGGACCGGCAACAGCTCGACCGCGGTGACGCCGAGCCCGACCAGGTAGTCGATCATCGCCGGCGAGGTCAGGCCGGCAAAGGTGCCGCGGTGCGCCGGATCGATCACGGGATGGCGCATGGTGATGCCGCGCACGCTGAGCTCCAGAATGATCGTCTCTTCCCACCGGGTCTGCGGGCGATGCTCCTCGCCCCAGGTAAAGGCCGGCTCGACGACCCGGCATTTGGGAATGTAGCGCGCGTTGTCGCGGCGATCGATCGCCAGATCCTCGCGCGGGCCGCCAAAGCGATAGCCGTAATCGGCGTCGGCCCAGCGCAGCCGCCCGTGGAGCGATTTGGCATAGGGATCGATCAACAGCTTGTTGGGGTTGAAACGGTGGCCGTTGGCCGGGTCGTACGGCCCGTAGACGCGGTAGCCGTAAAGTAGCTCGGGACGTGCATCGGGCAGATAGACGTGCCAGACCTCGTCGGTGTATTCGGGCAATGCGATCCGCGTCTCTTCGCGCGATCCGGTGCGATCGAACAGACAAAGCTCGACCTTTTCGGCGTGAGCGGAAAACAGCGCGAAGTTGACGCCTTTGCCGTCCCAAGTGGCGCCGAGCGGATAGGGGCGGCCCGGCCACACCTTTGTCGGCGACGCCATCGCCGGCTCAGCGCGGGTTGGACGGGTGAGGAACGAAGGGGCAGGCCTCGCGCTCGGGCGACGGGATCAGCGGCATCATGCCAAGGCCTCGGCGGCTAATCGGCGGTAAAGATCAGCACGCCGAGCGGGGGCAGCCGCAGGCGGATCGCATGCTGGTAGCCATGCATCGGGCGCGGCTCGGAATGGACCTCGCCAGCGTTGCCGAAGCCGGTGCCGCCATAGTCGCCGGCGTCGGTGTTGATGCGCTCGCGATAGCGCCCCGGCCGCGGCACGCCGATCCAATAATCCTCGCGCGGCACCGGGGTGAAATTGCAAATGACGACCGCCAGCTCATGCGGGTCGCGGCCGCGGCGGCAATAGGAGACGACGCTCTCGGCCGCATTGGCGACATCGATCCAGGAAAAGCCGTCGGGATCGCAGTCGAGCCGGTGCAGCGCCGGGGTCTGGCGATAGAGGCGATTGAGATCGCGCACCAGCCGCCGCACCCCTTCGTGCAGTTCCTCGCCCAATAGCTGCCAGTCGAGCCCGATATCATGATTCCACTCGCGTTCCTGGGCGAATTCGTCACCCATGAACAACAGCTTTTTGCCGGGGTGGGTCCACATGAAAGCATAATAGGCGCGCAGATTGGCAAAGCGCTGCCATTGATCGCCGGTCATCTTGGCGATCAGCGAACCCTTGCCGTGCACGACCTCGTCGTGGCTGAGCGGCAGGACGAAATTTTCGTGATAGGCGTAAAGCAGACCGAAGCTCAAATCGTTATGGCGGTATTTACGGTAGATCGGGTCGGTCGCCATATAGCCCAAGGTATCGTGCATCCACCCCATATTCCATTTGTAGCCGAAGCCGAGCCCGCCGACATAAGTCGGGCGCGACACCATCGGCCACGCGGTCGATTCCTCGGCCACCGAGGTGGCGCCGCTCGCCTCGGCAAAGATCAGCTCGTTCATGCGCCGCAGAAACGCGATCGCTTCGAGGTTTTCACGGCCACCGAAAACGTTCGGGATCCATTCGCCCGGCGGCCGGCTGTAATCGAGATAGAGCATCGAGGCGACGGCATCGACACGGATGCCGTCGATATGAAATTCGCGCAGCCAATAGACCGCGCTCGACAGCAAAAAATTGGCGACTTCGCGGCGGCCGTAATTATAAATCAGGGTGTTCCAGTCGCGGTGAAAGCCCTGACGCGGATCGGCATGCTCGTAGAGTGCCGTGCCGTCGAAGCGGCCGAGGCCGTGCGCATCGTTCGGGAAATGACCCGGGACCCAATCGAGCAGCACGCCAATGTCAGCCTTATGGCACGCCTCCACAAACGCGCGGAAATCGTCGGGGGCGCCATACCGGCTGGTCGGCGCGAACAGCGAGACCGGCTGATAACCCCAGGAGCCGTCGAACGGATACTCCATGATCGGCATGATTTCGATATGGGTGAAGCCCATCTCGGCGACATGCCCGACCAGCTGATCGGCCAGCTCGCGATAGCTCAGATACCGGCCGTTCTCGGCAAGGTTGCGCCGCCACGAGCCGAGATGGACCTCGTAGATCGAGATCGGGGCCTCGCGGTCGTTGCGGCGCCAGCGCTCGGCCATCCACACCCCGTCCTGCCAGACATGGCGCGAGGGGTGGGCGATGACCGAGGCGGTTCCGGGCGGCTGTTCGGCTTGCAGGGCTTGCGGGTCGGCCTTTAGCGGCAGCAGCTCGCCGTCCGGCCCGTGGATCTGGTATTTGTAGAGGTGCCCCGGCCGCAGCGCGGGCACGAAGAGCTCCCAGAACCCGCTGGGCGCGCGCCGGCGCATCGGCATCCGCCGTCCGTCCCAGGCATTGAAGTCGCCGACGACGCTGACCGCCCGCGCATTGGGCGCCCATAGCGCAAAGGCGATGCCCTCTTTGCCTTCGTGGACGACCGGATGGGCGCCGAGCTTCTGGTAGCTCGCGAGATGGTTTCCTTCGGCGAGCAGATAAACGTCGAGCTCGCCCAATACCGGAGGGAAGCGGTAGATGTCGTCAAATTCGCGCGCGAGGCCGCCGCCCGACACGCGCAGCCGATAGCGAAACGGCTGCCGATCCGGGATGTCGGCGATGAAGAAGCCGGCGGGGTGAACCCGCGTCGCCTCGGCGACGACCGCGCCGCTGGCGCTGTCGACGACCGCCACCTGCTGCGCCCCCGGCAATATCGCCCGCACGCAGAGTCCAGCGCCGGTCTTATGCATGCCGAGGTAGGCGAACGGGTCGCCGTGTCGGGCGGCGACAATGGCCTCGATCTCCGGTTCCGGACGCGTCGCCCCGCGGCCCTGCGGCTCGGCGCCTTGAGGTGGCGGATCGCGGCGCTGCGGGTCGAGAAGCTCCGGTTCGGCGGGCTTGGGCTTCGGGCGCTCCGCTTGCGGACGCGGTGGGTCAGAGCGCTTGGCCACCGGCCCCGGCCTTGGTCTTGTCCAAAACGGCAAGAATGCCGTGCAGCGGAATATCGACCCAGGCGGGCCGGTTCGCCAGCTCGTACGACACCTCATAAACGGCTTTTTCGAGGATGAAGAACGCGGTCATATCGCGGGCCTGCTTTTTGCTCGCGGGATAGGCGGCGCAACCGCGCATCGTCTTGCGGTAGGCGGCGCGAAACCCGTCGACGGCGCGTTGGCGCCAAGCTTCGGCCAGCAGCAGCATTCGCGGCTCGGCCGCGGGCCGGGCCGCAGCCAGCTGGCGCACCGCCGCCACCGCGGCGTAGTCAAACGAGCGGATCATCCCGGCCACGTCTCGCAGCGGCGAGCTCTTGGCCCGCCGCGTGGTGAGCGGACGTGACGGCTCGCCCTCGAAATCGACGATGAAGAAGTCGTTTTGCGCGACGATGACCTGACCCAGATGATAATCGCCGTGCAGGCGGGTCTTTTGCGCCACGACCTCGTCGGGGAGCAGGGTGCGAATATGCGCGAACAGGCGGTCGCGCTGAGAAAGCAGGCTCTCGGCGCGCTCGCGTCCCGTCGGCGGCAGCCGCGCCGCCTCTCGCTCCAGCCTGCTCAGCATCGACGCGGCCTCGGTTTCAAGCGCGGTTCGCCATTCGGCGAGATCCTCGCGGGTGATCGGCTCCGGCGCGAAATCGGGGTCGTCGCCGCCGTGCTCGGCCAAGGCGCGATGCATCTCGGCGGTGCGGATGCCGATCTGGCGCGCCAGGGCCAGAAAGAAAACATCGGGATCGGCCAATTCCGACGATCGCGCGTCGGTCGCGATCAGCGCATCGTCGAGATAGCGCGTCAGATAGTTCAGCGCCTGGGTCCAGCCGTCGCCCTGGTTTCGCACAAAGCCGAACAGCACGCCGAGCGCCATGGTCCGCTTCTCGTTCTCGCCGCCGACGGCGAGCTCGATGGTGGCGAGCGGCGGTGGAGTATTGGCAAAACCGGCGCGCTCGACCAGGAAGCGCGACATCTCGATCTCCGGATGCGGGCCGGCCTCGAGCCGTCGGTAGAGCTTGAGCATGCCAAATTCGTCGAAAAAGACCGAGCTGTTCGATTGCTCCAACCCGGCGCGACGAACCGTCAAATGTTCCGGCACCGCCGCGCGGTCGTAGCTCGGGGTCTGTAGGCAGCGGATTTCGCCGCCGTCGAGCGGCAGCGTCGTCTCGCGCCCGATCGCCTCCATCAGCGCCAGGACAAAGCCGTCCTGCGACAGAGCGTCGACCAGCGCGCCTTCGCGGCGAAACTGGCGCAGCTCGGCGAGCGTGACCTGAAGCAGCCCTTGGCGCAGCTCGGTCTCGGCCGGCGACCAGAGCGCCGCAAGCGGCAGGAAATAATGCTGCTGCCCTCGAGCGAGGGTCACCTCGATCAGCGAGGCGAGAAAACTCTCCGGCGCCGCCCCATCCTCACTCGGCCGCTCGACGACACCGCTGGCCTCCACCGACACCGCCCTGATTCGCTGATCCTTGGCGGCAAACCAGCGCTGCCGCGCGAGGAAGCCAGGGATCACTTCGCCTTCGAGCTGCTGGCGGTTGTGGGGGCGCAGTAGATCGGCCCAGCCATGCGGCATCACCAGGGTGACGAATTCCGGCGGCGAGGATGGCAGGTTGACGGTGTTTTGAGCGGTCGGCATCAGGTCGAACCAGAAAAAGCTGTGCCCTTGCAGGGTCAAGAGATACGGAAGCTCACCGATCGCCGGAAAGACGCTGCGCCCGAGCAGCTCGACCGGCTGCCGGCCGCGAAATTCCGACAGATCGAGCTCGACCGCCTGCGGCGAGCGTGACAGGTTGACGACGCAGAGGATGGTCTCGTCGCCGTATTCGCGCAGATAGGCGATGACTTTCCGGTTTGCCGGATAGAGGAAGCGCAACGTGCCGCGGCCAAAGGCGCGCCGCGAGCGGCGGGCGGCGATCAGCCGCTTCATCCAATTGAGCAGGGACGAGGGCGAGCGGCTCTGCGCCTCGACGTTGACCGCCTCGAACCCGTACACCGAATCCATGATCGGCGGCAGATAGAGGCTCGCCGGATCGGCCCGCGAGAATCCGCCGTTGCGGTCGAACGACCACTGCATCGGGGTGCGCACCCCGTCGCGATCGCGCAGGAAGACGTTGTCGCCCATGCCGATCTCGTCGCCGTAATAGAACACTGGCGTCCCCGGCATCGAGATCAGCAATGCGTTCAACAATTCGATCCTGCGGCGGTCATTCTCCATCAACGGCGCCAGCCGGCGACGGATCCCGAGGTTGATCCGGGCGCGCCGATCGGCCGCATAGTGGTTCCACAAATAGTCGCGCTCGCGATCGGTGACCATTTCCAGGGTCAGCTCGTCGTGATTGCGCAAAAACACCGCCCATTGGCAGGAATCCGGGATGTCCGGGGTCTGGCGCATGATGTCGGTGATCGGATGGCGGTCCTCGGTCGAGACCGCCATGTAGATGCGCGGCATCAGCGGAAAGTGGAACGCCATGTGGCATTCGTCGCCGGCGCCGAAATATTGCAGCACGTCCTCCGGCCACTGATTGGCCTCGGCGAGCAGCATGCGGTCGCCGTAGCGGCGGTCGAGCTCATGGCGCAGGCGGCGCAATACGTCGTGGGTCTCGGGCAGGTTCTCGTTGATCGTGCCCTCGCGCTCGATCAGATAGGGCACGGCGTCGAGCCGCAGCCCGTCGACCCCGAGATCGAGCCAGAACCGCATGATGTCGACGACCGCGCGGAACACCCGCGGATTGTCGAAATTGAGATCGGGCTGATGCGAATAGAACCGGTGCCAGTAATAAGCCTGGGCCACCGGGTCCCAAGCCCAATTCGACTTTTCGGTATCGACAAAGATGACGCGGGTATCGAGAAATTTCTGGTCGGTGTCGCTCCACACGTAAAAGTCGCGCAGATGGGAGCGTGGATTGGCGTTGCGCGCGCGCTGGAACCAGGGATGCTGATCCGAGGTGTGATTGATCACGAGCTCGGTGATGACCCGCAGATCGCGGCGGTGCGCCTCGCGGACAAATTGCTTGAAGTCGTGCATCCGCCCGTAGGACGGGTTGATGTTTTTGTAGTCGGAAATGTCGTAGCCGTCGTCGCGCAACGGCGAGGGATAGAACGGCAGCAGCCACAAGGCGGTGACGCCGAGATCCTGCAGGTAGTCGAGCTTGGCGCACAACCCCCGAAAGTCGCCGATGCCGTCATCGTCGGCGTCGAAGAAGGCCTTGACGTGCAGCTGGTAGATGATCGCGTCCTTGTACCACGACGGGTCCGAGGTCGCGGGGCGTGCCGATGCGCGGCTGAGCGGCAGCGCGGCGGCGACATCGTCAGGAGGGCTCATTCGGCCTCGTTGCCGGTTTCGTTGCGAAGCAGGCGAAAGATCAGCGCCGGATTGATGTCAGGAGCGAGGCGAAACCGCTGCTGCGCGCCGCGACAGGTCGCGACGGTTCGGGTGAAGGCGTCCTCGAGCAAGAACGCGCGCTCGGGCGCGATCCCGAGTGCCGCGAGCGGCAGTTCGAGGTCGGCCTCATGGACCGCAAAAGGGTCGAGATTGACGATGACGATCACGGTGTTGGTCAGATCCGCGGAGATTTTCAGGTAAGCCAGGATGGCAGGGTCGGCGCAGGCGACAAAACGCAGATTCGCGAACTCGTGCAGCGCCGGATTGGCGCGACGGAAACGGTTGACCGCCCCGATGTCGTCCTTGATGTTGCCCGGACGGTCCCAATCCCAGACCTTGTACTCGTATTTTTCCGAGTGCAGGTATTCCTCGCGCTCGGGGATCGGCGTGTTCTCGCACAATTCGAAGCCGTTGTAGATCCCGTAGGCGGGCGACAATGTCGCCGCCAGCACCAGACGGATGCGGAACGCCGGCCGGCCGCCCTCTTGCAAAAAGACCGGCAAAATGTCGGGCGTGTTGGTGAAAAAATTTGGCCGAAAATATTCGCTGGTTGGAAATTCGATCAGCTCCGTCAGGTATTCGGTCAGCTCGGCCTTGGTGTTGCGCCAGGTAAAATAGGTGTAGGATTGGGTGAACCCTACCTTGGCCAGAGCCCGCATCATCTTGGGCCTGGTAAAGGCCTCGGCCAGGAAAATGGCCTCGGGACACCGCGCCTTGACTTCGTGGATCAGCCACTCCCAAAACGGCAACGGCTTGGTATGGGGATTGTCGACGCGAAACGTGCTCACCCCCTCGCCGACCCAGAACAGGACGACGTCGCGCAGTTCCGCCCACAGCGCGTCACGGTCCGGGTTGTCGAAATCGACGTTGACGATGTCCTCGTATTTCTTGGGCGGATTTTCGGCATATTTGATCGAGCCGTCGGGTCGAAAGCGGAACCATTGCGGATGCTCGCGCACCCACGGGTGGTCGGGCGCGCATTGCACGGCAAAATCGAGCGCCACCTCGATCCCCTCGGCCGCGGCGGCCTGCACGAAGCGGCGGAAATCGGCGAGCGTGCCGAGCTCGGGGGCGACCGCGCGGTGGCCTCCCGCCGGCGAGCCGATCGCATAGGGGCTGCCCGGATCGCCAGGCTGCGCGCGGGTGCTGTTGTCCCGGCCCTTGCGGTTGATCCGGCCGATCGGATGGATCGGCACCAGATAGACGGTGTCGAACCCGAGCGCGGCGATTTCCGGCAGCCGCGCGATGCAATCGTCGAAGGTGGCACTCCGGCCGGGCTCGCGCCCCTGGCTGCGCGGGAACATTTCGTACCATGCGGCAAAGCGCGCGGCCTTGCGGTCGACCACCACCTCCAACTCGCGGGGATAGCGCACCACCCCCTCGCGCGGGGCGGCGCGCTCCATCGCCCCCTGCAATTGCGGCGAGAGCAGCAGCTCGGCCCGACCGCCGGTATCGGGGCGCTCAAGGCCGCGCAGGGCCTGCCGGATCGCCGCCGCGTCGGCCCCGGCGCCGACCAATGCCGCTTCGACGATCGCCCGACCCTCGTCGATCTCGAGGGCTACATCCTGACCGGCATCGAGCTTCTTCTCGACCTCCTCGCGCCAGCTCGAAAAGCGATCGGTCCACGCCTCGATCGCGTATTGCCACAGCCCGACCCGGTCGAGGCGAAAGCGCGCGACCCAGCGGTCATTGTCGAAGAAATTCAGCGGCGCCTCGCGCCAGGCACCATCTTCGTGGCGGTATTTGACGACCCCGCGCAGCCGGTCGTGGCCGTCGCGGAACAGGTCGGCCCAGACCTCGAACATCTCGCCTTCGATCCGCTTGACCGGGTAGCGGCCGCCATCCAGCTGCGGGTAGACCTCCTCGATCTCGATCCGCGCTTCGGGCCGCCACAGCGGGTGCATCGCCGCCTGGCGCGGCGACGCCGCCCGCTCCGCACGCAGCACCCGAACCCCGAGCGGCGCGACCGTCAGCCCGGTCGGCGGCAGCCAGCCTTCCGAGCCCCCGCCGATCTTGTCGAGGGTAATTTCGTGGTCGAGGGTAATTTCGTGCGCCCGGCGCCGATCGCGATTGACCACGATAAAGGCGCGGTCGTCGCCGCTCTCGGTCTGGCGCTCGAGGATTAAGAGATCGGCGTCGTCGCTTTGCAGCAAGTGCTGCGGACCTTCCTCGTTCAAAGCCGGGATTGCCCGTTTCAACGCGTTGACCTCGGCAATGAATGGACTGAGGTCGAAGCGCTTCGACTCGGGCGCCGGATCTTCGCCCATGACCACCGCCAATCGCCGCGCCCAGCCGTATTCGAACCCCATCGGCATCAGCACGCCAGTCGAATACGCCGCGGCGAAGGCATAAGCTTGGCGATAGCGTGGCTCGATCTCGTTGTCGGGAATGCCGGCGGCGCGCAATTCACTTGCAAGCCGCTCGGTGTCGTGGCTCTCGGGGAAACCGATCGACGGCGCGATATGGCGAAAGGCTTCGTACTGATCGAGCAGCCACGGGCTCTCGAAATCCCACCATTTGACGCTGTTGAAGAGGTAGTCGAACCCGGCATCGGCGAGCGCCAGCACCGCCTCTTTCGGCGCGCCTACGGTCTCGGCAAAAAACACCACATCGGGCTCGGTCGCCCTGGCGGCGCCGGTCAGGCTGCGCCACACCTGCGCCGGCACCTTGTAGGCCGCATCGCAGCGGAAGCCGCCAAAGCCGAGGCCCAGGTAATGGCGCACGACATCCTGGAAATAAGCCGTGATCCGATCGCGCTGCGGCGGCCGGTAATCGAGCTCGGCGAGGTCGCCCCAGACCGTCTTGCGCGTCGGATCGGCGGGATCGGTGGCATAGGGCGAGGCGATCTCGCCGTCGGCGTCGCGGGCGAACCATTCGGGGCGATCGGCGACGAGCTCGCTGTCCTTGGAGGTGTGGTTGACAACGAGATCCATGATCACGCGCAGCCCGTGGGCTCGCGCCGCCCTGGTGAAGCCGTCGAGCAAGCCGTCGTCGTCGCCCGGCTCGTCGCCGCGAAAGCGCGGGTTCAGCCGGTAATAATCCTTGACCGCGTAGAGGCTGCCCGAGAACCCCGGATAGTGGAACGGATTGACGTAGACGGCATTGAACCCCATCGCTGCGATCCGCGGCAGGTGCTCGTGCCATTGCCGGATCGTGCCGGCCTGGGTCGGAAACAGGTTGTAGATGCGCAAGCCTTCGCGCACCGGACCAGCCGGGTTTTGGTGCAAGCTCGGCGCCGCGATCATCCGTCCCCCCACGTCAAACGGCACTGGTGCGCGCAACAGGGGAGCGGGCGCAAAAGTTCCCGCCGGCCGATACGACCGCACTCCGGCGCGGCACCCCGTGAGGTGCCTCGATGGGCGGATGCGCGGCAATCGGTTTCCCTCGCGATCGGGCCGCGGCCGATCATGCCTCGACCTGATCGAGGACGGCCCCTGTCGCGCTGAAGCAGGCGGCGATGAGCCGCCCGCCGCGTCCCGCGCCGCCGTCGAGCGAGACCGCGAATTCGCGCTCGACCAGGCCGCGCCGCTGGCGGTCGAGGCCTCTAACGACGCGGCCGAAGCCGTCGAACCGAGCGCTCAGCTCGAGTACGTCGCCGCGGCCCCACCAGAACGCATCACCCTGGCCGTCGAGCGGGCGCGACGGATCGACCGCGGCATGGACAAAGAGCAGTTCGCGCCCGTCGGTAAAGGCGGCGTGGCGCAGCGCCGAAAACAGGTTGGTGTGGCCCGGCTCGGCGTTCATCGCGTCGCGCAGCGCCCCGGTCCATCGGGTGATCGTGCGCGGGCCGCCGCGGGCGGCAGCAAAACCCTGCCGCAGATCGCCGCCATAGGCGTGCACCGTCGCCGCGACGCCGGCCTCGACCATCCAGGCCAGCACCTCGCCGGGGTTGGGCGCGAACTGCAGCTGCAGCAGCTTTTGCCACATCTCCTCCTGCGCCCCGCGCAAAAAGGCGACGTCGCAGCCAAAGCCGCGCTGGCGCCCGAGAACCCGGCTGCGGAAATCGAGCATCTCGCCGATTGTGGCGCCGACCGCCTCGCCATGGCCGATATAGTTGCCGAGGTAGACCACCTGGTCGCCATCGAGAAAGCGCTCGCTGATCCGATCGTGCACCAGTGCCAGGCGACGCGCCTCGGCATGGATCGCGGCGATCGCCCAGACCCGCCGGGCGGCCCGCAGGCACGCAAAACGCTGGGTCCGCGCTGCGCCGTTCAACCGCGTGCCGCTTTGGCTCCGGATGCCGCCGCGCTCAGGCGGTCAGCAATTGCTCGACCCGCTGGGTCGCGGTGGTCTCGTCGATCCGCTCGACCGCGGCGAACTCGCGCACGAAGCGGTCGAGGGCAGCCTGGTAGATTTGCCGCTCGCTATAGGATTGCTCGGGCTGGCCGACATTGCGATAGAGGTCGCGCACCACCTCGGCGATCGACGCCGGGTCGCCGGAGGCGATCTTGGCCTGGTATTCCTGGGCGCGCCGGCTCCACATCGTGCGCTTGGCCCGCGACCGGCCGCGCAGCTTGGCGAGTGCTGCGTCCATCTCCTTGCGGCTCGACAATCTGCGCAACCCCGACGCCTTGGCCTTGCCCAGCGGCACCCGCAATGTCATTCTGTCCTTGTCGAACGCCACGACGAACACGTTGAGCGTGTACCCGGCGATCTCCTGGATCTCGATGGCGACAATTTTGCCCACTCCGTGGGTCGGATAGACGACGAGGTCTCCGGTTGCGAATATAGGCTTTTCCGACATCATGTCCGTCTCTCGTAATCGACCCGAGTAATCATGCCGGGACGCTTCACGCCGCAACCGCACCGCGGCGACGGCGACCGTCCACAACTCGGCCAAGAGCGCGGAACCGGAAGGGAACGCGTCAAGAGCACCAAAGTAACAGTATCACAAAAACCTCATCGAAGCCAGGGGGGTCACGCATGCTCGCGACGCATACCGCATCGCGAAACCCGCCTCGGGGGTGGTTCGCCGCGTTGGTGCGCGGCGTTGGTCCGCCCGGGCCGCGGCCCCCGATTTCGGCGGCTCAGCTGCCGCCGGGCTTGGTGCTGAATTCCTTCTCGTATTTGTCGGGGACGTCCTTCCAGCTGTCGGCGTCTTCGGGGTACGGCTTTTTGCGGGTGATATTGGGCCAGCTCGCCGCGTATTCCCGGTTCAGCTCGACCCAGCGTTCGGCCTCGGGCTCGCTGTCGGGAATGATCGCGTCGACCGGGCATTCGGGCTCGCACACCCCGCAATCGATGCATTCGTCGGGGTGGATCACCAGCATGTTCTCGCCCTCGTAGAAGCAATCGACCGGGCAGACCTCGACACAGTCCATATACTTGCAGCGGATGCAGGCTTCGGTGACGACATAAGTCATGGCAGTGGCTTCTTCTCCTGAACTCTTACGGCCCGCTCGGTGCGGCGCGCAGGCGGCGGGTCAGGCCGTGGCGTCGAGCCCCAGCCGGTCGAGCACGCGCTGCCGCGCCAAGCCGCGCTCGCGATCGGGCACATAGATCAGCCCGCCGACGCGGCGCAGCAGGCTGTCCTCGTACTTATCGAGCACGCCGTCCGCATAGGCGACCTCCCACAGCATCTCGATCAGCTCGATCCGCTGCTCGAAGGAAAGCCGCTCGTTGATGATCCGGGTCAGGTGGAACAGCTCCGCAGAGCGGCTGGCCTCGCGCTCGCCCGCGCTCAGCAATGCGCGTGCATCGGCGTGCGACAGTTTGAAGCGACGCTCGAGCAGTCGTGCGACCACGGCCCGCTCTTTCGAGTCGAAGCGTTGGTCGGACTTCGACCGATCGTCGCTATGAGCCGCCTCGACGAGGAGGGCCGCCAGCGCGAGCTGCAATGCGTCTCCGGGCTCCCCGCCGGCAGGCGCCGCGCCCGTCAACCATCCAAGGATGCTCTCGATCATGGCTCGTTGCCTATCATGCCGAAGCGAGCGCGGGCAACCCTTCGCGGATTGGGGGTTTTGCCGCCCCCGCCGGATCGGGATCCGCAACCGCACCGGCCGCCCGTCCGCGCCGCAGCGGAGCGGCAGCGGAAATGAATCGTCGCGCCGGCCGTTGTGGCGGCAGACCCGACAATGGTGCAACCCGTGAACACGCGCGGCACGATCCTCGTTCTCCACTTTGTCGGCCAGATGCCGCTCGCCGGCATCGCCTGGCAGGCGATGCACTACCTGCTCGGCCTCAAAGAGCTCGGCTTCGAGGTCTGGTACATCGAAGATGGCGGGGCCAATCCTTACGACCCGCGCGCCGCCAGCGTGATGATGGAGTGCGACTACAACGTCGCCTATCTGCGCCGGGCGATGGAGCGTCACGGGCTCGGCGGGCGCTGGGCCTATTGGGACGCGATCAACGATCAGTGGCACGGGCTGCCGCGCGAGCAGGTGCGCCGGCTCTACGCCGAGGCGGACGGGCTGATCAACCTGTGCGGGGCCACCCGCCTGCGCGACGAGCATTTGGCCTGCCCGGTGCGCATCCTCATCGACACCGATCCGGTCTACGAGCAGATCAAATATGCCCGCGCCGACGCCAACGCGCGCGCCTATATCGACGCGCACACGCATTTTTTCAGCTATGGCGAGAATCTGGGAGCGCCCGATTGCCCGGTGCCGCTGTCCGGGATCACCTGGCAGCCGACCCGGCCGCCGGTCCTGCCGGCGCTGTGGCCCGAGCCGCGCACCGTGCCGCGCTGCTTCACCACAATCGGCACCTGGGAAAACCGCGGCAAGGACATCGATTTCGGGGGTTCTCGCTATGTCTGGTCGAAGCATCCGAACTTTCTGCGATTTCTCGACCTGCCGCGATCGCGGCCGCAAACCTGCTTCGAGCTGGCGATGGCCCCGCCCGACGCCGAAATCCGCTGCAAGGTTGCCGGCAGCGGCTGGCAGCTGGTTGATCCCGGCCCGATTTCGGCCGGCATGGCGCCCTATCGCGACTTCATCGCCGGGTCGCGCGGCGAGTTCACCGTCGCCAAGGATATCTATGTGCGGCCGAACAGCGGCTGGTTCAGCGATCGTAGCGTGTGCTATCTAGCGGCCGGGCGGCCGGTGGTGACGATGGCGACCGGGTTCAGCAAATTCTACCCGGTCGGGCGGGGCCTGTTCGAGTATTCGAGCGCGGACGAGGCTGTGGGCGCGCTCGATGCGATCGCCGCCGACTACCTGCTGCACAGCCGCGCGGCGCGGGAATTGGCGCAGGAGCATTTTGCCGCCGAGCGAGTCCTTGACGGAATGATGGCGGCAGCCGGTCTCTGAGACTTCCTGCCGGAAAACTCAGGGTCGGTGACAGATTCTTCAGAGCCGGGTCCCGAAAATCCGTTTTCGCGGGGCCGCGGCGGCGCACCGCTGCTTTACTGGGATGGGGCGATGGCGGTCTATTATGCGAGCCTCGCGGCGGCAATCCTGTTCGGCGTGGCTGGCCAGATCGCGCTGAAATCGGCGGCCGATGGTTCGGCGACGCTCGTTGCCCAATTCAGCAACCCGCTGACCTTCTTGGGCTTTGCGATCTATGTCGGCGCCGCGTTGTGCTACACCGTGGCGCTGAAGCGGCTGCCGGTCTCGGTGGCCTTTCCGTCGGTTTCGGCGAGCTACGCTGTCGTCGCCGTGCTCGCGCACATGTTATGGGGCGAGCCGTTCGGCTGGCCACAGATCGCCGGCATCGCGCTGATCGGCGTCGGGGTGATGCTGATCTACCAGCATTGAGCGGCGAATCGTCAGCCGGCGGCGAATCGAACAGTGAAAACGCGGGTCAGCCGATTGCCGCAGTCTGGCGGGGAGGATGCTGGCCGGAAGGAGGCTGGCGGTGAGCATGCTGGCCGGGAGTGAAGCCCGCCGCGGCCCGGGCCATCACCAGAACCAGGAACAGGCAGAACCATAGGGTTCCTTGCCACCATTCCTCCCAGATGCCGTAGGTGGCGAGAGTGGCGACAAAGGCGCAGGCCAGGCTGCCGCCAACAGCCCCGGCATAGAGCCGCGGCACCTCGGCCCGAGCCAGCGCCAGCCACGCATATGCGGTCAAGAGCGCCATCAGCACCGCACCCGGCACGCCGAGCTCGAGCCACAGCTGCAAGGGCGCGTCGTGCGGGTGCAACGGCAGCCAGCTCTCGCCGGGCCGAATCAAATCCTTGCCGCCCGGGATCGCGCGCGAGGAATTGAGGCCCCAGCCCGCGAGCGGATGCTCGGCGATGCGGTCGCCGACAAAAGACCAAATCAGCAGCCGGTGCCCCGCCGACTGCTTGACGTCGTTGGCTGTGGCGACCAGATCGGACACCCGTTCGAGCCGGGCGAAGGTCAACGGCGCGCTGATCACGACGGCGACCGATAAGAGCGCCGCCGCCCGCGCCGTGCGGGCGCGCCAGCCGTAGCACAGCAAGGCCGCCGGCAACCCGGCGGCGAGCGCCACCTTGGCTGCCGTGCCGGCGAGGGCGAGAATTATCGCCGCGGCGGCGCCGGCAAACAGCACGCCTGCCGCCCGGCGGCCGCGCCCGACCAGCGCCGCGCTCGTCGGCAGCAGCAGGATGGCAAACGCCACCGAAGCCTGGTTGAGCCAGGACGCCTCGTAGGGGCGGGTCGAAAACGGTTTGCTCAGCGCGCCGTGGCTGGCGAGATCGACCGCCGCCATCGCGAGGCCGAGGACAAAGCCGGCAACGAGCAAGCCGGTCAACCGGCCCGGTGCCGCAACCTCCCCGGCCGCCGCCGCCAGCGCCAACCCCGCGGCAAACAGGCCGGCGAGCCGCGCCGCCAGATCGAGCGCGCGCAACGGATCGATCGACCAGATGGCCGAGACCGTTCCCCAGATCAGCAGAGCCCCGACGAGCGCCGCCGGAACGGCGAGGTGCCGGCGCGCCAGCGGGCGGTTCGCCGCCAGAATGAGGCCGGCGGCAAACAGTCCGGCGACCGAGGCCAGTGCTGCGATGCCGCGCGGCGCCAGGATCAGCAGCGGAAAGAACAACACCGCCGCAAGGTCGAGACCCCACTCGAACGCGATCACCGGATGCCGCCTGAGCGCGGCGGCCGGAACCCGCGGCCCGCTGCGCCCGCGCACCCTGCTGGAGGGTTCGCGCGCCCGCACTAGGGGAATATTTCGATCTCCGCGAAGAAGAACGCGATCTCGCGGGCCGCGTTATCCGAGGAATCCGAGCCATGCACCGAATTGGCCTCGATCGACTCGGCGAAATCCTTGCGGATCGTGCCCGGCGCCGCCTTGGCCGGGTCGGTGGCGCCCATGATCTCGCGGCTGAGCGCCACCGCGTCGGGTCCTTCGAGCACCTGGACGACGACCGGGCC
>DASYNW010000027.1:0-7979 GCA_036008325.1 Allostellaceae bacterium
CGAGGCCGTGCTCGAAATCCTGCAGCGCTTCAGCGAGGATTTGACTGCCTTGCAGCGCGCGATCCGCTGGGGCGAGGGCGACATCCTGCAGGAGCTGTTTACCCGCACCCGCGCGATCCGCCGCTCGATCATCGAAGCGAAGCAGGCGTAGCGAGCAGTCCGGTAAGCGCGTCGGGCTTTCAGCGCAGCAGCCTACCGATCCTGATTCCATTAGCGGTAAGTTGCCCCTTGGTCAGGTGCCATACCGGCGAAAGCCGGTAACCATGGCCGAAGTGGGTCCCGGCCTCCGCCGGGAAGGCGAGATACAAGATGCGTGTTCTTTTGAACTTTGCGGTCTTTGGCGCAGTCCTGCTCAGCCTTGCTGGTCCGTCGGCAGCGGCAGCGTCGCCGCCGCCGGTCGTCGTCGCCTCGAAGATCGACACCGAGGGCGCGCTGCTCGGCAACATGATCCTCGACGTGCTCGCTGCGCACGGCATCGCGGTGCGCAACCGGCTGCAGCTCGGGCCGACCAATATCGTGCGGGCCGCGACCCTGGCCGGGCAGATCGACATCTACCCCGAATATACCGGCAACGGCGGGCTGTTCTTTCGCATGGAAAAGGACCCGGTGTGGAAGAGCCGGGTGCGCGGCTATGCCGAAATCGCCAAGCTCGACCGCGAGAAAAATCACCTGATCTGGCTCGCTCCGGCGCCGGCCGACAATACCTGGGTCATCGCCGTGCGCCAGGACCTGGCCCGGCGCGATCACCTGGCGACGATGAGCGATTTCGCCCGCTGGGTGAATGGCGGGGGCCGTATCAAGCTCGCCGCCTCGGCCGAGTTCGTCGAGAGCCCGTCGGCCCTGCCGGCCTTCGAGGCGAGCTATGGATTTCGCCTGTCGGACCGGCAATTGCTGACCTTGGCGGGCGGCAACACCTCGGCCACCCTGCGCGCCGCCGCCGAGGGGATGTCCGGCGTCGACGCGGCGATGGCCTATGGCACCGACGGCGCGATCGCCGCACTCGGCCTCGTCGCCCTCGATGACGACAAGGGCGCGCAGATCGTATATGCGCCGGCGCCGGTCGTCCGCGCTGCCGTGCTGCAGCAATACCCGCAGATCGCCGGCCTGCTCGACCCGGTCTTCGCCGGCCTGACCCTCGCAACATTGCAGCGGCTCAACGCCGCGATCGCGGTCGATGGCGAGGATGCCGGGAGCGTCGCCGCCGACTATCTGAAATCGCGGCATCCGCCGCCGTGACTTTGCCGGCCGATCCCGCGACCCGGCGCCCGGCCCTCGGCCTGCCGGCCGGCGTGGGCAACCCGGTTCTGCTGGTCCTGGTCATTGTCGCCGCGGCTGCTGCGGCTGCTTCGGGGTTCGTGGCACTGGCCCCGAACCGGCTGGTCTCCGGCCGGCCGATCGGGTTGCTGAGCGCCGCCGGCGCCGCCCCGACGATCGCCGTCGCGGCGCTGGGCGCGCTGCTGCTGGCTGCTGCGCTATTGCCGCCGCGCAAGCCGCTGCACGCGGCGGCGGCGGGGCTCGCCGCACTTCTGCTGCTCTCGACCCTGGCCGCGGCGGGAGACGCCGCCAGCACCATCGCCGCCGCCGCCGGCCCGGCGGCGCGGGTCTCGCTCGGGGCGGCGTTCTGGGCCATCGCCGCCTGCGCCGCACTCGCGATCGTCGACCAGATGCAGCGCCTGCGCGCCGGCCCGGCCCTGCGGCTGCTGACCGTCCTCGCCATCGCCGGGGGGTTTGCCGCGCTGGCGCTGGCCGGGACGTTCGACCAGCTGGCGATCGCCCGCGAATACGCGACCCGGCACCAGCTTTTCGCCGAGGCACTCGGCCGCCATGTCGCGCTGGTCGCGGGGTCCTTGGGACCGGCGTTGGCGCTCGGCTTTCCGCTCGGGATCGCCGCGGTTCGGGTTCCGCGGCTGCAAGGCCCGCTCTTTGCCGTGCTCAATACCTTGCAGACGGTACCGTCGATCGCGCTGTTCGGGCTGTTGATCGTACCGCTTTCGGCGCTGGCGGCGGCGCTTCCGGGGCTCGCCGCACTCGGCGTCGGCGGCATCGGCCCGGCGCCGGCGATCGTAGCGCTGGTGCTCTATGCGCTGCTGCCGATCGTGCGCAACACCGCGGCCGGGCTCGCCGGCATCGACCGGGCCGTAATCGAGGCAGCGCGCGGCATGGGCTTGACCCAGCGGCAGATCTTCTACCGGGTTGAGCTGCCGCTGGCCTCGCCGGTGCTGCTCGCCGGGCTGCGCATCGTCATGGTGCAGACGATCGGGCTCGCCGTCGTCGCCGCCCTGATCGGCGCCGGCGGGCTCGGCACCTTCGTCTTCGAGGGCCTCGGCCAATACGCGCTCGATCTGGTTCTGCTCGGCGCGCTCCCGGCGATATTCCTGGCGCTCGGCGCCGATTTTCTGCTGCAAACCGTGGCCGCCCTGCTGCCCTTCCGTGCCCGCCGATGATCGCTCTCGACCATGTCACCAAGCGCTACGACGGCCGCGCGGTCGTCGACGATCTGTCGTTCGACATCCCGGCCGGCGCGTTCTGCGTGCTGCTCGGCACCTCGGGCTGCGGGAAATCGACGACATTGCGGCTGATCAACCGGTTGATCGAGGCCGATGCCGGCACGATCCGGGTCGGCGGCGAGGACGTGACCCAGCTTCCGCCCGAAGCCCTGCGCCGCCGCATCGGCTACGCGATCCAGTCGACCGGGCTGTTTCCGCATTGGACCGTCGCCGACAACATCGCCACCGTGCCGCGCCTCCTGAAATGGCCGGCGGCGCGGGTCGGCGCGCGGGTCGATGAATTGCTCGAATTGCTGCGGCTCGACCCCGCCGCCTATCGCGGCAAGTACCCGCACCAGCTGTCGGGCGGCGAGCAGCAGCGCGCCGGCGTCGCCCGCGCGCTCGCCGCCGATCCCGAGCTCCTACTGATGGACGAGCCCTTTGCCGCGGTCGACCCGATCACCCGCGATGCGTTGCAGGGCGAGCTCGCCCATATCCACCGGTCGACCAAAAAGACGGTCGTATTCGTCACCCATGACATCGACGAGGCGTTGCGGCTGGCGACCATGATCGCGGTCATGAACGACGGCCGGATCGCCCAGCTCGCGACCCCGCTCGATCTGCTCGAACGTCCGGCGAACGCTTTCGTCAGCGATTTCGTCGGGCGTCATGGCCTCGGTCTCAAGCTCCTCTCGGTGCGCAAGGTCGCCGACCGGCTCCGCCCGGTCGGGCAGTGCGCCGGCGACAGCGCCGAGGGCGAGCCATTGGCGCCCGAGACCTCGCTGCGCGACGCGCTGTCGGCGATGACCCAGCGGCACACCGACCGCCTGCCGGTCGCCGATGCAGAGGGCCGCGCGCTCGGCGTCATCACCTTGTCCGATCTGGTCCGGTGAGACGCGATGCGCGGCACGAAGGCGCTGGCGAGCCCGCTCCTTTGGGTCGGGCTGCTGTTTGCGGCACTGCTGCTGCGGATGGAGGCACTGCGGCCTTTTTTCCATTGGGCCTTTCCCGGAGTCGAGCCGGTCGTCTACGACCGCGCCAGCTTTCCCGAGCTGTTCCTGGCGCATCTGCGCCTGGTCGCGACGGCGAGCCTCGCCGCGGCGCTTGTCGGCGTGTCGCTCGCGGTCTTCGTCACCCGACCGGCCGGGCGCGACTTTCGCACCATGGTCGATCTGCTCGCCGGGGTCGGGCAAACCTTCCCACCGGTCGCGGTGCTGGCGATTGCGGTGCCGCTGATCGGCTTTGGCGCCTGGCCGACAGTCGTCGCGCTGTTTCTCTACGGCCTGCTGCCGATCATCGAAAACGCGATCGCCGGGTTGGAGGGTGTGCCGCAGGCGGTGCGCGAAGCGGCCGACGGCATGGGCCTCACGCCTTGGCAGCGGCTGCGCACGGTCGAATTGCCGCTGGCTGCCCCGCTGATCCTCGCTGGGATCCGGGTCTCGGTCACGATCGCCATCGGCACCGCGACGATCGGCTCGACGGTCGGCGCGTTGACCCTGGGTACGCCGATATTCGATGGCCTCGTCGCGAACAAGCTGCCCTTCGTCATCGAGGGCGCCGTGCTCGTCGCCTTATTCGCGATCCTGACCGACATGCTGTTCGGCCGCCTCGACCGCTGGCTGCGGCGCAGCATGCCCGGATGATCGCGGCGGCTTATTTTGTCGCGGGCGCCATCGTGCGCGCGGCCAGCGCGGTCATGATCAGCGAGAGGCCGAGAAAGACCATGTTGATCCCGACCAGGAGGCCGATCGCCCAAGCGGCGGAGCTCGGCCAGCCGTCCCAGATCAGATAGGCGAGCAACAGGTCGACGAGGCCGCTGAACAGCACCCAGCCCCAGCTCGGCAGATGCCGGCGGTGCTCGATCGCTAGGAGGATCGCGGCGATCCCCTCGATGACAAAAAACGCGCCGAGCCAGATCGTCAGGGTCAGGACGCCGGCGATCGGCCGCAGGACCAGCACCAGCCCGAGCAGGATCGCCAGCACCGCGGTCAACAGCGACCAGGCGAAACCCGGCATGCTGCGGTGCTGCAGCACCGAGATCGTGCGGAAGATCCCGCCGACAAAAAACAGCCAGCCGATGACGATCGTGATCGCCAGACTGGCGATTTCCGGCACGGCGATCGCCAGCAGCCCCAGCACCATCATGACGATGCCTTCGGCGAGAAAGAGCTTCCAATGAGCGTGGATCGCGGCGGCCAGCTGCCCGCGGATCCCGCCGAGGCCGGTAACGGATTGATTGCTCATCTTCCTCGCCTTGACCTGTGTCGGTGGCTCGAGCCGGCGATCATACCCGATCGCTTTCGGCATTGGCACGGGCGAGGGTTGTCACGAGGCCGAGATCGCGGCTCCAAGCCGCCTTGCCTTGTCAGCCGCCGTTCCCTACCGCGCGCACGGCAGCCTTGGCCAACGCGTCGATGCTCTGCCGAGCAGAGGCGGCGGCAACGGCTCCGGCCCTGCTGGTGCCGACTACGGCAAAGACGACGAACCCGCCTCTGGGGCGCGGGGTTATGAAGTAGCGTGCGGTGCGCTCTTCGTCTTCTTCTGTGCACGATAAGGTGGCGCTGTACACCATGCCGTTGTCGATATGGCTGCTCGACCGCGCCGAGGCGAAATCGCCGTTGCACATGAGCGGGTCGACCGCGATCAGATTGGAGGCGATGCCGATGCCGCTGACATCGGGGCCGGGTGGGATGATCTTGACCGCACCGGCGGAATTATCCGACCGCCACACGGCGGCGAAGCTCGCCAGCGCGGCCGGCTTGTCGGTCACGACGATCCGCGCGTTTGGCAGCTGCGCCGCGGTAAAGAAATCTTGCGCCAGCTGGACTTCCTCGAAATCGGTCGGCGTCGCCGGTGGCAGCGCGTCGGCGGCCCGAGGCAGCGAAAATGCCGGTGCATCATCGCCGACGGGCGGTCTCGGCACGTCGAGCGCGGCGAATCTCCCCCCGGGCGTCGCCGTGAAGGCCAAAGGCGCAGCCTCGGCCGGCGCCGGTGCGGCACCCGCCATGGCCGGCGGCGCTGTCGGCGGTGGCGCGGGTTCCCTCGAAGCAGGTTCCAGCGGCGTCGCCACGGGTGGCGCCGGGCTGGTGGACGCAGCAGCGGCCGAGGCCGGCGGCGCTGCCGGTGCGCCCCCGGTCCCGCGCGGTGGTGCAGCGGCCATGGGCTCGGCTGTCGCCGGCGCCGGCGACGGCGTCTCGGCCGGCGCGGGGCCATGGGCGGGGGAGAGCGCAGACGCCGGCTCGATCGCGGGCTCGGTCGCGGCGAGGGTCTGCGGCGGCGCCGCCGAGGCACGCGTTTCGAGCGCAACCGACTTTTGCACGCAATTTTGCAATCCGGCCATTGCCGCGCGGGCGCCATTGAGCTTGAACAAGTAGGATTGCCTGTCGGCAATCAGGCTCAATTCGGAGCTGCGGCGCAGGCGATCGATCATTCGCTCGTCGTCGGGCAGCAGAACGAGAACGACTTGCCGGTTCGGGATGGTAGCGACCATGGCGGCCCGAGGACCGCCATCGAAGCGCAGCGCGACCGGCAGTTTCGCTTGCGGGGCAAACGCCCATTGCCGGTCGACAAAGCCGAGCCACCAGCGCCCGGCGTCGGTGACAAGGATGAACATATTGATGCCGCTGTCATAGGCCACACCTGCCGAGCAGTGGGTAAAGCTGCCGGTCCGGTCGTCGGTATAGGCGCCGCCCGACCAAAAGCCGGCCTGAAACGCGCGCAGCGGCCCGGCGGCGTTCGCCACACCTCCCCACCACATCAAGGCCGCGGCGACGATCGCCGCAATACGAGCGTAGGACATCGCACCCCTCCCGACTCGGGGCAAATTTAACACTTTTTTGACCGGAGTCGACCCAGCCCGGGCGCGGCGGGCGGGCTCGGTCTGTGCGCGGCTCAGAGCCATCAGTCGCAGGTGCCGCCGGGCACCGTCCTGACCACGCCCGGGTCACCACCGACAGCGTCGTCCCGACTTGACCAGGTTTCCGGCAACTGGATTGAGCTGACGCCCGTTCGCCGTAGAGGGTTGCGGCGCTGACCTCACACCGCCGGACGGGTTCGCACCTCGTCGGGCACCTTGCGCGGCAGGAATTGGCCGTCTTTGAGGCCGCCGGCAAAGGTGCTGCCGTCGACCACGATCTTGCCGCGCAGCATGGTGAGCCGCGGCCAGGCGGCGAGGTCGCGGCCTTCCCACGGGCTGTAATCGGCTTCGTGCATGTCGGCGGCGCGCACGATATGGCGCTTGCGAGCGTCCAAAACGACGATGTCGGCGTCGGAGCCGACCGCCAGCGCGCCCTTTCGCGGGTAGAGGCCCATGATTTTCGCTGCGTTGGCTGAGACCAGCCCGACAAAATCGGCGAGGCTGCGGCGGCGCTTTTCCACCGTCTCGGTATAGATGAGGCTGAGGCGCGGCTCGACCCCGGCATTGCCGCCGGTGGTGTCGTCGATCTGGCGGCCTTGCAATTTGATCCTGAGCGGGCAGCAGATCTCGTCGGTGGCGACGGTCTGGATCGCGCCGTGATCGCTCGCCGCCCACAACGCCTGCTGGTCCGCCGGGAACTTCAGCGACGGATAGGTGTGGTAGATCTGGCCGTTTGGCCGCTTGTAGTCTTCAGAATTGTAGAGCAGGTACTGGTGCAGGGTCTCGCCGTAGATCGGGACACCGTTCGCCCGCGCCGCCGCGATCGCGTTGACCCCGGTCGCCGCCGAAGTGTGCATCATGTAGAGTGCCGCACCCTCGATACTGGCGGCGAGCCGGATCACCCGGTTGAACGCCAGATCTTCCGATAGGGTGTTGTGCACCTCGGCCATGTTCTCGAAGCCGACCCGGTCTTCGCGGATGAGCTTTTCGTACATGTGCATGACGAGGTCGTTGTCCTCGGCGTGGATCGCGGCGATGCCGCCGGATTTCGCGAGGATTTTCAATACCTCCCAGATGTCGCCGAACTGCACCATGCGCCCCTTGCGCGACGGGGTGATGTCGGTCGTGAACATCTTGACGCTGGGATGCCCGGCGGCGACCGCCTCGGCGAGCTGATCGGGCACCGACCAATCGAGCTTGCCCTGCACCATCGTGTGAAAGCCGTAGTCGCAGTAGCAGTCGCCGGCCCATTCCTTCTGTCGCCGCTCGATCGCCTGCTGCACGGTGTTGTCGCCATCGACGAGCGCGAAATCGAGGATCGTCGTCGTGCCGCCATGCAGCGCGGCCTGGCTGACCCGATCCGGTCCGTCGGTCATATTGGGCTGCGTCTGGCCCGGCACCGGCATCGGCCAGCGGCAATGGACATGCGGGTCGATGCCCCCGGGAATGACAATCTGTCCCGTCGCGTCGATGGTGCGGCCGGCGCCAAGCGCGCTCAGCGCCCCCGGCGCGCCGATGGCGGCGATTTTGTCGCCCTGGATGCCGATATCGACCTTCTCGGCCCAGGTCGGCAGGACCGCGGTGCCGCCGCTAATGACGATGTCGAGCATGGCTGGCTCCCCTCTTATGCGCCGGTG
>DASYNW010000028.1:0-14025 GCA_036008325.1 Allostellaceae bacterium
GTGCGCACCTTGTGCAGCGAGATCTATGGCCCGGACGCAAACGCCTATGGCACCCTGCCGAACGCCATCGGCAGCGGGCCGCGAAATCAATTCGCCGAGGGCGCGGCGGTGCCGCATTATTACGGCCACCGCAATCGGCTGCGCCAGCGGCTGGTCGATGCCGGGGCCGAGGCCCTGCCCGATTACGAGTTGCTGGAGATGCTGCTGTTCGCCGCGACCCCGCGCGGCGATGTAAAGCCGGTGGCGAAGGCGCTGCTGGCGCGGTTCGGCGGCTTTGCCGCGACGATCAGCGCCGATGCCGAGGCGCTCGCCGCCGCCGGGCTCAGCCTGGCCGGAATCGCCGCGCTGAAATCGGTGCGCGAAGCGGCGCTGCGGCTGATGCGCGCCGAATTACAAGAACAGCCGGTGGTCAACTCCTGGGACAAGCTGATCGATTACTGCACCGCCCAGATCGCGCACGGCCAGATCGAGGAGTTTCACATCCTGTTTCTCGACCGCAAGAACGTGCTGATCAAGCACGAGCGCCAGCAGAAGGGCACGATCGACCACACCCCGGTCTATCCCCGCGAAGTCGTCAAGCGGGCGCTCGAATTGGGCGCCTCGGCGCTGATCCTGGTGCACAACCATCCCTCGGGCGATCCGACCCCGTCCAAGGCCGACATCGCCGTCACCCAGGACATCAAAAAGGCGGCCGCCCCGCTCGGCGTCGTCTTGCACGACCATGTCATCATCGGCCGCAACCGCCACACCAGCCTGCGCGATCTCGGGCTGCTTTGAAGCTGAGCTAAGCGGCGCTCGTCGGAGGATCGCCGCCGCGTGCGACGCTATGCGGCCCGGCGGACGGCCGGCATGACCTCTTCGGCCAGGATCTGCATCTGCTCGAGGGCGAGGCTGTTGGGCATGCCGGGCCAATGCAGCGAGGCGACCAGGTGGTTCATGCCGAACCGGCGCTGCAAGTCGATCAGCTGGTCGGCGACCTCCGCCGCCGAGCCGATCAGGAAGCGGTCGGCCAACAGCTCGGCGAACTCATGGTCGAAATCGTCGCCCTGCGGCATGACCTTGTCCTGACCCCATTCGCGGTAGGTGTTGTACTTGGTTTCGAGATAGGGGCGGGCGAGGCGGATCGCCTCGTCGCGGCTGCGCGCGACAAATACTTCGCGCCGCATCGGCAATTCCTTGGGAAAGGGCTTGCCGCATTCGTCGAGCGCCCGCCGGTAGATGTCGAGCTGCCGCGCCAGCGTGGTCAGCGTGCTGTGCGGGTTGATATACCAGCAATCGCCGAGCCTTGCCGCGCGCCGCACCGCGACATCGGCGTTGGCCCCGATCCAGATCGGCGGATGCGGCTTTTGCAGGGGCTTGACCGTCGAGTTCGCATGGTCGAGCACGAAATGCGAGCCGGTCATATCGACGAAATCCTGCGTCCACAGCCGCTTGACAGCGGCGAGGCCTTCCTCGAAGCGCGCCGCCGCCTCTTTGCGAGTGAGCCCGAACGCCTTGAACTCGACGTCGCGATAGCCGATGCCGCAGCCGAAAACCAGCTTGCCGCCGCTGATGATGTCGAGCGTGGCCAGCTGCTCGGCGATGTCGAGCGGCTTGTGCAGCGGCAGCAGCACCAGGCCGCAGATCAGCCGCAGCCGGGGCGCCAAGGTCGCCACCTGCGCCAGAAACGGGATCTGCTGCACCGACTGCAAGGGGTGGGCGCTGTAATGCGAGCCCTTGACCAGCCCGTCAAAGCCGAGCGCCTCGGCCCGCCGCACCAGAGCCAGATCGTCCTGATGGCGCGCGCTTATATCGTCGCCGGCCGGATGCTGCCCGCGCACGATCAGACTCAATTGCATGCGCTATCCCTCTTTGCCATGCCCGGAAGATTGTCTTCGGCCCGGCGCCGATGCAAGCTCGCGCGAGCCGCAAGCCCGTGGGAGGATCAAGCCATGCCGATCGAGCCGATGCTGACCGAAGAGACGCCGGCGAGCGCGCTCGTTGCCCGGGTGCTCGAAGACGCCGGGATCGACATGGTCTTCGGCATCTCCGGCGGCCATACCGGGCGCATCGTCGGGGGCTTGAGCAAATACCAGAACTCGATCCGCACCGTGCTGGTGCGCGAGGAGTCACTGGGCGGGGTGATGGCCGAGGTTTACGGCCGGCTGACCCGGCGCCCCGGCGTGCTCTTGGGGCAAGGGCCGTGGGTGCTCGGCAACGGCATGATCGGCATCATCGAGGCGCATCTGTCGAGCTCGCCGATGCTGCTGCTGACCGATTTCAGCGACGCCCCGCGCTTTGCCTTGCACGCGCCCTATCAGCAGGGGACCGGCGACTGGGGCAGCTGGGACGCGCGCCGCGCCTTTGGCGGCGTCACCAAGCAGGTGATGCAGGCGCACGACCCGGTGGCCGCGGTGCAGGCGACCCAGCTCGGCATCAAGCATGCGCTCTCGGGCCAGCCGGGGCCGGTCGCGATCCTCTATGCCCATGATTCGCTGGCCGGGAATGTGGCGCCCGACTCGCAGCCGATGCTGTACCCGACCCGGCATTATCTGCCGGCGCTGCCGCCGCCGGCCGAGCCGAAGCAGGTCGAGGCCGCCGCAGCCGCGTTGCTGGCCGCGCAAAAGCCGGTGCTGATCGCCGGCAACGGTGTGCGCATTTCCCAGGGCTACGACCAGCTGCGCCGGCTCGCCGAGGCGGCCGGGCTGCCGGTGGCGACGACCGCGGCCGGCAAGGGCTGTTTCGCCGAGACCCATCCCCTAGCGCTCGGCGTGTTCGGCACCTTTGGCACCGAGGCCGCGAACGCCTGCGTCGGCGAGGCCGATCTGGTGCTGGTGGTCGGCTCCAAGCTCAGCCCGAGCGACACGGCGTGGGAAAACCGCGCGCTGCTCGACCCGGCCCGCCAGACCTTCGTGCAGATCGACATCGAGCCGCGCAACGCGTCGTGGAACTACCCGGCCGAGCATGTGCTCCTCGGCGACGCCGCGGTGATCCTCGGCCAGCTGCTGCACGAAATCGAGGCGCGGGGGTCGCAGCGGCGGCAGCCGGCCGAGCGCCGGGTCGCCGCCCATCGCGAGCGCCACGGCTATTTCAACGACCGCGCCTATTTCGCCGACGACAAGCCGATCCTGCCGCAGCGGCTGATCGGCGAGCTGCAGCGGGGCCTGCCTGAGAATGCGATCGTCACCTGCGACGCCGGCGAGAACCGCATCATGATGACGCATTTCTATCAGACCAAGCGGGCGGAGGGGTTTTTGCAGGCCGCCGGCTCGGGGCCGATGGGGTTTGCGATCCCGGCCGCACTCGGCGCCAAGCTGGTCCATCCCGACCGGCCGGTCGTCGCCGTGTGCGGCGACGGCGGCTTTGCGATGACCATGAACGGGCTGATGACCGCGGTCGAGCGCGACATCCCGATCGTCTGCGTCGTCTTCAACAACAACGCACTGGGCTGGGTGCTGCACGGCTCGGGGCCGTTTGCGGCCGAGTTCAACGATTGGGACCACGCCCAGATCGCCCGCGCGCTCGGCTGCCGCGGGGTGCGCATCGAGGAGCCGGCGGCGATCGCCCCGGCCTTGCGCGAGGCGCTGGCGGCGCGGGCGCCGACGGTGCTCGACGTGCGCACCTCGCTCGCCGTCACCTTTGCCGACATCACCTCGCAGCTGGCGAAGGACGCGTCGCCGCGGCGGCGCTGAGGAGCGCGCGATGACTTCAATCCCCGAAATCGACGCGCTGCTGCGCCATGCCGCCGAGGCCGGCGAGGTGCCGGGGGTCGTGGCCCTGGCGGCGACCCCGGATCGGGTTCTCTACGAGGGCGCCTTCGGCCGGCGCGATCTCGCCGAGCGCAGTGCCATGACCCCGGACACGATCTTTCGCATCGCCTCGATGACCAAAGCGGTAACCTCGGTCGCCGCGATGCAGCTGGTCGAAGAGGGCCTGATCGAGCTCGACCAGCCGATCGGCCGGGTATTGCCGGAGCTGGCGGCGCCGCAGGTGCTGGCCGGGTTCGATGCGGCCGGCAAACCGCGGCTGCGCCCGGCCCGGCGGCCGATCACCTTGCGCCATCTCTTAACCCACACCGCCGGGTTCGGCTATGAGATGCTGAATTCCGACCTGATCCGCTATATTCATCGCACCGCGACGCCATCCACCAGCACCGGGAAGCTCGCCTCGCTGCACCTCCCGTTGCTATTCGAGCCCGGCGAACGCTGGGAATACGGCATCAGCATCGACTGGGTCGGCCGGGCCGTCGAAGCGGTCAGCGGCCAATCGCTCGACGTCTATTTTCGCGAGCATATCTTCGCCCCGCTCGGCATGAAGGATTCGGGGTTCGAGCTGTCGCCGGAGCAGATGTCGCGGCTGGCGCGGGTGCACCAGCGCCAGACGGACGGATCCCTGCAGCCGCTCGCGATCGACATGCCGCCGCCAAGGCCGGAGTTCTGGGCAGGCGGCGGCGGGCTCTACTCGACCGGGCGGGACTACCTGCGGTTCCTGCAAATGATCCTGAACCGGGGGCATCTCGATGGCGCCCGGCTGCTGCGGCCGGAAACCGTGGCGGCGATGGCGGCGAACCAGACCGGCGACCTCGATGCCGGGGTGATGCGCACCGCGATGCCGGAGCGGACCAACGATTTCGCCCTGTTTCCCGGCATGCGCTGCCAGTGGGGGCTCGGCTGGATGATCACGCCCTTTGCGGGGCCGAACGGCCGCAGCGCCGGCAGCCTGACCTGGGGCGGGATCTTCAACAGCTACTATTGGATCGATCCGGCGAAGCATGTGGCCGGGGTGATCCTGGCCCAGTTCCTGCCGTTTGCCGATCCGCGCGCGCTCGCTGTTTCAGCCGCCTTCGAGCGCCGGGTGTACGAGGCGCTGAGCGCCGGGTGAGCGATCGCATGCACCGGCATCGTCGGTCGGCGGCATGATCTGGACCGCGACGCAGCTTCTGCTGCGGTCGTTTCCCCATCCATAACTGCGTTTCCCCGGCGGCGGCCAGCCCTGCTCACGGGCGAGCGGCCATGTCCCAGGCGCACGGCGTTGATGATATAAGCCCGCCATGCTGACCCTGTTCGAGGTGACCTACCGCATCGACCGCCATCGGGCGTTGCTCGACCGGGCGAGTGCGCAGATCCCCGAGGGCGCCAAAGTCGGGCTGGTCGGCCGCAACGGCGTCGGCAAATCGACCCTGCTCGACCTGATACGCGGGGTGTTGCAGCCCGAGGACGGCACGATCGAACTGCCCCGCGGCCACCGCGTCGGGTTTCTCGCTCAGGAGGCGCCGAGCGGCCCCGCGACCCCGCACGATACGGTGCTCGCCGCCGATCGCGAGCGCGCCCGCTTGTTGGCCGAGCGCGAAGCCGGGCCGGCGCCGTTGCGCGCCGCCGAGATCGAAACCCGGCTCGTCGAGATCGACGCCTATTCGGCACCGAGCCGAGCGGCGCGAATCCTCGCCGGGCTCGGGTTTGACGACACCATGCAGCGCCGGCCGCTCGACGAGTTGTCCGGCGGGTGGCGCATGCGGGTGGCACTGGCGGCGATATTGTTCACCGAGCCCGACCTGTTGCTGCTCGACGAGCCGACCAACCACCTCGATCTCGAAGCCTCGCTGTGGCTCGAACGCTACCTGCGCTTCTATCGCCGCAGCTTGATCCTGGTCAGTCACGACCGCCGCGTGCTGAACGCGGTGACGACGATGACGTTGCATCTCGAACAGGGCAAGCTGACCGCCTATTCCGGGGGCTTCGACGCGTTCCTGCGCGTGCGGCGCGAAAACGCGCGGCGGCTCGACGTTCTGTCGCGACAGCAGGCCAACCAACGCCAGCGGCTGCAAGCCTTTGTCGACCGCTTTCGCGCGAAGGCGTCGAAGGCGCGCCAGGCGCAGAGCCGGCTGAAGGCGCTGGCCCGGCTCGAGCCGGTGGTGCTCGCCGCCCGCGAACCGGCGCCGCGAATCGCCTTTCCCGACCCGCCGCGAGCGAGCCCGCCGCTGATCACCCTCGAACGGGCGAGCGTCGGCTACGCCGCAGGCAAGCCGGTGCTGGCGCGGCTCGATCTGCGGCTCGACCCCGACGATCGGATCGCGCTCATCGGCGCCAACGGCAACGGCAAAACGACCTTTGCCCGGCTGCTCGCCGGCCGGCTCGCGCCGCTGAGCGGGCGGATGACCCGCTCGCCCAAGCTCGCCTGCGGCTATTTCGCCCAGCACCAGATCGAGGAATTGCAGCCGCAGCAATCGGCATACGACCATCTGGCGGCGCTGCTGCCGGCGGCGCCGCCCGAATCGCTGCGGGCGCGGCTCGGCGCGTTCGGCTTCGGCCAGGACAAGGCTTTCGTCGCGGTCGCCGATCTGTCGGGCGGCGAGCGGGCGCGGCTGAACCTCGCCCTCGTTACTCATGATGCTCCGGCGCTTCTGGTTCTGGACGAGCCGACCAACCACCTCGATATCGAAACCCGCGAGGCGCTGGTGCAGGCGATCAACGAGTTTTCCGGCGCGGTGATCCTGATCAGCCATGATTGGCACCTGCTCGAGCTCGTCGCCGATCGGCTATGGCTCGTCGCCGACGGCACCGTGCGGCCGTTCGACGGCGATCTCGAAGATTACCGCCGCCTGTTGCTCGAAGCTTCTGGGCCAGCGGACGGGCGGCGCTCGGCGGCACCCGACGATCGCCACGCCGCGCGGCGGCTTGCGGCCGAAAAGCGGCGCGAGCTAGACCCGTTGCGCAAGCGCGCCCGCCAGGCAGAGCAGACGATTGCCCGGCTGTCGCAAGAGCAACAGGCGCTCGACCGCGGCTTCGCCGCGATGAACGGGTCGGCCGCTGTCGGCGGCGCCCGCGCCGACGCCTTCAAGCGCCGCGCGGAGATCACCCGGTTGATTGCCGAGGCTGAAGCCGAATGGCTCGCCACCGAGGAGGCGATCGAGCGCGAATCGGACTAACCGGACGAGGGAAAGCCGCGACAAACGCATCGCCCGCAATCGGGCTGGCGCGCCAGCCTGGCTCGGGGCACGAGCAGAAATGGTGCCGTTTTCTCGGTTTGACTTCGGCGTTAAGCAAAAATCGAGCCGCCGATGCGCGGCTGAAGGCCGCAGGTTACGCCCGCGACCATGATGCGCTTTGACAAGCCGACCCGAAACCGTCTATCTCGACTGACCCATAGGGGTATCTCTTCGCAATGGGGGCGCCGCGAGCGATCGGAGCAAGTGCTCGATGCGAGACCCTGCTGGAGTAAGTTTCGCCATGGCCGACAGTCCCGCGCTAACCGATCGAAACCTGGAAGCGACCACGAATATTTCGCTGAAGCGCGAGCCGGCCTGCTTCGCATTTCTTTCGGCGCGCTCGGTTTCGTCGCCGATGCCGATCGATTCGATCAACCTTGATCTTGCATCAGCCGATTATTTCGGCGGGCGGGCGTCGTTGTGGACCACCCTTGAAATGCGCTCCGCGGTCACCGACGAACATCCGACAGCATTGCTCGGGTTCGATGAAACGTTTCTTCGGCCGTTCGCCCGCGCCCTGATCGAGGCGGCGACCACCCGCGCCGCTTACAGAATGACGATCCTGCAGGAATCGCGCGATCCCGAGCGCTGCCGTGTGGTCGAGTATGTAACCGGGCCGGGAAAGGCGCTGCAGGAGTTGATTCTGCAGCCTTTCGACAATGTCGTCCTGGTCAGTGCGGCGACCGCCAAAGATGCGGACGAGACACTGTTTCAATTGCCGCGTACCGACAGTTTTCTACGCGCCCTCGCTAAAATGGCGTATGTCGCCGATCAAACACTGCACGATCTGCTCGAGGACATGGAGCGGGTGGCGAACCGGCGCAAACCTGTCGTCGGGTGACGCAGGCGCCGCGCCGGCGTTTGGCCACGGGCCGCAGGATGTGGCGAGGAAGGCCGCAGCCACCCTCGCCGCATACCTGACCGGTCCGCTCGACCCAGTTGACCATACGTCGGCGAATATCGCGCTAGAGGCTATTGCGCCGGCGGGATGTAGCCGCTGCCATTGGTCTTCGGACCCGGCATCCGGCTCGACGGCCCCATTGGAGCACCGGGCTCCGAGGCCGGCGGCGGTGCGCCGATATTGCCCGACTGAATCCGGCCCAGCTCCGCGCGATTCAACTGCGCGGTCGTATCTTCGGGATTGCGCGGGCCATGATGAATCCGGCCGCGCATCGCGTGGTGATACATCCCATGATGATAGTGGTGATGCATCGCCTGCCGGTGCGTCGGCGGCATCGCCGAGTTCGGGGGCGGCGGCGCCGAGGCTGAGGGCGGCATCGCCATCGGAGCGGGAGCCGGCGCTTCCGCCGGCGGCGCCGAGGGCGCACCGCCGCTGTAGGGCGTCAGACCGGGTCCGCCCGGACTAGGGCCGGGGGCGCCCACCGAGTTGCCGCCACTCGGGCTTTGCGCCCATACTGGCGCGGTGATCGCCAGCACGGCAAGGATCGCAACGCCGCTCAAGAGATGCTTCATGCCTATAATCCTCTGTAGCAGTTCCGGATGGGTAAACCTAACCTACGCTCGTCATACCCCAGGGGCTTCGACCCGGCCGCGGTGAGAACGCCACAACGTGCCGATCTGTTCCGCACAGGCGCAACTTTCGGCTGTCGCGCACTGTCTCGGCCAAAGACGATAATATGTGTGCGAATGTCGTCTTTCAAGCGCTTGGGTAGCTCAATATAGAAGTTGAATAACGGCAGAAGCGAAAATCTGTAATTTTAAGTCGGCGCGAGACGGCCGAGCGACCCCGATCGACCCAAAATCTGCAAGCAATGCCTGGCGCGGGCGCGAATAAAATGTGGCCCGCGATTGCTGCCCGACATACCCACCACCGCCCATCGGCCCTCACCCAGAGGTGCGCCGAGTTGCTTGGCCCGAAAGCGATCCCGATCCGATATACGGTGCCAGGCCACATGCCTTTGTGTCAAATCGATGTTATGACCCTTTGCCGGAACTCGACTTTGGTCTGTCCTCGCGGATCGCGATTGGCCTGCCAGATTGACGGCGACCCGACGCCGGCGCGGACCCAGCCGATCCTGCCCCGACCCGGGCACCAAATCGCGCGGCGCACTCATCTTACGATTTGCCGAACCCAAAAAAAACCGCCGCGGGATCACCGCGGCGGCTGCCCGGAACCCGCTATCGGGGCTCCGGGCGGGTGTCGAGAGGAGCGTTACGGAAAGACGATCTCGACGCGGCGGTTTTGCGGCTCGCGGACACCGAGCGGGGTCGGCACCCGAGGATCGTTCATACCGCGGCCGGCCACGATCATCTCGTTGCGCGGAACGCCTAGGCCTTCGAGAGCGACTGCCACGGCGTTGGCCCGGCGCTCGGAGAGGCGCTGGTTGTACCCAGCCGAGCCGGAGAGATCGGTGTACCCGGTAACCTGGATCTGCACCGCACCACCCGCTCGATAATGAGCTGCGGCAGCCTGCAGGATCTGCATGCCCTCCGGGGTGATGTTGTATTTATCCCAGTCGAAGAACACGAGATAAACCTGATGCGGTGGCGGCGGCGGCGGCGCCGGCGGCGCCGGCGGCGGAGCTGCCGGCGGCGGCGCCCCGAACAACATCGTGATGCTGGCGACGATGTTCTGCGTGTTGTAGCCGGTCTTGTAGCTGACGCCGTTGACCGTGCTGCCGAGCGTCGTGCCCTTGCTGTTGATCGTGAAGTTCGGGGTCGCCAGGTAGCGATAGTCGACGTCGAGGGCGAGGTTCGGGTTGATCATATAGCGAACGCCGGCGATCCCCTGATAGCCGAACGACCAGTCGTTGCCGTTGAGCGAGGGAAACGAGGAAAAGCCGGAAGGCAGCCGCGTGCCCTTGAGCGAGACGCCGTCGACGACGTCAACCGCACCGATGCCGGCCCCGATATGAGGCGTGATCGGCCAGCCGAAGGTGAAATCGTAGATCGCGTTGGCCATGATCGCATCGGCGTGGCGATTGCCGTTGACGATCTGGTTGCCGGCTCCGGCGAAACTCTGCAGGCCATTGTTCTGGTAGCTAAATTCGCCTTCGAAGCGCCACGGGCCCCACATATAGCCGGCGCGGCCCCCGACATTGTAGCCGCTGTTGAAGATGACCTTCGGGCCGTTGGTCCCGTTGGCCACTCCCGTCGGCACCCTGAACTTATCGTTCTGGTCCTGCAGCGAGGTCCACCCGCCCTCGGGCCCCAGATAGAAGGCTCCTGGCGGATAGGGCCCGAATATATTGAGCTGCGCGTGCGCTTGAACCCCACCCAACGCCACGGCAAGCGCTACGCCGGCGCCTAGCAGATAGCGATTTCTCATCCCTTACCTCCGGCCGCAAATACGCGTGTGACGATGGTCGTCACGCCACCGTTCGCTTATCTTCTCTATCATCCGCGCCGATGGCAATCGGTTTTTATTGCAACCACGCCGCTCGCCGGGAAATCGCTGCAAAACATCAAGGGGAGCGATATTCCTGCAACAGTTTCGCTGAAACTCGGCCAAATCCCGGCCATCGTACTGCGGTCTTTTGGCAACACCCGGCAACAGAAGGCGCGTTCAGGACGGTTTGCACCAGCATCGTGATGGAACTCGGCGGGGCGATCGAATGTTCCGCCGCGCCCGATGCCCGCATCCAACCGGCGCTGCGCCTGCCAATTCAACGTGCGGTCTTGTCGGCGCAATTCACCGATCGATCAGCACGCCGGGATTGAGCAGGCCCTGCGGATCGAGTGCGCATTTGACCGCCCGCAGCCCGGCGGCGAACAGCTCGGGCCGCTGTCGATCGTACCATGGGCGGTGATCGCGGCCGACCGCGTGGTGATGGGTGATGGTCCCGCCGGCCTCGATCAGCGCATCGCCGGCCGCACTCTTGATCGTCCGCCATTGCGCTTCGAGATCGCCGTGGCGGCCTCGCGCATGAAACGAGAAATACGGCGCCGGACCGTCGGGATAGACATGGGTGAAGCGGCAGGTTACCTGGCCCGGTTGACCGGTGGCCTCGCGGATCGCGGTTTCGGCGGCGGCCTTGACCTTGTCGTGGAGCCCCTCGAATCGCTCCCAGGTGATCGCGGTTTCGAAGGTGTCGGCGATGATACCGCACCGGATCATGCGTTCGCGGGCATAGGGCATGCGGATAAAGGCGGTGCGCCACAATTCGGCGGCGCCCTCGCGGTGGGCGTCGCGCTCGCCCGGGCGTTCCGCGGCGCCGCCATGGTCGGCGCAGCATTCGAGGGCGCGGGCGATCCAAGCGTCGAGTGGATGGTCGGCCGATTCGAAGGCCAGCACCATGATTGCCGCACTGCCGTCGCCGGCGCCGGTGTTCACCGCCTCCTGCGGGTCGAGGATGCGGCAGTTCGCCGGGTAGAGCCCGGCCTGGGCGATCGCCTTGACCGCCCGCGCCGCGGTGAAGAAATCGGCAAAACGGATGGCTCCGCCGGCACGAAAGCGGGGCCGGTCCTGCAGTCGCATCCACGCCTCGGTAACGACGCCGAGAATCCCCTCGGAGCCGATCAACAGACGGTCGGGGCTGGGGCCGGCCCCCGATCCGGGCAACCGGCGGGTCTCGATCGGGCCCTGCGGGGTCAGCACGCGGATGCTTTCGACCAGATCGTCGATGTGGGTGTAGAGACTGGCGAAGTGACCGCCCGAGCGGGTCGCGATCCAGCCGCCCAGGGTCGAATATTCGAAGCTCTGTGGAAAATGCCGCAGGGTCAGCCCGTGCGGCCGCAACTGGGCTTCGAGCACCGGCCCGAACACCCCGCCTTGGATGCGCGCCGCGCGGGATATGCGATCGATCTCCAGCACCCGGTCGAGATGGCGCAGGTCGAGCGTAACCGCCGCCTTTTTGCCGGTGCCTTCGATTGCGGCCTCGACCCCGCCGACGACGCTGCTGCCGGCGCCGAACGGGATCAGCGCCGCCTCCGCGCCGCCGGCCCAGTCGATGACCGCCGCGACCTCGGCTTCGCTCTTCGGGTAGGCAACGACGTCCGGGGCCGGGCCGTAATCGCCGACCAGACCGCGGGCATAGTCGCGGAACGATTTGCCGTAGGTATGGGCCGCCCGGTCGTAGGTCTCGGTCGAGCAGCAGGCGGCCAACACCGCGGGCGGAGCGATGCGCGGCGGGCGCAGGGCGATGTCGGCTAGCGGGGGCGGCGCCACCTCGTCAAACCGATCCACCCGAAAAAGCCGGCGATAGCGGTCGAGGGCGGCGGCCTCCTCGGCCTCGGTCAGCCCTTCGCCTTCGCGACCCCAGCCGAAATGTTTGAGCCGCCCTTGCGCCATCCCGTTCGCTCCCCGCCACCAGCCTCTTTGCGCGACAATAGACCCCGCCCGCCGGCGCCGCTAGCAATCGTCCTGCAAGGATAAGAGGGTGGCGTTACCGCCGGCGGCGGTGGTGTCGATCGAGGTGGTGCGCTCGGTGGTGAAGCGGGCGAGATAGCGCGGGCCGCCGGCCTTGGGGCCGGTGCCGGAGAGGCGCTCGCCGCCGAACGGTTGCACGCCCACGACCGCGCCGATCATGTTGCGGTTGACATAGGCGTTGCCGACCTGCACCCGGCCGAGAATATGGCGGATGTTCTCGTCAATGCGGCTGTGGATGCCGAGGGTGAGCCCGTAGCCGGTCATATCGATCTCGTCGAGCACCCGATCGAGCCGGTGGGCCGGCCAGCGCACGACGTGCAGGATCGGACCGAACACCTCGTGATCGAGCCGCCCGGCGCTGTCTATCTCAAAGGCGCGCGGGGCGAAGAAGTCGCCGTGCTCGGTCCCGGCCGGCAGCGCACATTGGTAGAGGAGCCGGCCCTCGCGCGCCATCCGGGCGGCGTGCTGCTCCAGCGCCTGGCGGGCCGGCTCGTCGATGACCGGGCCGATATCGGTGGCGAGCAACGCCGGGTCGCCGATCGCGAGCTCGGCCATCGCACCCGTCAGCATCGCCAAGAGGCGGTCGGCGATGTCGTCCTGCACATAGAGGAGGCGCAACGACGAGCAGCGCTGCCCGGCGCTGTCGAAGGCGGAGGTGAGCACGTCGGCGACGACCTGCTCGGCCAAGGCCGACGAATCGACGATCATCGCGTTCTGTCCGCCGGTCTCGGCGATCAGCGGCACGATCGGGCCGGGGCGGCGGGCGAGCGCCAGATTGATCAGCCGTGCGGTTTCGGTCGACCCGGTAAAGGCGACGCCGGCGACCCGCGGATCGGCGACCAGCGGCGCGCCCACCGCCTCGCCGGCGCCCGGCAGCAGATGCAGCGCGTCGGCGGGGATGCCGGCCTGGTGCAGCAGCCGCACCGCGGCGGCGGCGACGAGTGGGGTCTGCTCGGCCGGCTTGGCGACGACGGCGTTGCCGGCGGCGAGTGCGGCGGCGACCTGGCCGGTGAAGATCGCCAGCGGAAAATTCCACGGCGAGATGCAGGCGAAGACGCCGCGCCCGTGCAATGCCAGTTGGTTGCGCTCGCCGGTCGGGCCGGGCAAAAGCTCGGGCTCGGCAAAGTCGGCGCGGGCGCGCAGCGCGTAATAGCGCAGATAGTCGACCGCTTCCCTGACCTCCGACAGCGCCGCCGGAATCGTGCGGCCGCCTTCGCGGATGATCGGCGCAATCAGCGCAACGCGGTTGCTCTCGAACAGATCGGCGGCGCGTTCGAGGATCGTTGCGCGCTCGCCGGCTGGTGTGCGCTCCCATGCGGGTGCCGCCGAGACCGCGCGGGCGAGCGCCAGCTCCACCTCGGCCGGCCCGGCCATGACGACCGTCCCGACCCGGCGGCGGCGATCGCCGGGGTCGAGCACCGGCGCGGCCTCGCCCGGCTGCTCGACGCCGCCGAGGATCGGCGCGGCGCGCCATGAGTGGTGCAGCGCCTCGGCGAGCGCGTCGCGCAACCCCATGAGCGTCGCCGGATCGTCGAGGTCGAGGCCGCGCGAATTGCGTCGCGCCGGCATATAGAGGTCGGCCGGCAGCGGGATGCGCGGGTGCGGCTTTGCCGGCAGCCGGGCCAGACGCGCCGCCGGGTCGGCGATGATCTGATCGATCGGCTGGCCCTCGTCGACGATGCGGTTGACAAACGAGGTGTTGGCGCCGTTTTCGAGGAGCCGCCGCACCAGA
>DASYNW010000029.1:0-2803 GCA_036008325.1 Allostellaceae bacterium
ACGCTACTACAGCGGGGGCAGGTGACTTCGCCATCGGGCCAGCGATGCGCCACGAGGTAGGCGGCGCAAGCGTCATCGTCGGGAAACGCCGCTTCCCACTCCGAAATGGACATCTGGTGAATGGCTTTGGACTGCTTGGCGTGGGCCATCGTGGCTCTCCCATAACGGTAGGGAGAATATAGCGTGATTTCCTCAATCCGTCAAGTGGGGGATAAGCGCCCCAATTTGGAGCGTGGCAAGGCCCGTCGGATCGACGTTATTCAGCGGATCACGCGCCGCTGCCGGTGACGAGGTCGGTATGCCGGTAGAGATAGGCGCCGGTGACCGTATCGACCGGCTCGTTGCTGGTCGGATTGCCCGACGCAAAGGGTAGCGCCCCGGCCGCGGCGGGGATCGACGGATTGCCGGCGGCCGGCTGCATCTCCGTCGCGGTGCTGACCGTCAACCCTGGAATCGAGACATCCGTACCCGAATACCCGCCGCTCAATCCACCGGTAATCTTCTGTGTGGCGCTGATCGAGTAGCCGCCCGAACTCGTCGATTGTGTGGTGATGGTGAAGCCGGCACCGGTCCATGGCACCGAGCCGACCTGGATGCACAGATTGGCCGGGATCAGGACCTGGTTTCCGGTCGGGTTGCCGCTCGAGGTGCCGTCCGAGGAGATTTCGTCGCGGATCGTCTGCCGGTCCGTTGAAAACGTCGAGCAGCTGCCGGTCAGATTAGGGTCGATGTTGTTGAAATACGCGGCGACCCCGGTGGTGGTCGTGCCATCGGCAAAAAACGTCTTAGCGCTGGTCGCCGCGTTGATGTCGACCAGGCGCACCGTCGATGCCGCCTGCATGCCCGGCGTCTGCGCCTGGGTCTGCTCGAGCACCGCCGATTCGAGCGAGCTCGACACCCCGGACAGGGTGAAGAACTCGCCCAGCACGCTCGGCGGGATGCCGCTGCCGGTGTAGCTGGTCTGCGGCTGCATGGTCAGAAAGTTCATCGGCAGGTCGACATAAGGACCCTGCACGCCGCTCTGCTGGATCGCGGTCTGCGCGGTGATGCCGACGCCATGGTGATATTGCGTCGTCAGTTGCCCGACGGCATCGCCGAGGCGCTGCGCCGAGGCCACCTCGGCGAGCCAGCTGTAGCTGATCACCGCCAGGCTCTCGCCGAGCACCGCCTCCGACGTGGCGGGGTCTCCGGCGGCGCGCGCCTGCGCCAGCAGGGTGCGATGCTTCTCGACCATGCCGCGCCCGACCTGGCCCCAGCCGTTGCCGATCAGGTAGGAGCCGCCGGCGGTGAGGCTCGGCTGGCTGCTTTGGTTAACCGCTTTCAGGAAAGCGAGACACTGCTGGGTCGGCGGCGACGGGCAGGTGTAGGGGTGCAATATGTCGATGCTGATCGGCTGCCAGAGTGTGCCGTAGTTTGCTGCGGTTCCGGTATTCTGGCCATCCGGCGGCGGTTGTCCGTCGATCAGCAGCTGCGGCACGCAGCTGCCGCTTGGCGGCGCGCAGCTGCTCCCGGTGGAGAAGACGGTGATCCGATGCCCGTAATACTGATCGGAGTAGAGCAGAATATTTTGCGAGGTGGCGCTGGAGCACGGCTGGGCGGTGACGCCCGGCATCGAGATCGTAAAGCAGGTGCGGTAGGCGTTGGGGACCGTGGCACCCCAGTTTTGCGGAAACCCGGAGGGCTGGCTCGGCGACAGGTAGGGTAGCGACGTCTGGCGCAGCGGCGAGCCGGTCAAGTATTCGATGGTCTTGCCGCCGACGACGTCATTGAATACCGCTTGCACCGTGGCCGATTCGCAGCGGTGACGAACAGTGATATATCGTTTGCACTTCGATTGATAGAATGACCTCAATTATCCGACGCTCCGGCTACCGTATTCGGGATAACCGCTATTGTCCCGAATGCCAAGTATCAGGACCCAGGTATCAGGAACTGGCGCGGCCCCGGGCCGGCGGAAACGGGAAGGGGAGGGATGAATGATATCAGGAAAAGCCGCGGGTTTGGCGCGCAGATCGCCACGGTGGGAGCAGCCGTGACGGCGGCGACAATGGGCTCGGGCCGCGACCATGGACCAAGCCGCAAGTTGGAGACAGTCAACAGCGGCTTGCCGCTTCGCAGCGGCGCGCGGCGCGCGGTGACGCCGCCGAATCTTCGACGTAGAGCCCGCGCCCGATGACTGCGGCCGGCGAATCGGCCCCGACAGAGGCCCTTCCCGCGCCGGCGGCTACGGTCACGACGCTCGCGCCGCGCCTACCAACGGGAACAGACCCGGACGCGGTCCGCGACTGGTTCGAATTCGAGACCATCGTCGACTTGCCGGCGCCGGCCGCGAGCTTCGCCGAGGCGGAAGCCGCCCGCCGCCGATTACCGCCGCGCCGCCCGGGCGGAGAACACCCGTCGCGCCTAGCGCGGCGCCGTCGCGGCCTTCACCGAGTGGTGTGCCGTGCACGCGCAGGTGGCATTGCCGGCATCGCCGCAGACCTTTGCCGCCTTTCTGGCGGCCGAGGCGGGCAGGGGCCTCGCCGTCAACACCTTGCGGCTGCGCCACGCGGCGCTGCGCTATCTGCATCTCCTCGCCGGCTACCCGCCGCCGACCGCCTCGCCGCTGGTGTCGGCGACCTTTGCCGGCATCCGCCGCGCCCACCGCCGGCCGTTGCGCAAAAAGACCGCGCTGGTGCTCGACCCGCTGCGCGCCGCCGTGCAGCAGATCCCCGACACCTTGCCCGGGCTGCGCGACCGCGCGCTGCTGCTCGTCGGGTTTGCGGCGGCGCTGCGCCCCAGCGAACTGGCGGCGCTGACCTGC
>DASYNW010000030.1:0-22562 GCA_036008325.1 Allostellaceae bacterium
CGATTCCTGCAACGCCATGCCGGCGGAACGCGCTAGTCAGTCGTGCCCACATCGTGCTCTTTGGGTCAAGCTCCGCCTCTGTACGGCTCAATATTGCCACAGCTGCGTGTTGAGCATGTTTTCGCCGAGACGGGCCATCGCTAAATGCGTCGGCACCCGCAGCGCCGCGCCCGGTCGGCTGCCGGCCGCGAGCCAGGCATCGCCCGAGCGCGCGAAGGTGGTCGGCGAAAACGCGCCGTTTTGTCGGCCGAGAAACTCGACCAGCTGCTCGAAACGCTGGCGATTTACCTGGTTGCGCCGCAATTCCCGAAATCTGAAATCGCCCCGCTTGACGAATTCGAACGGGTGCGTCAGCACCGCGATCGGCGAGATGTCGGCCTCGCGCGCCTGCAGCAGCAAGGTCTGCGTCTCGGCCCAGGAGGTGGCGGTGATCGCCAATGCCCGCCATCGCGGGCCGGCAGGATGCGGCGTGGCATAGGTCAGCGCCGGGATTTCGAGCACGCCGTCGATCACACGGGTGCCGCTCAGCACATGAAATTCCGGGTCCGCCGACCGGCATACGGCATGGCAGATATTCGAGCCGAGCGTCACGCCGGAGCGCAGCATCGCCTGATGCACGGTGCGATTGCAGTAGAAGCTGCCGGTGCGCAGCGCTTTTGGCGCGGGAAGGCCCCAGCGGGAAAACATCGCGGCACCGAAACCGATCATCTCCTGCAATTCGTCGAGCGAACGCGCCGTGCATTGGTCGCTTTCGGGCGGGCGCGTCCGCCAGTCCCGTCTGCGAAAGCCGTACCAGCCCGGATGCAGGTGCAGCTGCACATCGTGCCCTGCCTCGACGATCCGCTGGGCGATCCGCCCCATTGGCCGATCGCCGAAGTAAAAGCATTGCAATGCCTCGACAAAGAAGGTCGCCGAGACCCCATGCTCGCGCAAGGTGTCGAGAATGAAGCCGAGACCTTCGGCGCGGCCGTCGATCGCGCACTCCACCAGTTCGGCGCTGAGTGGACGATAGCGTTCGGGATCGGCAAAGGCGCCGCCGATGCTGAATTCGGTGTCGATGGTGATGCAAACCTCGGTCGGGGCCCGGACCGAGCGCGGGTCCGCCGAATTTTCCAAGGCTAGCGCCCGGCGCAACGGCATCATTACCTTCACAGCATGAGCAGGCGGTCCAAAAATAGGAACGCAGGAGCATAATTTAAACCACTACCAGATACAACCCTAGCGATGAAACGAAATCGTGTTGCACGAACTGCGGGTTCTGAATTGCCGTCGCGCCCCGGCCGCGCCCAGCTGTCGAAGGCGGTCCGGCCTTGGCCGCGGCCCGCACTGCGGCAGGGTTCCGAGCGCCGCTTTGATTTTTCCGACGGTATCGATTATGAGGTTCTCGCTGGCTCGCATGAGTGGGACCCGGTATTCGGCGGCATCGATCCCGGTTTCCGATTCGAACGAGGCGTTGGGTGATACGGACAGCCTGCTGGCTCTGGGCCGCGGTGATCATGCTGATCATGTGGTCTCCCGAGCCGAACTTCGGCGGCTTCGATCTGGGCTCGCCGGTAGTGCAGGGCGTCACCTTCGCCCTCGGCGCTGTTCTGTTTGCGCTGGCCGACCGCAGCCGTCCCCATTTCTTTCGCCGGGCGGGGGGCTCCCAGAGCCCGATCGCCTACCTGGTTCTGCGCTTCAAAGGCCATCTGCTGCGCATTGCAGCGCTGCTCGCCCTCTATGCGGTGCTGCTCGAGATCGGTCAGTTTTTTGTGATCGGCCGGGCGTTCCGGTTCGGCCAATTGGCCGACAATCTGGTTTCCATCCTGTTGGCCGGCGTGGCGCTTTATATCGGCGCGCGCTTGCTGCTCGCCAATCGCTATCTGAACCACATCACCCGGCGGCACCTCGCGCGCATGGCCGCAGCGCTGCGGGCGGAGGCAAAATATTCCGCCGATTTGCGCGACGCGGTCCAGGCCGGATACGCGCTCTGCGTCGCGCCGACGCCGTCGCCGGCGGAGAAGATCGAAGGCATGCGCCGGCTGCTCGACGACGCGCTCGGCGCCGAGTTGCCCAACCCCGCGGAAGATTTGCTCGATACCGCCCTGGGCGCGAGGATGGCAGTCCCGGCTCCTTATCGGCCGTCGGCCGAATTGGCCGTGCCGCCGGTCAGCGACCCGCCATCACCATAAGCGACAATCTCGGCCGCCGCCGCTCAGGGGCTCTGCGGCAGTGCGGCCGGGTCACGCGGCCTGGTCGGGCGCCGGGCCGGCGTTGCCGCATGCGGATCACGGGTTCGACAGCAACGCCACGGCTCGGCCGGCGCCGGCCCTTCGACTTGATCGCCGGCGCCTGCGACCGGCTGTCTTGCTGATGCGGCAGGTCCAAGGCTGGTCGGGTCGCGGCGCCGATGGCAGCGATGGTGAATTCGACGTGAGGATTGGAACGATGGGACGATACGCCACCTGTTGGCTGCTTGCGCTGCTCGCGTTCCTGTCGGGAATGGCCGTGCCGCCGAGCATTTTCGGGCCGCTGGTCCGCTGGGCGGACGCAGCTCCGGAGCGGCCGAGAGGGGTCGCGAACTCGATCGTGATCGGCAATGCGGGCCGCACCGCCATACGGGACTATCCGTTCCAATTCGGTCGGCCGTTCGTGAAGGGCGCGATCCCCCATGCCCCGCAGGTGCTGCTCGACCGCAAGCCGATCCCGACCCAGGCCGATGTCAAGAACCGCTATCCCGACGGCTCGGTCGAGTTCGCGGTCATTGCCGTGGTGATCCCGGACCTGCGGGTTGGAGCAACCCAAGTGCTGTCGTTCCAGGATACGACCGCGAACAGCAACGCGCCCTTGACCGCGGCGCAGATGCTGGCGCCGAGATTCGATTTCGACGCGGCGATGAGCCTGTCCTTTCCGGCCCGGATCGCCGGGCCGGCGCAGACGGCGACCCTGGCGCAGTGGCAGGCCGTCACCAATGGCGGCTTCACCCTGACCGTCGGTGGCGCAGCCTATGCGGTCGGCGCCCTCAATTTCTCCGGCATCACCGGGATCCCCGGCATCCTGCCGGTATTGCAAGCCGGGCTGAAGGCGGCCGGTGCGCCGGTCGTCGCCATGGCCCCGTTGCAGCCGGCTGGAGTGCGCGCCTTCACCGTGCAGACGATCGCGGCCGGCCCCGCGGCGAGCCTCGGCTACGCGGCCGCACCGGCGAGCGGGACCGATATCTCGGCGATGCTCGGCTGGACCAGCGCCACGAAGCTCAACGCCAATCTCGCTGGTTCGACCGGGACCGCCAGCGCGCGGGCGATGCTCACGGCCGGCAACTGCATCCCTTGGACCAGCGGCCCGATCGCGCAGACGATGGTGTGCGCCGACGACAGCGCGGCGCGCGCCTACGACCTCGGCGACGGCGACGGCTTTCACCCGTTCCGCCCGCGCTTTTACGCGACCTTCTGGCCCGCGACCAATCAGGTGTTCGTGCGCGCGGTCGGGGAGAACGGGCTGACCACCGAGCTCGAGGATCTCGCCTATAAGCTGACGATCAGCGGCGGCAATCGCGCGCCGGCGATCGAATACAGCGCTGATTTGACCGGCGACCAGGGCCTGCCCCTGGCGAAGGCCGGGGCGACCATCCCAAAGCTCGATTGGAGCCTGTCGCGCTGGTCGCGCACCTTTTGGCTCGGCGGTGCGCCCCAGGCGCAAGTCAACATCGACAACAACCTCGCCTATCTTGAAAGCACGAGGTTCATCCCGAACTACGACACGGCGGTCGACCCGACACCGGGCTTTGCCGCCTATTACACCACCTATCTGAATTCGGCGCACAACCTCTATGACGGGCAATCGGATCACGGCATCTGGCAGGAGGCCGGCGAGACCACCGGCGCCCGCCCGGAGATCGGCCCGTTCCCGACCTGGGACGTGATGTGGCTCTATGGCGGCGACTGGCGGATGCGGCAGGTGGCGCTCGGCCTCTCTGACCTCGACGGCGCGGTGCCGATCCAATTGCGCGAGAGTGCCGCCGGCCGCCGGCTGTCGCGCGCCGACCCGGCCGGGAGCAGCACCGGTCTCGGGCACACCGTCTCGATCACCGATCGCAAGAGCCTGGTGACCGTTACCGAGGGCGATGCGCTCGCCTATGCGCCGCCGCCTGACTCGCCCACCACCGTCGGACCGCTCGACATTTACCAGCCGTGGTCGACCGGCCTCGAGGCCTCGCACCAGCCCGACACATTCTTCATCCCCTATGTGCTGACCGGCGACCGCTGGTATCTGAGCGAGATGAATGCGGTGGCCGGGTTCAGCGCGGCGTTTTACCTGGAACGCGGCCCGAGCGGCGATTACGGCACGATCGACGGTCAACTGCGCGGCGCCGCCTGGGCCATCGCGCACCGCGCCGAAACCGCCTTCATCGAACCCGATGGGATGCCGGAGAAGGCATATTTCACCTATCTGGTAAACGACGCGCTGGCCCGCTGGGAAGGCGGCTTCGGCATTGTCGGCACCGTTTTCGACGGCAGCCCGGCAAAGGTCTGGGGCCAGGCGCAGGGCAACATCTACAGCGCCAACGGCGGCCCGCAAAACGCCAAAGTCCCGCCGCTCGGCAATTGGGAGAGCCTCGGCAACCCGGCGTCGAAGCCGCCCGACGGCACAATCACAGAGAACGTCAACAACGGCATCTATGTTTCCGGGGCGGTCGGCTCGTTCACCTCGCCGTGGATGCAGTGGTACCTGCTCTACGCGCTCGGCCGGGTCAAAGAGCTGGGCTTTGCCGACGGCCCATTGCTGACCTGGAGCGCCGCCTATCTCACGGGCATGATCGATAATTCTGGTGTGCCCGAGCTGATCAACGTCTATCAGATGCCGGTCGAGCGGGGGGGCGGTGGGTTCCTCGCGACCTGGCCGGCGGTGCTGGCGAGCCTGACCCCGACCTACCGGTCGGCCAAGCTCCCAGTCAATTTCGCCAATGATCTGGGCGCGGACGGCTACCTCGCCTATGCCGTCGCCGCCGGCGCGATGGCCGCCGACGAGCCGGGCGGAGCCGAGGCGTGGTCCTGGCTGAAGCGCAATGTCGCGGCCAGGATCGCGTTCGCGAGCGCGCCCAAATGGAACCTCGTGCCGCGTACTGACAATAATGTTCTGCCGGCGCAGCCGACAGCGACGCCACCCGGGTAGTGCGAAGGTCGATGCGGCCCTAGGCCGGCTACGAACTGCGCGCGAAGCTCTCGGCCGGAACGTTGCGAACCGCGGCATCGCCGGCGCCGGCGATGCCGACAAACCGATCCAATTGGCGCACGCTCGCCATCACCCACAACGCGTCGCGCAAGCGATCGTCGCCGTTCAGATAGCTGGCCAGCGCCGACCCCAAGGAGTGGGCTTCGAACAGCGGATTTTCTCGTAGCTCCTCGATCGCGGCGCAAAGCGTATCGAGGATCGGCTGCTGGCGATAGGCCGCGTCCCAATCAACCCCGGCGATGGTCGGCGCCGGTGGTCTTGCCGGTCGCAGCCGCCGCACGGCGCCGACGACCGTCCGGGCCGCCGGAAACCAGGCCTGGTTGCGCCACAATTCGCGCGGACCTTCGGGGACCGCCGCCACCGGCTTGCCGGTATTGGCATCGGGGATCTCCGCGAGACTGCGGCCGATCGTGCGATAAAGGATGTGCACGGCATGGTCCCGGTGCCGGTCGGCAGGATGGGTCGAGGCGTACCACGCCCACACAGCGGGATGGAAAACCGGCGATTCGACATCGATCTCTTCGATCCATCCGAGGAAGACCGCAAAAAACACCTGCCGGCTGATGTCTGCCAGCACGCGACGCTCAAAGGTCAGATCGAAGCCGTCGACCATCACCGGCTCGATGCTGTCGGCGAGCCGGCGAAGCTGGCGGCTCAGCCGGTCGCGGCCTTCGGCCGACAGAAACGACAGCACCTGGGCCATTGTCTGCGGCGAGACATTCCCGAACATATCAAAATAATGCGCCTTCTCCCCCAGATAGGCATAGAGCGGCGAGTCGCGATCGGGGTAACGCTGCCAGCGCTCGGCCAGCCAGCCGCGGAACACCGAGTTGTGAAAATAGCCGTGGGTGATCGCCGGTATCCCGGCGCGGCGCCAGCGACAGGCGGCGCCGAGATGCGTGACATACCGCGATTGGAGCATCGCGCCGGTCACCAGATAGCCGTTCACCATCCTCTCGCGGCACTCGTTCGGGTCAAACGGAGCAAGCAAAAAATCGGCGTCGCAGGCGGCGGCGACTTGCCGCGCGATCGCCGTCTCCTGCGGGTACCAGTCATTGGTGATGGTCTTGCGCAGGCCCGTGGCGAGGCCGAGGATCAGCCGCGAATCGAGACCGCCGCTGAGCAGCAGGCGCCCCTCGGGTTCGATCCAGGTTTCGCCGATCGCGGCGCGCATTGCCTGCTCCAGCCGCGCCGGAGCGGTCGGATCTGGCTTGGCCGCCCCGCCGGAGGGGTAGGGGGCGCACCGGCGTTGCACGATCGCCGCGCCCTCGATCTCGACAATCTCGCCGGCGCGCAACCGTTCGACGCCGCGCACACTGGTTCCCTCGGAATACAGAGAGCCCAAGACCGCGTATTCCAGCAGCCGATCCCAGGCGCATTCGAGGCCGGGCGTATTGGCGATGACGGTGGACAATTTGTCGGCGAGGCAGATCCGCTGCGGGCTGCTCAGCAGATAGATCGGGCGGGTAGCGAGCGGATCGACAAAGGCGCATATCGAGACCGGACGGCCAGGGTCGCCACGCACGATCTGGAAACCGCGAAAACTGCCGCCTCGCCCGTCTAGCCAGCGGTGCAGCGCTTCACCAGGACGAGGCAGCCGATCGGGTTCACCTTCGATCAGCAACAGAGAGTTGCCGGTCTGGTAGATCGCCAGCTGCCGGCTGCCTGTCCACCGCGTCCACCCAGCGCGTGCGGTGCCGAATGCGCGGCCCCGCATTTCCTCGCACTGGCCCAGATCCACGAGCTTCAGCGCGCCCGCGAAATCGGCGCCCGGCACGATCGCTTCAATAACAAAGCCAGCCATGACCTGCTTTCGGTGCTAAGCGTCGCTCAAGTCGACGTCGTGGCTGCCGCCTCGGCGCGTCGGCAACCGCGAGGCTGGGGCCAGCCACGGCCTCGATAATGCGAAGGGCGCGCGCGAACCGTACGTCGCTCGTCGCACACCATCAGGCAAGGACCCGGCGATCGGTTGCGATAGGCGAGGCGGCTGCTTCGAGCGAGTAGCAGGCGGCGCAATGGCGCCCGCGCGCGCGCATGGGACGCTGTTCATATCGTGCCTCTGATCAACTGAAGGGACCGCAGCACTATGCTACGATTGAAGAGCAGGGTCATCGCGCCATAGACCGAGGCGCCGAGCACGATCAGAGCCGGCAGTCGATACGGCGCTGGCATCGTGTTCAGCAGCATCACCCGGGCGACCAGCACCGTCGCATACATCGTCGCCGCGGCAAACATCGGCGGGAAGATTGCGGACCACAGCTCGCGATAGCGGATGCCGAGAAGAGTGAGGTTTCGCCGCAGGATAATGATTACCGCCAATAGAATTCCGGCGAGGGCGGCGATGCACAGGCCAATCAGCCCCCAATAGAGCCCGGCGAGCGACGCAGCGGGAACGATCAGGCTTGTGGTTAGAGTATTTTTCAAACCGACGCCAGGCTCACCTACACCATCGACCAGGGGTCCCATCAACATTGTCAGAGCCCTGAACGGGACGCCAAAAGCGACGATCGCCAATACCAGCGCGACTTCGTGCCATCGGGGACCGAGAACGACGTCGACGAAATCGCCGGCAACCGCAGACATTCCCCAAGCGGCAGGAAAAAAGACCAGTGAGGCCATGCCGGCGCTTTCGAGAAAATATCTACGGATCCTCGAGCGATCGTCCTGGATCCGGGAATAGGTGGCGAACGCAATCTGATTGGTAAGCCCCATGATTTTGGTTACCGGCATCAAGGCCAGCGTGTTCGCCACCGAATAGTACCCGAGATCCCCTTTTCCCAGGACCTTTCCGACAAGCAGCACATCGATATTACGATTGAAATACCAGACGATCCCCGAGCCGCTGACCTTCATGCCGAACGAGAACAGCCGCCCGAGGCCCAGAAAGTTGAAGTCTGGTGCGACCCTGAAGCGGGTAACCAGAAACAGTCCACTGGTAACACAAATAGTCAGCGTCAGATTGCCCAGCACCAGCGACCAGACGCCGCGGCCTTCGAGAGCGAGCACTAAGGTCATTGCCGCACCGGTGAGTCCCGCGGCGAATTCGATCAGTGAAATCGATTTGAACTTCAGCTCGCGCTGCAATAACACGCCGGGAACCGCGGAAAAGGCGCCGATGATCAGTCCGAGCGCAAGAATGCGCAGGATCGCCGCGAGGCGCGCATCGCCGAAGAATGCTGCAAAATAGGGGGCCCCGAAGAAGGCGATCATGTAGAAGCCCGCATTCGACAGCAGCACCAGGCCGAACGTCTTGCGAATGAGGGTCTCGTCGATGTCCCGATGCTGGATCAGCGCCGGGATCGTGCCCAAATGGTTGACCAGCACGCACAAGCCCATAAAGATTTCGGCAAGGTTCATGAGCCCGTAATCCGCCGGCCTCAGCAGGCGCATGGTAACGATCGTAATCAACCAGCCGATCAGCTGCGCCGTGGCGCGGACTACCGCATTCCAGCGGAGCGCGTGGATGATTTGCGCTGAAGTTGTCGTCAAAGACCGTTCCCAATGTCCATCCGGCAAACGCAGGGATCGTTGCGATATTCCCGAAGCGCAGTGTCGCAGGGCGGCTGCCGGCAGCCCGAAGGACGTGCCGCCCGCGCGTCCTTGGCGGCAAAACCGCCGCCACGCGCGATCGCTTCGACGACCAATCCGACGGTTGATCGCATGGCGCCTCCGAGATCGCTAGGCCGATGCCGATGTCCCGGGCGCCCGTGTTGTGGGCGCCGCGCGCCTTCGGCCGGCGCTCAGGATCGCGTCGACCAGCAGATCGAAATCGGCGCGCCGGCTGCGGTGGTTGGTTATGTTGACCCGGATGGCCAGGCGTCCGCGCAGCCGGGTGGTCGAGGGGGCGGCGACTCCCGACTCATGGAGGTCCTGAACCAGCTCTTCGTTGAGTAGGTCGAGGGCGCCGCCGACGAGGGCCGGGTCGCCGCCCGCGGGCGGCCGGTAGCGAAAGCAGACGATGTTCAGACTGACCGGGGCGAGCAGCTCCAGTTCAGGTTCGTGGCTGATCAGTTCGGCCAGGTAGCGCGCCTGGGAACAGTTCTGCGCGATCAATTCGCCAAAGCGGCGCATGCCATGCCGCTTGATCGCAAACCATACCTTGAGGGCGCGAAACCCGCGCGACAGCTCGGGCCCTAAATCGCACGGCCACTCGGCCGCACCGGCCAGACCCCGCGGCATTGCCCCGAGATAGGGCGGCCGCATCGAGAACGCGGCGCGGTGCAAATCGCCGCGGCGCACCAGAATGCAGCCCGCGTCATACGGCACGTGCATCCATTTGTGGAAATCGAAGGCGAGCGAATCCGCGCGCTCGATACCCTTGACCTTTGCCTTCAACGCGTCGCTCAACACGCACAGCGCGCCGAACGCGCCATCGACATGAAACCACAGTTGCTCGGCGGCGCACAGCGCTGCCAACCCCTCCAGATCGTCGACCGCGCCGGTGTTGACCGTGCCGGCGGTGCCGACGACGCAGAACGGCTCGAGGCCGCGCTCGCGGTCCGCGGCGATCCGCTCGCCGAGCGCCCGCAGATCGATGCGAAACTCGCCGTCGGTGGCGATCCGGCGCAACGACGCGGCGCCGAGGCCCAGGATCTCCATCGCCTTGACGACGCATTGGTGGATTTCGCTCGAGGCATAGGCGACCAGCTGTCGCGGATGGTCGCGCAGCCCGTTCGCACGCGATTGCTCCGCGCGCGCATTGCGGGCGACGGCCAGCGCGATCAGATTGGCCATCGAGGTGCCGCTGACGAGCAGGCCACTGGCCGAGTCGGGCATGGCGAACAGTTGCTTGCACCAGTCGACAACCGCGCGCTCGACATAGATTGCGCCGTGGTCCCGGCCGCCGCAATTGGCGTTCATCGCCGCGGCCAGCATTTCGGCGACGACACCATCGGCCGAGCCGGCGCCGTGCACCCAGCCGAAGAACCGGGGATGGGTGTTGCCGGTGCTGTAGGGCAGGATCAACTCCTTGAATTCGTGGTATACCTCGTCGAGGCTCTGTTCCTGCAGTGGGATCGACGTGTTGAGTGCTGCGCGCACCGACTGCGGCACCGGCTGCCACACCGGGCGCTGCCGCGCCGTCCTGAGGAACTCGATCGCATCGTCGAGTGCTGCATGCGCGGATGCGGCAAAGCTGTACCAGTCGTCAGGATCGAGCGACAGTTCCGGCCCCTGGAATTGTTCGCCCGCAGCCGGGGCGGGCGTCGAACGATGCGGGTCGTCCACGGCTTCTGGCGGTTTGCTCGGCATCGGCGATCCCAATAGCCCGACCGAATGCCCGGGCCGCGGCGCCGCCCTATACTACGACAGGCTCGGGCTTGTCTCGCCGGACAGCGATGACCCCCGCTACGCCGAGGCCGTTCGGCTCGCCGCCGACACCGCGCCTTGCGTGCCGGCGCCCGCGGCAAATCGCGTTGTGACCAGGCTTGTTGCGGGATATCCTCGCCCGGCGCCACGCGCTCTCGATGCTGCATCGTCGGTCCGGCCGCCTGCTCCGCTCGGGGCGCGACGGATCGACCCGGTTAGCGCCTTTGCAACATGTCGCGCGCAGAATTGGCGCAGCCCATGACGAGCCGGCGATGGATGTGACGATTTCCGACGGCCCCTTGGTCGAGACAGCGGCAACTGCCGCGACAACGCGCTTGACCATCGTCATCCCGACCATGAACGAGCGCGGCAATGTCGAACCGCTGCTGGCTCTGCTGGCCGCGGCACTGCCGGCGACGCCGTGGGAAGCGATCTTTGTCGATGATGATTCCCGAGACGGAACCGCCGAGCTGGTGCGGGCCATAGCGCGCCGCGACGCCCGGGTGCGCTGCCTGCAACGGATCGGCCGGCGCGGCCTGGCGACCGCCTGCATCGAGGGCGTTCTCGCCTCGGCGTCGCCTTATGTGGCGGTGATCGACGCCGACCTGCAGCACGACGAGCGGCTGCTGCCGCGGATGCTGGCGATGCTCGACAGCGGCGCCGCCGAGCTGGTGATCGGCAGCCGCTACGCCCCCGGCGGCGGGGTCGGCGAGTGGAGCCGCGGGCGCGCCCGGATCAGCGGGCTGGCGACCCGCATCGCCCGTTTTGTCTGCAAGACCGAAATCGCCGATCCGCTCAGCGGCTTTTTCATGTGCCGGCGCGAGGTGTTCGAGCGCGCGCTGCGACATATGTCCGGGCAGGGCTTCAAGGTGCTGCTCGATCTGCTCGCCTCTTCCCCACAACCGGTGCGGGTGGCCGAGCTGGCCTACAGCTTTCGCATCCGCCACAGCGGGGAGAGCAAGCTCGACAGCCTGGTTGCCTGGGAATACGGCATGCTGCTGGCCGACAAGCTCGTCGGCCGCGTCATTCCGGTCCGCTTTGTGCTGTTCGCGGCGATCGGCGGGCTGGGGCTGGGCGTCCAGCTGGTCGTGCTGTGGACCGGCCTCGCGGTGCTGGGTCTCGGCTTTCGCCTGGCGCAGGCGGTGGCGACGATCGTGGCGATGACCTCCAATTTCTTCCTGAACAATCAGTTTACCTATCGCGACCAGCGGCTTGGTGGGGTCGAGCTGCTGCGCGGGCTGGCGATGTTCTACCTGATCTGCGGGTTCGGCGCGTTCGCCAATGTCGGGGTCGCATCCTTTTTGTTCGCCGAGCATCGGGCTTGGTGGCTGGCCGGCGTAGCCGGGGCCGTCATCGGCTCGGTATGGAACTTCGCGATGTCCTCCGTCTTCACCTGGAAGCGCCGCTGAGGCCGCCTGGAACCGCCGCTGAGGCCCGCGGCCGTAGCTTGCGCCGCGCCCGCCGCGAGGATTACTCGCCCGCACCCTGACGAAACACCTGGTCGGCGATTTTCTGCTGGGCCGGCGACAGGCTCGCGTAAAGCGCCTGCAGCGTCGGCAGCAAGCGCTGCAAAGCACCCAGCTCCTCTTGGCTGCCTTGGATGGCGAGCCGCAGATCGTCGACGGCGCTCGGGTTCGCCTGCTGAGTGGGCGGCGCCATCCGGGAATTCGCCCGCATGACATCGGCGAAGGCGGCAAACCGGGATTGCTGCGCCGGCGTGATCTGAAGCTGCTGGCGCAGCTGGGTGAGCCTCGCCTCCACATTTGGCGCCGGCGCCGCGGGCGCCTGGGCGGGCACGATATCACGCGCTGCCTGCCCGGACGGGGCGTGCTCAGAGCGAGGAGCGTCGGCGAGCTCGGCGGCACGAGCCGGCGGCCCGGCGAACCAGACCAGCGCGATTAGCGCAGCCGGGATGAGCGAACCCGTCGGAAACATCCACTGAAACATCGTGCAAAAATCCTCTACGGCTGTGTGCGACAGGCTTGCACCGAGCCGAGCTCGGTTTCAAGCGCCGGGTTCGGCGGCGAGATACCCGCCTTTCGCCGCATCCCAGCCATGCGACGGGCGAAGAGCATGCCGTCGAATTCGCGGTGCGCGGCGCTGCGCCGCGGTGTGCTATATTTTCTGCGAAACAGCGCGCGACCCAGGTTCCAGCAAAAGAAAGGGAATAACGATGGCGTATGATCTGCTGATCAAGAACGGGCGCATCGTCGACGGCTCGGGTATGCCGGCGTTCCGCGGCGATGTCGGGGTCAAGGACGGCAAGATCGCCGAGATCGGCAAATTGAGCGGTCCCGCCGAGCGCACGGTCGACGCCGCCGGCCGTGTCGTCGCTCCGGGATTCATCGACAATCACTGCCATTACGACGCGCAGGTTACTTGGGACCCGCTGTGCTCGTTTTCCTGCGACCACGGCGCCACCTCGGTGATCTTCGGCAATTGCTCCTTGTCCTTGGCCCCGGTGCGCAAGGGCAAGGAGGAGCGCCTCTCGGAGTTTCTCTCCTATGTCGAAGCGATCCCGATGGAGGTGCTGCGCACCCTTGAATTCGGCTGGGAAACGGTGCCGCAATACCTCGACCAGCTCGATCATCACCTGGGCGTCAATGTCGGCAATCTGATCGGCCACACCGCGGTGCGCTATTATGTGATGGGCGACGAGTGCCAGCAGCGCACCGCCACCGACGCCGAAATCAAACAGATGCAGGATCTCGTCCGCGACGGCATCAAAGCGGGCGCGCTCGGCCTCTCGGTGTCGCGCAACCAGGGCCATTACGACCCGCAAGGTGTCCACATCCCGGCCTTGTGGGCCGATGAAAAGGAGATCTTCGCGCTCGGCGATGTGTTGCGCGAGCTTGGCACCGGGATCATCCAGTCGGGCGGCGGCAACGGCGCCGAGATGAAGAACGGGCTCATGAGCCGGCTCAGCGAGGCGACCGGGCGCCCGGTCGTCTACAACAATCTGAACCAGTCGATGCGCCGGCCCGACGAGTGGAAGCGGCAGATGGTTCAGGTCGATGCGACGACGGCGAGAGGCATCCGCGCCTATCCAATGTGCACGCCGAACCGCATCGTCGACAACTTCACGATGCGCAACACCCAGACCTTCCGCGGCCTGCCGGTTTGGCACCCGATCTGCCTGTCCTCGCCCGAGGAGATGCTGAAGGCTTATTCCGATCCGCAGGTGCGCCAGAAGCTCCATGCCGAGGCGGTCGAGTTCAAAGTCGACACCCCGCCGCCCGGCATCTGCACCACCTGGTGGGATTACATGGTGCTGCAGAATGCGGTGTTGCCGAAGAACAAGCAGTACGAGGGCAAGACCCTGGGGCAAATCGCCAAGATGCAGGGCAAGGGCATCATCGACGCCTTCCTCGACCTGGCGATCGAGGAGAACCTCGACAGCGAATGGCTGCACGGCGAGAACAATGTCGATGACGAAGCGGTCGCCCAGATCCTGACCTATCCGAACGCGATCATCGGGCTCAGCGACGGCGGCGCGCATGTGCAGTTCCAGAGCGGCTTTGGCTTCTCGACCCGGCTGCTGTCCGAATGGGTCCGCGACAAGCAGGCGATGACCCTCGAGCAGGCGGTGCGCCGGCTGACGTTCGATAGCGCCTCGATCTTCGGGCTCTACGATCGTGGCCTGTTGCGGCCGGGCATGGTCGCCGACATCGTGATCTTCGACCCCGATACGGTGAAGCCGCTGCCGCTCGAGGTGGTGCACGACTTCCCGACCGGCGCCAAGCGGATCAAGGAGCCGGCGGAGGGCGTCCACATGACCATCGTCAAGGGCGAGGTCCTGCTCGAGGACGGCAAGCACACCGGCGCCCTGCCCGGCCGGGTGCTGCGCAACACCTACTATCAGGGCATCCGCGCGTAAGGCGCGACGGGAACCCTCACCCGCCTCGCGGCGCTCGGCCCCCTCTCCCGCAATGCGGGAGAGGGAAGGGCCCGTCGCGAAGCGATGGGAAGGGTGAGGCCGGGACCGGATAGGGGAGGAGCCAACATGCCGACATTTCGGCCGACGCCCGACCTCGACATGCATTATGCGGTCGACGACTTCACCGACCCGTGGAGCTCGCCGGAAACGATCCTGATGCTGCATGGCAACGCCGAGAGCGGGGCGGCATGGTACGGCTGGGTCCCGACGCTCGCCCGCAAATACCGGGTCGTGCGCCCGGATATGCGCGGGTTCGGCGCCTCGACCCCGATGCCGCGCGATTTCCCGTGGACTCTCGACATCATCATCGACGATTTCGTCCGGCTGATGGACGCCCTCGGCATCGAGCGCTTTCACCTGGTCGGCGCCAAGATCGGCGGCACCATCGCCCGCGCCTTTGCCGCGCGCCGGCCCGAACGCGTTAACACGTTGACGGTGGTCGGCACTCCGCCGCCATTGCGCGCCGGTGCGGCCGAGCGCGTGCCCGAATTGAACGCCGCGTTCGAGCGCGACGGGGTCGAGGCATGGGCGCGCCAGACCATGGGCGGCCGTCTCGGCAGCGCTTTCCCGGCGGACGGGGTCGAGTGGTGGATCCGGTTCATGGGCCGCACCGCGGTCTCGACCCAGATCGGCTTTATGAAGACGATCGCTTGCGCCGACATCCGCGCCGATCTGCCACAGATCGCCTGCCCGACCCTGGTTATCACCACCGACGGCAGCGGCCTCGCCTCGGTCGACGAGACCCGCACCTGGCAGCGGCAGATCGCCCATTCCACCTTGCGGGTCTTGCCCGGCAATTCCTATCACGTCGCGGCCACCCACGCTGAACCCTGCGCCGCGGCGACCCTCGATTTCATCGCCGCCAACGCCGCCCCCTGAACCGTCGTTCAAGGCCACCAACCGGCACGCCGCGAGCGCCAGCGGCGCAACCGAGGACATCCGGGAGCGCCGGCCGAGCTTCGCCACCGGGATATGACCCGAACGCACCGGTGGCCGTGACACTGAGACATGTCTCATTCCGAACGCAACGAGTGTCTCAGTTGAGCGGAGGCAAAAAATTAACGGCAGCAACACATTGAATGCCATCAATGTTGCGTGGCAGCTGAGGACGTGGTAATGCGGCATGAAAGTTGCGTCGTCATATTCTCGTCAAAGGTTAAGGTGTACTCCATGCGTAGCTGGACGAGGACGGGTCTGCTGGCGCTGATCGCGACGCTTGCCGGTGCGGCGAGCGCTGAGGCGGCGGCGATCCCGCTGGCGACGCTGTTCCGCGACTTTAATGTGATCGTCAATCAGACCTTCGTCGCCACAAATGATGTCGAGGGTCCGGTGCTGGTCGGCGGAACCCTCGGAAGCGCGACACCGATCGGTCCGAGCAATTTGATGCTCAGCACCGGGCTGCTCAATCTGCAGGATACGGTTTCATTGCCAATACCGGTCGCCGGGCTCGGCGAGGTCAATGTATTCGGCAATGTGGTCGGCTCAACCTCCTCGGGGGCCGCCGGCAGCAATCCCACGGTCGGCCTGAACTCGGTCGTGCTGATCGGCGGCAGCAACCCGACATTGCCATCCAAGGCCGCCTCGACCTTCCCAAGCCACGGTGCGGCCTCGGTGCTGCACGGGAATAGCTTCCCCTACAATTTCGCGACCGATATCTGGGCCCAGGTGACCGGGTTCTCGGCCACCCTTACCGCGAAGCAGGCCAACAGTGTGTTCACCGCGGCAACCGGGGTGTTCGCCGCCAGTGCGGTTAGCGGGGTCGCGGTCTGGGACATCAACGCTGCGGAGCTAGGAAGCAAAAGCCTAAGTTTCACCGGCTTGGCGTCAAACGATGTCGGCATCGTCAACGTCAACGGCGACTTGAAATCGTCGGCGGCGCTTTTTAGCAATGCGACGGAGTTGCCGAACGTAATCTTCAACTTCGAGAACGCGACGAACGTGGCGCTCGGGGGCGGCTTTTGGGATGCATCGATCCTGGCGCCCAACGCGACGGTGACGAGTTCGGTGGACGTCGCCGGCACCGTCGTTGCCGACATCTACGCCGCGTCGGCGGAAACCCACGCATCTGGCTTCACTTGCGGCGCGAACATCTGCGACGCGCCGGTGCGGGTGCCGGAGCCCGGCTCGCTGTCGGTGTTCGGCGGGGCGCTCGTCGCCCTGGCGGCGATCCACCGTCGACGTCGCACCTGAACCCGGAGGACGCGCGCTCCGGCTTGGCCGGGGCCTGCCGGCGGGGTGTTTGTGGGTATCGGGCAGGGGCGTAGCGCATTCCCGGCCGAGCCGTCTGCCGGACGCCGATTCCTAACGCCGGCTGGCATGACAAGACAGTCGTCTCATTATCGACTTGCCGATTGTCTCGATTGAACAGAGCTATAAAACGTAAATACCGCAACCCATTGAATTGCAAAGATGGTTGTTGGTAAATCGGAAAGCTGCGGTATGGCATGATAATTGCTTCGTCAAATTATCATCAAAGCGTGGGGAGTTCGCCATGCGCAAGTTGACCGCAGCGCTGCTGGCCCTGATCGCAACCCTGGCGGGGCCGGCGGCCGCCAAGGCCGGTGTATTCCCGGTAAACGCGCTGCTCGCAAACTTCAACCTGATCGTCGACCAGAACTTCGCGACGACCAGCGAGGTCATCGGCCCGGTGCTGATCGGCGGCAACCTCAGCGGCAGCGGCATCCTTGACACATCCGGCACCCAAGTCCCGGTAGCGGGCACCTCGTTCACCGGCTACGGCGAGATCAACGTTTTCGGCAATAACACGGGAACTTGGAGCGAGACCGGCACCCAGCATGTGTTCCTCGGCGGCACAAACATAAGCGGCGGCAGCTTCCTCAGCGCCGCCTCGGTCACGACCAATTACACCTTCCCAGGGTACAATCAACCGGGCGAGGGGACCAACGCCCTCACCTTCTCCAACGACATCTGGGCGCAGCTGAACGGGACCACCGGGCTGTCGCACTCGCTTGCCGGACTGACGGCCAACGGCACCTTCTCCGGTCACACGTTCACGTGCACCGGGTGCACCGGTAACGAGGTGTGGAACGTCACCACGGCTCAGCTGATGTCCGCGACCGGAGCTCTGGTTTTTCCAACCTGCCTGCAAAGTCCCGCCCCTACCTGTGACGGGGTCGTCAATGTCACCGGCACGAGCTTCAGCAGCACCGTAGCCTTCAACACGCCAACCGCCCTTGAGGGCCTGATCTTCAACTTCGAGAACGCGACGAGCGTGAACATAGGCAATGCTTTCGAAGCGTCGATCCTTGCGCCCGATGCGACTTTGCAAAGCAGCGCCTTCATCGAGGGCAACGTTATTGTCATGAACGTGGCATCTACGGCACCTTTGGGGGCCGAGATACATTATTTTCCATTCGATTGCAGTGACGATTTGTGCGTCCTGCCGGCGCCGGAGCCTGGCTCGCTGGCGGTGCTCGGCTCCGCGCTCGCTGCGTTCGCCGCGATCCGACGCCGCCGCGGCTGAACGCGGGAAGAGCGGCCCGAACGCGACCGGGCTGTACGATTGTGGCGGTTCCCCCGAGCCTGTGCTAGCACCGGCTCGGGGGCCTCGTTGATTCGACGGCCGCCGCTGCGTCCAAATCCCGCGAGCCTGAACCTCAATGCCTGCGTCATCGCTTGCCCAATCTCCGTGTAGGCCCGGAGACATCGCGCAGCCAATGCCGGTTGAGCGCGCCAAAAGGCGGCGCGCCGAGTGCGGAGTGCGGCAGTCCTCGGCGCCGTCCGGGGCCGCACCTTGAGCGGTCGCCCATGGTCCGCCTCATCGGCGGCTCGGCCACGGCGCAATGATCCCTGCCCCTGCGGCAGTGGTCGCAAATTCAAACAGTGCTGCGCTGCCGCCGCGGCTCGCGCGGAAACGCCAGAGCGGCAGGCTTCGATCTTGTTTCCACGGCCGGCGTCGGTGACCGGTCCGGGCCAGCACGGCGTCAGCCTCGGTCCGCTGACCGAAGTAGGCCTCCTGCGCCACAGCGCCGAGGCCTACCTGCGCCGGCAATCGGCATTGCCCGCGGCGTCGATCCTGGCGGGGGCGGCTTCCGATGCCCGGGATGGCGTCACCCCCGATCGACGCGCCGCCGCCCGGCGGTCTCGCGAGCGCGGCATGTCGCTGGTCGAGGCGGGGCGGCTGCCGGCCGCGCTTTCCGCCCTTCGCCGCGCCGCCCGGCTCGATCCGGGGGACGCCGCTTCGCACCACGCGCTCGGTCGGCTGCTGCTGCGCCTCGATCGCCTCCCCGAGGCGACCGCAAGCCTGCGCCTGGCGACCACCTTGCGAGACGACGCCGCGGCATTCCGCGATCTCGGCCTGGCGCTGCGTCGGCAGGGCCTGCATGACGAGGCGGTCGCAGCCTATCGGCGGGCCGTCGCGCTCGACCCGCAATCGGCCGAGGCGCAGGCCGCGTTAGGCGATCTCTTCGAGCTTTCGGGCGACGACAAGGACGCCGCGCAGTGCTTTCATCGTGCGGCGGAAAGCGACCCGGATTCCGAATCGGGCCGGCTGAACCTGGCCAGAGGCTTGATGTTGGAGCAGGATTTTGCGCAAGCGGAGATCCGGCTGCGCGACGCCCTCACCCGCCATCCGCACAGCGACGCCCTGACAAAATTCCTCGGCGACGTTCTCGTTCGCCAAGGGCGCTTTGGCGAGGCCGGACAGGCCTTCGATCGCGCGCTCGAGCTGAACCCGTTGCTGGTTGCGGCTCATTTCACCGCGGTCGAGACGAGAAGGTGCAGCGACGCCGACCGTCCGCGGCTGGCGCGGATGCGTTGCACCCTCGCCGACGACCGCCTCGACGACGAGGGCCGGCTGCTGCTGCATTTCGCCCTCGGCAAGCTGCTCGACGATCTGGGCGACTACGCGGCGGCGATGCGGCATTTCGACACCGCCAACCGGATCAGGGGCGCCGGCGTCAATTTCGACGCGGCGGCATTCCGGGCCGATGTCGACCGGCTGGTGCGGCGCTTCACACCGGGCTTCTTCGCGGGTAACGCGGCGTTGGGGCGGGACGACGAGACGCCGCTGCTGATCGTCGGCCTGCCCCGTTCCGGCACCACCCTGGTCGAGCAGATCGTTTCCAGCCACCCGCGCGTCGCCGCCGGCGGCGAGTTGGGATTCTGGATCAAACGCGCCAATCCCCGGGGGATCGCCCAGGCGAGCTATCTTTCGGCGCATGCGGCGCACGAGCTCGCCGGCGAGTATCTCGCGCTGTTGCGCCGCATCGCCCCTGGTGCGGCCCGGGTCACCGACAAGCTGCCGTTCAACGTGCTCTGCCTGGGCCTCATTCATCTGCTGCTGCCGCGGGCGCGTATCATCCAGTGCCGCCGCCATCCGGTCGACACCTGCCTGTCGATCTACTTTACACATTTCAAGCAGGTCATCGGGTTTGCCAGCGCCAAGGCGGATCTCGCCGCCGCCTATCGGGAATACGCCCGGCTGATGGACCATTGGCGGGCGGTGCTGCCGCGCGAGAGCTTTCTCGAAATCGAGTACGAGGAGCTGATCGCCGACCGCGAGGCGGTGACCCGGCGTCTGATCGCGTTCAGCGGTCTGGAGTGGCACGATGGCTGTCTTCAGCCAGAACGCAACCAGCGTCCGCTGAGCACCGCCAGCCTGTGGCAAGCGCGCCAGCCGGTCTACGCGACCTCGGTCGGCCGGTGGCGCAACTATGCCCCGTTACTCGGCGAGCTGGGCGCCCTGCTGCCGGACGGCGGCGCGGAGCGGGCACGGGGCCGGCAGCTGGAGCGCCCCGCCATTGGCGAGCGACCGTCGTAAGTATTTGGCCCGTTATCGGCGGCTTGAACCGCAGTCCGGGCATCTGTCGGAAATTTTTACGCCCGAACGGGGGACAAAACTGTCGGAAAATTTTACGGCGAGTCTCGTTGTGAGACGCCAGAATAGGCTATCTCATTGACTTAGGGTAGTTTGGCCAAACCCGCGATTCTTTTTAACCATATTTAACGTGGCAATTAGACAGTCTGCGGTCCGGGTCCACCGTCGGCGGAATTGACACTTTTTTGCCTTTAACTTTCCCATTCCTCCTTATCAGGCTGATTTTATTTATCTAATCGCGATGGCCCGCAACTTGCATCCTCGATAGCGGACAACCGCTTAGAGCGCTCCCGAATGATCGTCGTCGTCCGGAACTGCCCGGTCGCGGCTGGCTTCGGATCGAGCGTTGCCGGCCAAGCCGGCGCATGACGCGATCAGCTCGGCTTAACACGGGGGCCGGCTGATTTTCAGATTGGGGGCATTGATGGGCAGCCAGACGGTCATGCAATTCGACGGGGCCATGCTGCGCTGGACGCAGGCGCCGCCGAACGTGCCGCTGTCCGCATCGGGCGCCGCCGGGGAGGAGGGGATGCAGGGCACGCCGACCGTGTTCATGGTCGGCAACAGCCCGGCAATGCTCGACGTGTTCGAGCAGGTCCGCCGTTTTGCCGCTTGCGATGTGCCGGTGCTGATCACCGGCGAGAGCGGCACCGGCAAGGAGCTGGTGGCCAGGGCGATCCACGAGCGCTCCGGCCGGGCGCGCGGGCCCTACGTCGCGCTCAACTGCGCTGCGGTGCCGGCGACCCTGATCGCCTCCGAACTGTTCGGCTACGAGAAGGGCTCGTTCACCGGCGCCACCGGGCGCAAGCACGGGCATATCGAGCATGCCCATCGCGGCACCCTGTTTCTCGACGAGATCGGCGACATGCCGATCGATCTGCAGGGTCTGCTGCTGCGCTTTTTGCAGGAGGGGGAGATCCTGCGGGTCGGCGGGCGCCAGCCGATCAAGGTCGATGTCCGCGTCGTCGCCGCGACCAATGTACGGCTGCGCGAAGCGATCGCCGCCGGCAAGCTGCGCGAAGACCTTTATTATCGGCTGAATGTGCTGACCTTGCAGCTGCCGGCCTTGCGCGAGCGCGACGGCGACGTCGAGGTGCTGGCCACCTACTTCCTGCGCCAGATCGCGAGCGAGCTCGGGCGCAGCCTGCGCGGCTTCGCGCCGCCGGCGATGGCGGCGATGCTGAACTATTCATGGCCCGGCAATGTGCGCGAGCTGATCGCCACTCTACGGCGCGCGGTGGTGCTGGCCAACGGGCCGCTGATCAATGTTGCCGATCTGCGGCTCGACCCGGATCCGGCATCGCCGCCCGCGCCGTCGCGAACTGCGGCACGGCCGTTGCGGCCGCGAATGGCGGTGCGCCCGAAACCCGGCAGCGCCGACGAGCGCGACGCGATCCTGCAGGCCCTGCAGCAGAGCGGCTGCAATATGACCCGCGCGGCCCAGCTGCTCGGCGTCGCCCGCGCCACCCTCTATCGCATGCTGCAGCGCAATCGGATCGAGCTGACCCAGCACTGCCTGGTGCAGCCATCGGAGCCGGAGGCCGGGGAATGAAGCGCGGCCGCGATATCGCCGCGGGCGCTGCTGGCCTGCCGTGCCGCCGCCGCACCGCCGGCCTGGCTCGCATTGCCGGCGCGCCGTGTATTCAGGCCTATCGCGACGGGTGTCCCGCACGACTGTCTCACCGGGACGCAAGGCAAGTGTCTCACGTGCGACAGGGTCGCCGCCAAACGTTAAAGATCGGTTTACAAGTCATTGTAGGGTCACGGGTTTTTACGCTCAATTCGGCAGGCATTTAGTTGGCATGCTGATTGCGGGTGTGGAGGGGTCGGCGTCAAATCGAGCGAAGGGCCAGAGCGGCGGCGGTCGCCGTCGCGATCGGTCTTCGACCGGGAAACGCAGGCATGTCATGGCTTCCGCCGCAGGGGCGGGGATAACCAGAGGAAAGTAGGAATGAAAAAGGTTCTGTTAGCAACTTGCGCGGTCCTCGCCCTGAGCGCGGGAGGGGCCGTTAGTCAGAGCGCGTTTGCCGCGAACTCATCGTCGAACACCAGCAGTTCCACCGGCAGCACCGCCCAGGGCAAAAACGGCGCCAACGTCTCTAACCAAGGGACCGTAGGCGGCACCGGGTTAACGGGGGGCCAGGCCACCGGCTCCGGCGTCAACGCCAATGCCAGCGCCACCGCGCAGAAGGGTAGCAACGGCTCCCAGAACGCAGCCGGCGCCAGCCCCATCACTAACACCAAGACCACGACGACCACGGTCACCCCGAC
>DASYNW010000031.1:0-6690 GCA_036008325.1 Allostellaceae bacterium
GGTGGTGCTCGGCGTCGTTCCCTATGTCCGGCCGGGCGTTCTCGTCGACCGAGGCGCCGGCCCGCGCGATCGCGGCGACCGCCGCCTCGAAGCGCTGGCGCACGCTCCCGTCGATCTCGCAAAGCGGCGAATTTGCCCACACCGCCACCCGGAACTCGCCGAGCCTGCCGCCGCGCGGCGGCGGCAATTCGGTCCGCCACGCCGGCTGCTGCAGCACATCCGGGCCGGCCAGCACGCTCAGGGCGAGTGCGAGGTCCTCGGGATGGCGGGCCAGTGGTCCGACCACCGAGATGTCGGTCGGCGTCACCACCGCGGCGAGCGCGTGGCCGCGCGACGGGATCAGGCCCCAGCTCGGCTTATGCCCGTAAATCCCGCAATAATGCGCCGGATTGCGCAACGAGCCGGCGATGTCGCTGCCGGCGCCCAAGGCGGACAGCCCGGCAGCCAATGCCGCAGCCTCGCCGCCCGAGGAGCCGCCCGGGCCGCGCGTGGCGTCCCAGGGATTGTTGGTGGTCCCGTAGATCTCGTTGTAGCTCTGCGAATCCATCAGCATGAACGGGACGTTGGTCTTGCCATAGATGATCGCGCCGGCCTCGAGCAGGCGATCGACCACGACCGCGTTGCCGGACGCGATGTTGTCCTTCCACAGCGGGTTTCCGAAAGTGGTCGGCAGGCCCGCGAGGTTGAACGATTCCTTGACCGTCATCGGGATGCCGTGCAGCGGCCCCCACAGCTCGCCCCTGGCCAGCGTCGCATCGGCCTCGCGGGCGCGCCGGCGGGCGGCGTCGATCTGCCAGGCGATGATCGCGTTGAGCGCCGGGTTATGCCGCTCGGCCCGTGCGAGGGTGAAATCGAGCAGCTCGAGGCAGCCGAGGCGGCGGTCGCGGATCTCGCCGGCTAGCTGCGTAGCGGAGCCAAAGGCGTGCTCGTCCATCCCGCTTCCTCCTCCGCTGCGGTAAAATCAGAGCCTAGTGCCTCCAGCCAGAAATTCGCAATACATAGTGAAGAGATGTCATTGCGAGCGCAGCGAAGCAATCTGGTGCCCCACGGCGCTGAAGCTGCACGAGATTGCCGCGTCGCCTTGCGAGGCTCCTCGCAATGACAGCGAGGTAGAGGATCGCGAGTATTCTGATCCAGCCTTGCAGTTGTTGGCGGCCGGCGCCAATTTCGGCGCGCTGATGCGTTCGGCGCCGGACCGCTGCGGCCGGCACATGGCGGTCGAGTTGACAACCCCGCCGGGTCCGACACAATCAGGCTCGACGCCGGCGGCTCGCCCCGTCGCCCGAAAAGCCGCCCGACAACGGTTCGGGCAGAAGACTGAGAGGAACCAGCGCCATGCCGCAGTCAGACCCGGTCGCCCGCGGACCAGGCGAGATGATGGGCGATGCCGGTCCCGGCATGCTCGACGGCCTGCGGGTGATCGAGGTCGCCGACGAACGCGCCGAATATGCCGGGCTGCTGCTCGCCGGGCTCGGCGCCGAGGTGGTCAAGATCGAACCGCCCGAAGGCAGTGTGACGCGAAGGATCGGCCCGTTTCTCGAGGACCAGCCGGGCCCGGAGCGCTCGCTCTATTTCTGGAACTACAATCGCAACAAGAAATCGGTCGTGCTGGATCTGCGGGAGCCGACTTCGCGCGAGCAATTGCTTCGCCTGCTGGCCGGCGCCGACGTGTTGCTCGACGCGAGCTGCGGCGCCTTGAACCAGGCGCTGGGGCTCGACCGCGCCGCCCTTGGCGCGCGCTTTCCGACGCTGGTGACGGCGCGGATCACACCATTCGGCGATGACGGGCCGTGGTGCCATTTCAAGAGCTCGGATCTCGTTCACCTGGCACTCGGCGGGGTCATGATGAATTGCGGCTACGACCCGGACCCGAAGCTCGAATACGACACCCCGCCGATCGCCCCGCAGGTCTGGCACGCCTACCATATTGCCGGCGAGCAATTGACGACCGGGATCATCGCCGCGCTGATCCACCGGCACCGGAGCGGAGAGGGGCAGGATCTATCGGTCGCGGTGCACGAGGCGGTGGCGAAGAACCCCGAGCAGGACATCATGCATTGGGTGATGCGGCGGGTGCCGTTGTGGCGGATGACCAACCGCCATGCCGCTGAATTCCCGAACCACTCGCCCGGCATCTGCCACACCAAGGACGGGCGCTGGTTCATGTCGCACGGCATGGGTGCCCGCGACCTGAAAAACCTGGTGCCGCTGTTGGCGAAATACGGCGCGCAGGCCGATTTGCAGCCGCCGCCGCCCGACGCCGACCTGAAGGCGCGCCAGGTGCCCGGCACCGCGGCCGGCGACGAGACGCGGGCGCATATGCTCGACGTCGTGCAGCGCTTCATCCGGGCCTGGACCTATGCCGACATGCCGTGGCGCGAGGCGCAGGATGCCGGCCTCCTGTGGGCGCCGCTGCGCAAGCCGCACGAGAACGCGCAGGACGAGCACTGGCTCGCCCGCAAGACCTTCGCCGATGTCGAGCATCCCGAGCACGGCCGCAGCTTTCGCTACCCGACCAGCAAATGGCTGAGCACACGGACCAGCTGGCAGGTCGGACGGCGCGCCCCATTGCTCGGCGAAGATACGCAAAGGGTTCTGGGCGAAACGGTCCGGCGGCCGAGCGTGCCGGCCGAGCCGCGACGCGTCGCGACCCCGCGTCTCTCGGCGCTGCACAACAAGCCGTTCCCGCTGCAAGGCGTGAAGATCCTCGATTTCGCCTGGTTTCTCGCCTCGGCCGGCGGGACCCGCTTTCTGGCCGCGATGGGCGCCGAAAGCTTCAAGGTCGAATGGAAGGACAATCCCGATACCAGGCTCGCGGCGATGGCCCCGGTCGGCGGCCGTCCGGCGCGCGATGTGGCGACCGGCCCGCTGCCCCCCGTGCGCGACCCCGACATGGGCGGCCAGTTCAACAACAAGAATGCCGGCAAGCGCGGCATCTCGCTCAATATCCGCCATCCGAAGGGGCTGGAGATAGCCAAGGATCTGGTGCGGGTGTGCGATGTCGTCGCCGAGGGGTTTTCCCCCGGCGTCCTGCGGCGCCTCGGCCTCGGCTACGATGTGCTGAAGAGCATCCGCCCCGACATCATCTACATCCAGCAATCGGGCATGGGGGCGCACGGCACCTATGGGCGGATGCGCACGGTTGGCCCGGTCGCCGGTGCCTTTGGCGGCCAGGGCGACATGTCGGGGCTGCCCGAGCCGGCGATGCCGGTCGGCTGGGGCTATTCCTATCTCGACTGGATGGGCGCCTACGGCTATGCGCTGGCGCTCCTCGGCGCGATCTATCACCGTGAGCGCACCGGCGAAGGCCAGTGGATCGACGCCTCGCAATGCGAGTCGGGGATCTTCCTGACCGGGGCGACGATCCTCGACTGGTCGGCCAACGGCCGCGAATGGCGGCGCTACGGCAACCGCTCGCCCTATAAGCCGGCGGCCCCGCACGGCGCCTATCCTTGCGCCGGCAACGATCGGTGGATCGCGATCGCCTGCTTCACCGACGCCGAGTGGCATGCGCTGGCGCAAGTGGCCGAACAGGGGTCGTGGCTCGATGATCGCCGCTTCGCCACCCTGGAGCAGCGCTTGCTGCATCAGGAAGCGCTCGATGCGGCGGTCGGCGCCTGGACCCGCACCCAGGACCGCTATGACTGCATGACGAAGCTCCAGCGCGCCGGCGTGCCGGCCGGGGTGTGCCAGAACGCCGAGGATCGCGTCGACTACGACCCGCAGCTGCGCCATCTCAAATGGCTGACCGAGGTCACCGGTACCAAGATCGGCACTTGGCCGATCTACGAATTGCCGATGAAGTTCAGCGCCACGCCCGCCTATATCGGCGGCCCGACCAACCGTGGCGCGCCCTGCTACGGCGAAGACAATTTTTTGGTGCTGACCGAATTGCTCGGCCGCTCGCCGGCCGAGGTCGAGCGCTTGGCCGAGGAGGGCGTTATCTGACGCCTTGCGCCGGCCTCAGGCCAGCTGCTTCTGGGTCGCCAGGTCGTCCTCGATAAACGCCTCGATCGCCTCGTCGATGCCGGCGTCGGCGGTGAAGCCCAGCGCTTGCGCGCGCGCGGCGGCCAATGCCTGCGGCCAGCCGCCGACGATCCCTTCGATCGCCCGGTCGGGCTCCCAGCGGATATGAGCATGGGCAGCGGCGCCGCCGGCCCGGCGCACCGCCTCGACCATGTCGCCGACCGCGACCGAGAAGCCCGGCAGCTGCAGCGACCGGCGGCCGCCAAAGGCGCTGCCCGGCAGCTCGTGCGCGCGGTAGAGGGCGGCGACCACCCGGCGCGGCGAGGCCAGCGCCATGACGATTTCAGGCGAGACCGGGCAGACCGCATCCCGTCCGGCCAATGGCTCGCGGATGATCGAGGAGGCGAAGCTCGAAGCCGCGCGGTTAGGCCGCCCCGGCCGCACCACCACGGTCGGCAGCCGCAGCGCGCGGCCGTCGACGTAGCCCTTGCGGCTGTAGTCGTTGACCAGCAATTCGCCGATCGCCTTTTGCGCGCCGTAGGAGGATTGCGGCGTCAGCGCCGTGTCTTCGCCAACGGCGGGCGGCAATTCGCCGCCATAGACCGCGAGCGAACTGGCGAAGACCAAGCGCGGGCAGGTGCCGAGCGCACGGCAGCCGTCGAGCACCGCGCGGGTCCCGTCGAGATTGACCCGAAGCCCGAGATCGGTGTCGGCCTCGGCCTGGCCGCTGACCACCGCGGCCAGGTGAAAGACCGCCGCCGCACCCGGTTCGAGCAGCCGCCGCACGGTGTCGCGGTCGACGATGTCGCCGGTCGCCAGCCTGAGCCGCCGATCGTCCGGCATGGGCAGCGCTGGTGGGGCCGTGTCGAACAGCACCAGCTCGTCGATCGGTCCGAGGCTGCTGCCCCGCTCCAGCAACAGCAACGCCAGCCGCCATCCGAGAAACCCGCAGCCGCCGGTGATGACGAAGCGCATGATCGGCGCGTCCGCCGCCGGGCCGAGCTGAGGATGGCAATCGTTGCGGTTGCGCTACTCGGCCGCTTCTTTGACCTCGGCCGGGAGCGGCTCGGCGCCGGCCCAGCCATGCTCGGCGATGTCGAACAGGATGCCCTCGGGGCCGAAGAACTTCTTCTCGAAATAGCCGGCCTGGTGGCCGCCCTGGCCCTGATCGATGTAGTGCGTGGCGCCGAGGCCTTCGAGCTTCTTCGAGAACGCGTCGACATCCTCGACCAGCACCCCGAAATGATGGATGCCGCGATAGTCCATCCCCTTGCCGAGCTGGTCGGTCTTGAATTTGAGGATCGCCATGTTGAGGGTGCCGTCGCTCAAAAACACGCCGTCGGCGAGAAACCCGTTGGGCCGCCCGACCTCCTTGAAGTCGAATGCCTTCTTGTAGAACTCGGCCATCGCTTCCGGGTCCTCGGCGGCGATGGCGATGTGGCGCAGCTTGGGCATGGCGATCTCCTCGTTGCGGATGGCGCCAGCCTAGCACGATCGGCGGATCATTTCGAAGCGCTCTATAACCGATCGCGCGGGATCGTAGCCAGAACCCGCGCCATGCTCCGGCCGACCCGGCCCAGCGCCTCCTCCCACGAGAACAGGCCAAAGCGGTCGAACTCGGGCAGCAAGGTGCCATCGGGCAGCGCGAAATGCGAGGTGCAGGCGAGGCTCTTCGGGTCGGGCAACTGCGGCGGCGTCCAGGCGAACAGCGCCAGATCCTTGGCCCGCAGATAGGCGTGGACGCCAAGCGCGGTAAACTCGGGCGCCGGTACGACGAGCCCGGTTTCCTCGAAGAGTTCGCGCGAAGCGGCTTCGGCAAAGCCTTCGCCGGGCTCGGCTTCGCCCTTCGGGATATCCCAACGCGGCGAGCGGGTGGCGTGGCCCAGCAGGATACGCCTGCCGTCGCCGACAATCACTCCGCAGCTGGTTTTGGGCGCGGTCATTGCCGGGGAGCGATCAAGGCCGGGTCCACCCGCCCGAGACGCCGCCGTAGAGACCATTATCCTGCTGATTTGCCGACCCGGTCGCGCCGGCGGCACAGCCTGCGATCAGCAGCACCCCGATCATCGCGAGCCCGGAAATGATCTTGATCATTGACCGTTTCTTCATCGATTTCGCGCAAGCTCGTCGCCAGGCGCTGAATACGCCGAACCATCATACGGTTCGGAGGGTAGAGCCTGCGCCGCGTGGCCGCGCTTGCTTCCGGATGACCCAAACATATAGCGGAGAAACCAGATGCGAGCGGGTTGGGCAAGAGAGCTTTTGGCCGCGCTCCTGATCGCCGCCGCCGCGGCACTAGCCTGTTCACCGGCGATGGCGAGAAACGATACGCCGCGCACCGATACGCCGCATGCCGGGCGCTGGCAGTGGCTGGCGCATACCTACTGGTACGTGCCGAGAGCTAATCTTCTGGCGCTGGCGTCGAGCCCGGCGCGCAGGACCCCGGCGCCGGTTTCCGACCAGACCGTCTATTACATTTCGAATTACGCAGACGGATATTTCTGGGGAACCACGGCGGTGTCCTATACGCGGCCGGGCGGATCGGCGGCATCCGCTCAGGTTTCGTGCCTGCAGCTCGTCGGATCGGTCACGCCCGAGGGCGACGTGCATCTGACCTTTACCCCGCTTTCTGCAAAGCCGGCGTCCTCCAGCGGTTCGGATTCTGAGCCGACCGTCGGCTTCGGCACGATGACCAGGCAATGGTCCGAGTGGACCATGGAAAAT
>DASYNW010000032.1:0-13121 GCA_036008325.1 Allostellaceae bacterium
GTCAGGCCATTCGGCACGGCGCCGACCAGATGCACGTGAATCTCGGGCACGCCATGGCTGACCACCGGCAGGTTGAAGGCCTCGGCCATGCCGGCGATCTTGAGCCAGGGCGTGATGCCGCCCGAGCGCACCTGGTCGATCATCACGATGTCGACCGAGCGAGCTTCGACCATGTGGCGGAACGGCGCGATGCCCCACAGGTACTCGCCGCCAGCGACCGGGGTCGACAATGCCGCGGCGACGCGCGCCAACCCGGCGTAGTCGTCGTGCGCGGTCACGTCCTCGAGCCAGAAGAGACCGACACCGGCGTCCTCGACCCGCCGGCCAATGTCGATCGCCTGCTCCGGGCGCCAGCGCTGGTTGATGTCGCACATCAGATCCATGTCGGGGCCGACCGCCTGGCGGATCAGCCGGGCCTGCTCGACCTCGCGCGCCGGCGAGGTGACGCCGGGAAGCCCCAGCTGCATCTTGGCCTGGCGGTGGCCTTTTTCGCGCAGCCGGCCGGCGGCGGTGACTGCCTCGTCGAGCTTGAGGCCGCGGCGCAGCGCCCCGCTCGCATAGGTCGCGATGTGGTCGCGCCCGCCGCCCAGCAGTTTCCACAAGGGCAGGCCCAGCGCCTTGCCCTTGATGTCCCACAGCGCGACATCGATCGCCGACAAGGCCATCGTGAAGATCCCAGCCGGCCCGGATGAGACTGCCGCCGCGCGCAATTTCGCCGCCACCGCCTCGACCCGCATCGGGTCTTCGCCGATGACGAGCGCGCCAAGCTCGTCGACCGCGTGGCGCAGGGTGCGGGTCAGCGCGCCGCCGAAATAGGTGACGCCCAACCCCTCGACGCCCTCGTCGGTGCCGAGCCGCAGCCAGACGATCGGGTTCTTGGCGTTCGGGTTCTCCGAAAAGCCGGCGAGCGGCTCGTCATTGGGCAGCGCCACGATGCCGGTCGTGACCTTGGTTATCTTCATGATGCAACTCCGTGCTGCTGGGCCGTGTCTTCGCGGATCTGCCAACGACGGCTCGATATCTTCATCGCGCTGCTCTCTCGCGGCGGCAACGCGGCGACCATAGCATGCTACCGCCGGAAGAAGAGGGCGACGGCGATCGCCACTAGAGCCGCGGCCGCAATGTACAGCGGCAACACCACGAGCCAGGCGCGCTTGGCCTGCTCGGAGGCATGTTTGACAATCGACTCGGCGTGCACGACGACCCCCTCGCGCGACATGTCGCCGACCAGTGTCTCGAGGCCGCGGATCAGCGCGGGCAGCCGCCAGGCCATGTCGGCGAAGGTTTCGAGATGCTGACGCAAGCGCCCCTCGGGGCCGCGATTGTCGCGCATCCAGGCCTCGATCGGCGGCCGCGCCAAGGTCCACACGTTGATCTCCGGATCGAGGCGCCGGCCAATGCCTTCGATCAGTACCATGGTCTTTTGCAGCAGCAGCAGCTGCGGCTGGGTTTCCATGCCGAACTGCTCGGTGACCTGGAACAGCTGGGCGAGCAGCCGGGCCACCGAGATGTCCTGCAACGGGCGCCCGAGGATCGGCTCGCCGATCGCCCGGCAGGCCTGGGTGAAGGCGTCGACCGATTGGTCGGGCGGCACGTAACCGGCGGCAAAGTGGATTTCGGCCACCCGCCGGTAGTCGCCCGACAGGAACCCGATCAGCATGTCGGCGAGGTAGTAGCGGGTGGTGCGGTCGAGCCGCCCCATGATCCCGAAATCAACGACGACGATCGCCCCCGTGGCATCGACAAACATGTTTCCGGGGTGCATGTCGGCGTGAAAGAAGCCGTCGCGGAACACCTGGTTGAAAAAGGCGCCGGCGGCCTTGGCCAAGAGATCGTCGATGCGGTGCCCGGCGGCGAGCAAAGCCGCCCGGTCGTCGACGCGGATGCCGGTTATCCGCGCCAATGTCAGCACGCCGTGCCCGGTGCGCTGCCAGTCGATCCGCGGCACGCGAAAACCGGGGTCGCCGGCAAAGTTTTCGGCGAGCTCGGAGCCGGCCGCGGCCTCGAACCGCAGATCCATCTCGAAGCGGACCACTTCGGCCAGCGTCTCGACGACTTCGACCGGCTTCAACCGCCGCGACGGCGGGTAGAGACGCTCCATCAGGCCGGCGAGCCAGCGAAACAGATCGAGGTCGCGGGCGAATGCGTCGGCCACCCCCGGGCGCAGCACCTTGACCGCGACCTCCTGCCCGTCCGTGGTTTCGGCAAAGTGGACCTGGGCGATCGAGGCGGCGGCGACCGCGGTTTCGTCGAACGCGGAAAAGAGGGTTTCGAGCGGCCGACCGAACTCGGCTTCGATCGCCGCGCGCGCCAGGGATCCGGCAAAGGGCGGCAGCCGATCTTGAAGGCTCGCCAGATCGACCGCGATCTCCTCGCCTAAGAGATCGGCGCGGGTGGCCATCAGCTGGCCGAGCTTGACGAAGCTCGGCCCCATCTCGTCGAGCGCCGCCGCCAGCCGCTGGCCCGGGCGCGCCGCCGCGGTCGGGCGGCGCCGCACGAACCGCTGCGCCAAGCGCAGGCCGGAGGCCAGAACCGGGATGCCGGCAAACGCGAACACCGCATCGTGGCGCGCCAGGATCAACCCGATCGCCGCCAGCCGCCACAAATTGCGCAGGCTGCGCAGCAGCCCGAACCGGGATCGCACAGCCTCAGAGGCGCCAGGCCGAGTGAAGCGCAGCGATCCCCCCCGTCAGGTTGCGGTACCTGACCTGCCCGAGCCCGGCCGCCGCGATCATTTCAGCGAGCTCGCTCTGGCGCGGGAACCCGCGGATGCTTTCGACCAGATAGGTGTAGGCCTCGCGATCCCCGGCGACGATCTGCCCGAGCAGCGGCACGACGAGAAAGCTGTACCAATCGTAAAGCGGCTGCAGCAGCGGGGTCACCGACGGGGTGAATTCGAGGCAGAGGAACCGGCCGCCCGGCTTTAATACCCGGCGCGCCTCGGCGAGGGCGGCCTCGATCCGGGTCACGTTGCGCAACCCGAAGCCGATCGTATAGAGATCGAAGCTGCGCTCGGCGAAGGGCAGCCGCTCGGCGTCGGCGACGAGCCATTCGATGCCGGCGAGGATGCCGCGGTCGAGCGCGCGGGCGCGGCCGATTTCGAGCATGCGCTCGTTGCTATCGCAGACGACCGCCCGGCCGGCGCCAGCGGCGGCTTCGACAAGCCCACCCTCGGGCTCCAGGCGCCTCAGCGCGCGCAGTGCAATGTCGCCGGTGCCGCCCGCCACATCGATCAGGCGCTGGCCCGGCCGCGGCTTCAGCAATGCGATCATCTCGGCCTTCCACAGCCGATGGATGCCGCCGCTCATCAGGTCGTTCATCAGATCGTAGTGCGTCGCCACCCTGTCGAAGATGCCGCGCACCAGCGGCGCCTTCTCGGCCCCGGCCAGATGGCGGTAGTCACGGGTGGCGCTGCCGCTTGTCGAGTGCTCGCTCATCGGCAGCACGATACCCGGATCGGGCCGGGCGCGCCACGCCGCCGCCGACCCATCGCCGGGGTGCGCGGAAAGGCCTGCGCGGAATTCGCGGCAGGCTTTAGGATCGGGCGTCGATCAGCGGAGGGAGTTTGCCGATGTCGCAGCATCACGTCTTGCGGGCCAGCCCCGAGACTTGCCACTGGGGGTTTTTCGACGCCGGGCTGAAGCCCGTGCTGACCGTCGCTTCGGGCGACACGGTGACCATCGACAGCGTCTCGGGCGGGCCCGACGTGCTGCCGCCCGAAGCCATGCAGTCGGGTGGGCGCTTCGACATTCTTCCCGACCATCTGGCGATCCATCAAGGGCTCGAGCCGAAGCTCGGCGCGCACATCCTGACCGGGCCGATCGCGGTCGAAGGGGCCGAGCCCGGCGATGTGCTGGCGATCGAGATACTGGCGATCGATCCGCGGCAGAATTGGGGCTACACCCGCATTCGCCCGCTTTCCGGGACCCTCCCCGAGGATTTTCCGGTGCGCCGGATCTGGCACACCGCGATCGACCGCCAGCGCGGCATCGCCACCGTGCCGTGGGGTGCGGAGATCGATCTCGCGCCGTTCTTTGGGGTCATGGGGGTGGCGCCGCCGCCGGCCTATGGGGCGGTCACCTCGATCGTGCCGCGCGAGTTCGGCGGCAACATGGATCTGAAGGAATTGACCGCCGGCACCACGCTCTACCTGCCGGTGTGGACCTCGGGCGCACTGTTTTCGGCCGGGGACGGGCATGGTGTTCAGGGCGACGGCGAGGTCTGCGTGACGGCACTCGAAACCGCATTGACCGGCACCTTCCGCCTGACCTTGCGCCGGGACATCAAGCTCGATTTGCCCCGCGCGGAAACCCCGACGCACCTGATCACGATGGGCTTCGACGAGGATCTCGACGACGCGGCCAAAACCGCCTTGCGCCGGATGATCGCGTTGATCGGCGAGTGCATGGGGCTCGGGCGCGAGGACGCCTATATGTTTTGCAGCCTCGCCGTCGACATGCGGGTAACCCAGCTGGTGGACGGCAACAAGGGCATCCACGCGATGCTGCCCAAGCGCTATCTCGAGGTTCGCAGCTAATGGTCAGACGCACACACAAGATTTACCGAAATCGTCATGGCCGGGCTTGTCGAGGCTTGTCCCGACCAGCCACGGCCCCGCCGTTTGCGTGAATCCCGGCACAAGGCCGCCACTGTCCGGTTCCGCGGCCATGGTTGTAGACCAGGCGGCTCGAACAAACTGAGATCCCCGTAGCAGCGGATAAACCAGCCCAGCAAGCGCTACTGCGCCGCGGCCGCGGCGGCGTGCTCGCGTTGCGGTGCCACCGTGTCATTGCCTCTGGCCAGCACCGTCTCGAGGGTGGTGCGGATCTCGGCAAGCTTGACCGGATGCTCGACTTTGTGGCCGAACAGATTTTTGACGTAGAAAACGTCGACCACCTTTTCGCCATAGGTCGAGATCTTGGCGCTCGACACCTGCAGGCTGAGCCGGGTCAATTCGCGGGTCAGCTCGAACAGCAGGCCCGGCCGGTCGCGGCCGTTGACCTCGATCACCGTGTGCGAGGCGCTGGCCTTGTTGTCGACCAGAACCCGCGGCGCCACGGTAAATACCTGCATGCGGCTGGGGAAGGCGGGCGGCCGGGCAAACTCGCGATGCGGCTTCAGATCGCCGGTCAGCACGTTCTCGAACACGACCGCGAGGCGGGCGAGCTTGTCCGGCCGGTCGAACGGCCGGCCGGCAAGGTCCTGCACCCAGAAGGTATCGAGCGCCATGCCGTTCGACATCGTCATGATCCGGGCGTCGACGATGTTGGCGCCGTTGACCGCCAGCGCCCCGGCGATGCGCGAAAAGAGGCCCGGATGGTCGGCCGTATAAAGGGTGATCTCGGTCACCCCGCGCTGCGGTTCGACCCGCGTTTCAACGGTCAAGGGCGCGCCCCCCGCCTCCGCCTCGCGGATCAGCCGGGCGTGCCGGGCGTGGGTCTCGGGATCGAACGACAGCCAGTAAAACGGATAGCCGGCTTTGGCGAACCTTGCGAACTCCTCTTCGCTGAAATCGGGCAGCCGCTCGCGCGCCGCGGCCAATGCCGCGGCAACCCGCGAATCTTGCGCCCCGACCGTGAGCCCGCCCGACATCACCTCGACGGCGCGGTGATAAAGCTCGCGCAGCAATGCCGCCTTCCAGCCGTTCCACACCTGCGGCCCCACCGCCCGGATATCGGCCACGGTCAGCAGCAGCAGCAGCTTCAGCCGCTCCGGCGATTGCACGTGCCCGACAAAGTCGCCGATCGTCTGCGGGTCGCCGATGTCGCGCTTGAACGCGGTGCCGCTCATCAACAGGTGCCAGCGCACCAGCCAGGCCACCGTCTCGGTCTCCTCGGCGGTGAGCCCGAGCCGCGGCCCGAGCTTGAGGGCGATGCGCTCGCCGAGCACCGAATGGTCGCCGCCCCTTCCCTTGGCGATGTCGTGCAGCAGCACCGCCAGATAGAGCGCGCGGCGCGAGACGATCGTCACCGCCAGCGCCGTCGTCAGCGGCAGCTCGCCCTTGAGCTGCCCACTCTCGATCTGGTGCAGGATGCCGATTGCGAAGAGGGTGTGCTCGTCGACCGTATAGTGATGGTACATGTCGTACTGCATCTGCGCCACGACCCGCCCGAAATCGGGGATGAAGCGGCCGAAAACCCCGGCCTCGTTCATCCGCCGCAAGGCCGTCTCCGGATCGTTGCGCGAGGTGAGGATTTCGAGGAACAGCCGGTTTGCCTCGGGGTCCTCGCGCAGCCGCCGGTCGATCAGCCGCAAGCATTGGCCGGCGCGGCGCAGCGCGCGCGGATGGATGTCGAGCCCGCTCTGCTGGGCGACATGGAACAGGCGCAGCAGCGCCACCGGATCGTTCTTGAAGAAATCCTCGGACGGGATCGTCAGCCGCTCGCCATCGAGCACGAACCCGTCGAGCGCGCGCCGGCCGCTGCCCCAGCGCACCCAGGAAAGCCGCCGCTTGCCCTTCTGATCGGCTTCGAGGATCGCGCAGAAGATCCGGGTCAGGTCGCCGACATCCTTGGCGACCAGAAAATAATGTTTCATGAAGCGTTCGACGCCGCGGCTGCCGGCGTGATCGGTGTAGCCCATGCGCCGCCCGATCTCGCCCTGCAGGTCGAAGGTCAGCCGCTCCTCGGCGCGCCCGGTGAGGAAATGCAAGTGGCAGCGCACATTCCACAAAAAGCTCTGCGCCCGGGCGAAGCGCTGCGACTCCTCGGCCGACAGCACGCCGAGCTCGACGAGCTTGGCCACATCGTCGATGCGGTAGATGTATTTGGCCAGCCAGAACAAGGTGTGCAGGTCTCTGAGGCCGCCCTTGCCTTCCTTGACGTTCGGCTCGAGCTGGTAGCGGCTGTCGCCGACCCGGCGGTGCCGCTCGTCGCGCTCGGCGAGCTTGGCCTCGACGAATTGCGCCGCGGTGCCGCGCACGATTTCGGCGTCGAAGCGCTTTTTGAGCTCGCCGAACAACGCCGCGTCGCCCCACAGATAGCGCGCCTCCAACAGACCGGTGCGGATGGTCAGGTCTGATTTCGCCTGGCGCAGGCATTCCTCGACCGAGCGCGTCGACTGCCCGATCTTGAGCCCCAGATCCCACAACAGATAAAGCAGCGACTCGACGACCTGCTCGGTGTGGGGGGTCTGCTTGTAGGGCAGCAGGAACAAAAGATCGATATCGGAATAGGGCGCGAGCTCGCCGCGCCCATAGCCGCCGACCGCGACCAGCGCCAGCCGCTCGCCCGAGGTCGGGTTGGGCAGCGGATAAATTTCTGCGGTGACCACATCGAACAGCGCGCGGATCAGCTGATCCATCAGAAAGCACTCTTCGCGCACGACCGCGGTGCCGTCGCCGGCTGTCTCGAAGCGGCGGCGGATCTCGGCGCGCCCGGCGGCGAGCGCCGCCTTCAGCGGCGCCACCATCGGGGCGCGCTCAAAGCTCGAAGTTTTGACCGAGCCCGCCGCGGCCGACAATTCCGCGGCCAAGGCCCGGCGGTCGATGATTTCGCGCTGCCGCGTGATGCCGCCCACAATGCCCCTCCCCGGGCCTCTCCCTGGCCGTGACGCGAACACGGCTTCGGCGGGCTTGGTTGCGCGATCGGCGGAGGGGGGCGCGCCAGATGAGAGGTCGCCGCGCCGCCCCCACTTTAGCAGCCCAGTCATTGCAGCAGCCCGATCATTACAAGTGACGCCCCGCGTCGACGGTGATGATGGATCCCGTCGTATGGGTCAGATGGGTCACGCAGGCCATCACCGCCAGCGCCACGTCATGTGCTTCGATCGCCCGCTTCAGCGGGGTCGCCGCCGCCGCCGAGGCCATCATCTGCTCGGTGCGGCCGGGGACAAAGCCGGTATGGACCATCCCCGGCGCGACGATGACGACGCGGATCTGCGGGCCGAGCACGCGGGCGAGCGCCATGCTCATCGTGTTGAGCGCAGCCTTCGAGGCGCCGTAGATGATCGAGCTGCCGGTGCCGTGCTGGGCGGCACCGGAGGAGATGTTGACGATCACCCCGTCGCCCGACCGGCGCAGCAGCGGGACAAAGGCGCGGATCGTCGCGAATGGCCCGCGCACATTGGCGGTCAGCACCGCGTCGATCAGATCGTCGTCGAGCGCTTCGAGATCATGGTGCGGCACCATTCGGGTAAACCCGGCGGAATTGACGAGGATGTCGGCGCGGCCGAATTCCTCCTCGACCGCGGCCGCGACCTTGCGGATCTGGGCCGTATCCTCAAGCGGCAGACGCATCGCGCGATGGCCGTCGCCGGGGAGCTCGGTGATCAGCGAAGCGGCGCGATCGGCCCCCTTGTTGTAGCCGACCACGACCCGCGCCCCAGCCGCCGCGAACAGCTTGACACTCGCGGCGCCAATGCCGCTGCTGCCGCCGGTCACCACCGCGACCTTGCCGGCGAGCGAGGAGTTATTGTCGCTGCTCATGGCGAGGCACTCCGGCGTTGTGCGGCGATTTCGGCGAGCAGCGGGTTGAACCGGTCGGCTGCTTCATACTGCACCCAATGGCCGGCGCCCTCGATGATGTCAAACCGGGCGTCAGGCTGATGGGCGCGCAGGGTTCGGGCGCGCTCGTCGAGATGCGGATACGCGGTGGCGTCGCGCCCGCCCCAGATGCCGTCGAGATGCGCCTTGATCAGCGGCAGCGCGCGCATCAAGGTGTCGGCGCGCGAAAAACGCCGGCTCCTGACCCGGCCGCGCGGCGCGTTCTGCGACTGGATGTAGACCGCCAGCTCGTCGATCTTCCCGGGATCGGCGATCATCAGCGCGCCGAGATTGTGGCGGTGGACGGTGAGCGCCGCCTCGGTAGATGCACCCGCCGGCACCCGCTGGAGGTCGGTCGGCTGGCGGACGAGGCCAAGCCCGTTCGAGCCGACCACGGTGAAGGCGCGCACCCGATCGCCGAGCTGGGCTGCGACATGGCCGCCGAGCACCCCGCCGAACGAGAACCCGGCAAGGTGCAGACGCTCGTGCCGCGGCAGCACGATGTCGAGGCCGCGGGCGACGATCTGGGCCAGCCCCTCGGCGGTGTGCGGCTCGGGCGGGGTCGCCGACTCCCCGAGCCCGGGCAGATCCGGAGCGACGACGGTAAAGGCGCGCGACAATGGCAAGACGTTGCGGATCCAATGGGTCCACGAGCCGTAGCCGCCATGGAGCAGCACCAGCGGCGGGCCGCTGCCCCACACGCGCCACACCATCGCGCCGTCGCCGCACGGGGTGTCGATACGCTGCGCCTCGGCCGCGACGCCGTCGACAAAAGCCATGGTTTCTGCGCTGATTTCGGCCACCAATCGCCCCTTCAAGTGGTTTGCCCAAGGCTGATAACCGGTTTCGCGCCACCCGCCTAGTCCCGCCTCGCTCAGTCGGCGCAAGATCGGCCAAATGCGCAATTTCGCTCTCCCCGACCGTCGGAGCGTAACTATATCACCCTGAGTTGGCGTCGCCGGGCGGGAACCGGGCGGGGCCCATCCCCGTTCGGAGCCGATGATGCCGGAACGACAGCTTGAAGCGTTGATGTGGGCACAAGCCTGCGAGGCGATGGAACGCGCCGAGCGCCTGCATCGTCAATTCTTTCACCGCGGGCATGCGCGGCCTTATTGGGAAGCGCCATGCGACATCTTCGAAACCGACGAAACCTTGACCATCCTGATCGCCCTGCCGGGCGTCGCCCCCGAAGAGATCAAGGTGACCCTGAGCGCCGGGGTGCTGATGGTCAGCGGCGAGCGTCCGCTGCCGCCGGAGATGGCGCATGGCCGAATTCATCGGCTGGAGATCCCGCATGGCCAATTCCAGCGGCGGATCGAGCTGCCGCCGGTGCGCTTCGAGATCTCCGGCCGGCATCTGGCCAATGGCTGCCTGATGGTGCAGCTGCACAAGCTGTAACGGACGCCGCGCCGCCGCCAGCGACCCCGATTCCAAGGAACCTATAGCATGCCTCTCGAAGAACATGAATTGCGCACCACAGACCCGGCGCCGCCACCGCCCGCCGGCGCCATCGAAACCGCGCTGGCCGGCATCCCGGCGCTCCCTGCCGATGCGCTGATCCTGGTGCCGACCCGCAGCCTGGTGCTGTTTCCCGGCACTGTGCTGCCAGTCACCTTGGGGCGCCAGCGCTCGGTTGCCGCGGCACAGGCCGCGATCCGGCTCAACCGGCCGGTCGGCCTCGTGTTGCAGCGCGACCAGGCGACCGAGGATCCGATCCCGGTCGATCTGCACCGCATGGGCACCGAAGCCAACATCCTGCGCTATGTAACGAGCCCCGACGGCCAGCATCATGTGATCAGCCAGGGCGAGCGGCGCTTTCGCATTCTCGATTTTCTCGACGGCTACCCGTTTCTGGTGGCCCGGGTCGAGCGCATGGCCGAGAGCGAGGCCGCCGGCAAGGACATCGAAGCGCGGATGCTCAACCTGCGCAACCAGGCGATCGAGGTGCTGCAATTGCTGCCGCAGACCCCGGTCGAGCTGGTCAACGCCGTGCAGCAGGCGGGCTCCGCCGCCGCCCTCGCCGACCTGATCGCCAGCTTTATGGACATCACCCCGGCCGAAAAGCAGGAGATCCTCGAAACCGTCGATATCGAGAGCCGGCTCGAACGGGTGTCGGCGATGCTGGCCTACCGCACCGAGGTGCTGCGGCTGTCGCGCCAGATCAGCGAGCAGACCAAGGAAAAGATCGACGACCGCCAGCGCGAGTTCCTGCTGCGCGAGCAGATGAAGACGATCCAGAAGGAATTGGGCGAGGGCGACGACGCCAAGAGCCAGGAGATCGCCGAGCTCTCCCGAAAGATCGCCGAGGCCAAAATGCCGGCCGAGGTCGAGGAGCACGCCAAGCGCGAGCTCGCCCGGCTCGAACGGATGCCCGAGGCCGCCGGCGAATATTCGATGGCGCGCACCTATCTCGAATGGCTGATCGAGCTGCCGTGGTCGGTCGAGTCGGGCAAGCCGATCGACATCGCCGAGGCGCGCCGCACCCTCGACGCCGACCATTTCGGGCTCACCAAGGTCAAGCGCCGCATCCTCGAAAATCTGGCGATCCATCAGCTCAACCCGGAGGGCCGCAGCCCGATCCTGTGCTTTGTCGGGCCGCCCGGCGTCGGCAAGACCTCGCTCGGGCAGAGCATCGCCCGCGCCACGGGGCGGAAGTTCGTCCGCGTCAGCCTCGGCGGCACCCACGACGAGGCCGAAATCCGCGGTCATCGCCGCACCTATATCGGGGCCTTGCCGGGGAACATCATCCAGGGTATCCGCCGGGCGGGTGCCCGCGACTGCGTGATGATGCTCGATGAGATCGACAAGCTCGGCCGCGGCATTCAGGGCGACCCGGCCTCGGCCCTGCTCGAAGTCCTCGACCCCGAGCAGAACTCGACCTTTCGCGACAATTATCTGGGGGTGCCGTTCGACCTGTCGCGGGTCATGTTCATCACCACCGCAAACGTGCTCGACACGGTCCCGGGGCCGCTGCGCGACCGCATGGAGGTGATCGACCTCCCCGGCTATGTCGAGGACGAAAAGTTCGAGATCGCGCGCCGCTATCTCGTCGCCCGCCAGCTCAAGGCCAATGGGCTCAAGGCCGAGCAAGCCGAATTGAGCGACGCCGCCTTGCGCGCGATCATCCGCGACTACACCCGCGAAGCCGGCGTGCGCCAGCTCGAGCGCGAAATCGGCGCGGCATTGCGCACCGCCGCGATGCATATCGCCGAAGGAACCGCGAGCCACGTTGCGATCGAGCCGAAGGATCTCGCCGAAAGCCTCGGGCCGCCGCGCTTCGAGGGCGAGGTGGCGATGCGCACCAGCGTCCCCGGCGTCGCCACCGGTCTCGCCTGGACCCCGGTCGGCGGCGACATTCTGTTCATCGAGGCGACGCGCTTTCCCGGCGGCGGCCGGCTGATCCTGACCGGTCAGCTCGGCGAGGTCATGCGCGAAAGTGCGCAGGCGGCGCTGAGCCTGGTCAAGGCGCGGGCGTCCTCGCTCGGGCTCGACCCGGCGATGTTCGAAAAGAGCGACATCCATGTCCATGTGCCGGCGGGTGCCATCCCCAAGGACGGGCCGTCGGCCGGGGTGGCGATGTACACCGCGCTCGTCTCGCTGCTGACCAACCGCACGGTCAAGAGCGACACCGCGATGACCGGCGAGATCAGCCTGCGCGGGCTGGTATTGCCGGTCGGCGGCATCAAGGAAAAGGTCGTCGCCGCCGCCCGCGCCGGGCTCGCGACCGTGATCCTGCCGGCGCGCAACCGCCGCGATTACGACGAGATCCCCGAAAGCGCCCGCAACAGCCTGCACTTCCTGTGGGCCGAGCGCGCCGAGCAGGTCACCGAAGCAGCGCTCGAAGGCTAGTGTGATCGGTCAGAGAATTCGTACGATTCTTTACCACTCTGTCATTGCGAGGAGCCTACAGGGCGACGCGGCAATCTCGTAAAGCTGTTTCGGCTCCAGCGACATACAGCACCAGATTGCTTCGTTGCGCTCGCAATGACATCTCTGCACTAATATTGCAAATTTCTATCTCAAGACACCAACGGGAAATTGAGCAACGGGTCGCGGCCGGAACGGCCCCTCACAAGCGATCCGCGATCGTAGTCCTGGCGCCCGGCCCGGAACCTATTTCGGCCGTGAGCATGGCCCCCCTGTTCCTTGCCAGGGGCAGGCTTCCTCAGGGTAACAAGAAAGCGGCTGGATCTGTCGCAGGCAATCCATGGGCGCCGCGCGCCTTTGAACAACTCAGCTTTTTCCTAGCGGCGGCTTGCCGGCCGCGGGCTTGTCGGCGCCCTTCTTCTTCTGCTTGGGTTTTTTGGCCTCGCGGCCCGACCGCTTCTGCTCCTTGTTGGCCATCGGAACCTCCCGTCAATCTGGGTCAGCGTCACTTTGGGTCAGGGCGAATATGCTGCGGCGGCACGCCGATGCAACCGCAGAATTTTACCTATGTTGGCCGCGAGGCCCAGCGCTTGGCCGCGACCCCGTCATCGGCGCGCGATGCGATCGCGGCGAGGCATTTTTCCAGAGGCGGGCCGGGCCATGCCGTACCCGCTGCCTCCTCATAGGCGCGGCAGGCCTGCAGCACCGCAAGGTCGCCGTAAAGCGGGCCGGTCACCATCAGCCCGATCGGCAAGCCATCGACCATGCCGCA
>DASYNW010000033.1:0-20617 GCA_036008325.1 Allostellaceae bacterium
GTCGGGGCTGCGGGTGTCGGCGGTGGGGCTCGGCTGCAACAATTTCGGCGGCCGCATCGATCTCGAGGCGACACGCCGAGTCGTGCACAAGGCGCTCGATCTCGGCATCACCTTTTTTGACGAGGCCGATACCTATGGCGACCCGCGCGGCAGCTCGGAATCCTGTCTCGGCCAGATCCTCGGGCCGCTTCGCAAGGACATCGTGCTGGCCACCAAGTTCGCCCGGCCGATGGACGGCTCCGGCCGGTTCGAGGGCGCCTCGCGGGGCTACATCATCGCCGAAGTAGAGGCCAGCCTCAAACGCCTCAAAACCGATTGGATCGACCTCTATCAGCAGCACCAGCCCGACCCGCTGACCCCGATCGAAGAAACCCTGCGCGCGCTCGACGATCTGGTGCGCCAGGGCAAGGTGCGCTATCTCGGCTCGTCGACCCTGCCCGCCTGGCAGGTGGTCGAGGCGCAATGGACCTCGAAGCATCTGGGGCTCGAGCGTTTCGTCGCGTGCCAGGAGGAATACAGCCTGCTCGCCCGCGGCCTCGACCGCGAGATGATGCCCGTGCTCGAATCTTATGGGCTGGGCCTGATCCCGTTCCGGCCATTGGCCGACGGGGTGCTGACCGGCAAATACCGACGCGGCACGCCGCCGCCATCCGGCTCGCGGCTGGACAAGATGCCGCGGGCGGCCGGGCGATATCTGAGCGAGCAGAACTGGGCGGCGATCGAGCGCCTCGAAGGCTTTGCCGCCGAACGCGGCCGCACCCTCCTCGAGCTGGCGCTCGGCTGGCTATTGCAGCGCCCGGCGGTGGCGAGCGTCATCGCCGGGGCCACCACCCCCGAGCAGGTCGAGCAGAACGCGCGGGCCGCCGGCTGGGCGTTGTCCCGCGAGGACATGCAGGAGATCGACCGGCTGACCCTGTGAGCTTCAATCTGGCAACCAAGGAGTTTCGCGATGGATATCCGACTGAACGGAAGAAGTGCGGTGATCACCGGCGGCAGCAAGGGGCTGGGCCTGGCGATGGCCGAGCGGTTTGCCGCATCGGGGGCCGATGTCGCGATCGTGGCGCGCAGCCCCGAAACCTTGGCCGAAGCCAAAAAGTTGATCCAGAAGGGTGCCAAAGGCAAGGTCGCCGCGATCAGCGCCGACGTGTCGAAGGCGGCCGACATCCGCCGCGCCTATGACCAGATCATGTCCGAATTCGGCAAGATCGATATCTATGTCAACAATGCCGGCCAGTCGATCCGCGGGCCCTCCGAGCAATTGACCGACGAGATGTGGCAGAGCGATCTCGACCTCAAGCTGTTCGCCCAGATCCGCTTTTGCCGGCTGATCTTTCCGCAGATGAAAGAGCGCCGCTGGGGCCGGATCATTAGCGTGCTCAACATCGGCGCGAAGGCGCCGGGGCCGGACAGCGCGCCGACGTCGGTCAGCCGCGCCGCCCAGATGGCGTTCACCAAGGCGCTCTCGGGCGAGGGCGCGCCGCACAACGTGCTGGTCAATTCCCTGCACGTCGGGGTCATCGTCAGCGACCAGATCGTCCGCCGCCACCAGCGCGAGGGCGCCAACGTCTCGCTCGACGATTTCATCGCCCAGGCCGGGCGCTCGGTGCCGCTCGGCCGCATGGGCCGGGCCGAGGAATTCGCCAACGTCGCCTGCTTCCTCGCGTCCGACGCGGCCTCCTACGTCACCGGTTGCGCGATCAACGTCGATGGCGGCCGCTCGCCGGTGGTGTAGCCGGCGGCGATCAGGGTGCGCGGCCCCGAGCGGGAGACGCGGTTGGAAGGCGTGCGATGTTGAGGTCTGCGGCGCTCGTCTGCCTGGTGCTGGTCGTTCTCGGCAACGCCGCAGCGCGGGCAGACGGCAAAACCGAGGCGGCGCTCCCGGCGCGGGTGGCGACCCACCACACGATCAACCTCGGCGGGGGCACCCTCGGCAGCGGCCGGCTCGATTACGACGCGATCGCCGAGACCTTTGCGCTGACCGACCGAAAGGGGGCCACGACCGCGACGATCTTCACGGTCTCCTATCTCGCCGCGGCCCCGGCGGGCGGCGTGCGTCCGGTCAGCTTCGTGCTCAATGGCGGGCCGGGTGCGGCCTCGGTGTTTCTGCATCTGGGGGCGCTCGGACCCAAGGTCATCGAGACGCCGGCAAACGGCGATGCGCCGCGCCCGCCGGTGCGTCTCATCAACAACCAATCGACCTGGCTGCCGTTCACCGACCTCGTTTTCATCGACCCGGTCGGCACCGGGTTCAGCCGCGGCGAGGGCGCCGAGAAAAACCCCGACCAGCAATTCTGGAACGTGCACGCCGATCTCGACTCGCTCGACGCGGTCATTCGGCTGTGGCTGACCCGGCACCAGCGCTGGGCGTCGCCGGTTTATCTCGTCGGCGAGAGCTATGGCGGGTTTCGCGCCGCGGCGATGGCGCGGACGCTGTCGCGCGATGTCGACGTGACGGTCAGCGGGCTGGTGCTGATCTCGCCGGCGCTCGACATGTCGGCGCTGCATCCGAACCAGCGCGACCTGCTCGCCGCCGGCTTCTTTCTGCCGACTTATGCCGCGACCGCTGCGGCGCTGCATGTGGGAGAGGCCGGCGCCGACCTCGCCGCGGTCGAGCGTTTTGCGCTTTCCGATTATCTCGCCGGCCTGGCCGCGCTCCCGGCGCAGCCACCTGCCGGCGACCCGTTCATCGCCAAGATCGCCACGCTCACCGGGCTTTCCCCGCAGGTCGTGCGCCGCTATCGCGGCCGCATCCCGGGCCATGTTTTCGCCCGCGATATCCTGCGTGCACAAAACGAGGTGGTGAGCCGTTACGACGGCACGATCGTGCGCCCGTCGCCCGGTGTGAGACAGGCCGAGACGGCCGGCGATCCGCTGCTCGGGCCGATCGCGGCTGATCTCGGGGCGGCGTTCAACGCCTATGCGGCGGCCGACCTCGGCTACCACACCGATCAGCCATACCGAGTGCTCGCCGGCGACGTCAACCGGCAATGGGACTGGCAGGGCGAGCGCCGCGCCGGCGGCGAGGGCCTGCCGCTGGCCTCGCTCGAAGCGGCGCTGATCGCGCAGCCGCGGACCAGGGTCTTGATCGTCAACGGGCGCTACGATCTGGTGACGCCCTATCTGTCGTCGCGCTGGCTCGTCGACCAGCTGCCGATCCCGGCGGCGACCCGCGCACAGATTCGGCTGCGCGTCTACGATGGCGGCCACATGGTGTACCTGCACCCGGCGGCGCGCGCCGCCCTCGTCCAGGATGCGGCCCAGCTCTATGCCGCGCCCGCCGCCCTGTCGCATTGACCGAAGCACTGGGCCGCATTCCGTCTCTATACGGCAGCAGAGGGCGGCCGCACGAACGCGAATTGCTGCGGATTTGCGGGCTCGCCGCCGTCGGCGCACTGTTCGAGCGCGATCCCGGCCGGGTCGAGCGGCTGTTTTTCGAGCCCCGGCTGCGGGCCGAGGCGGGCGGGTTCTGCGCCGTCCAGGCTCACGCCCGCAAGCCTTATCGCGAGGTCGATGCGGCCGAGCTGGCGCGCGTCGCCGGCACCCTGCTGCATGGCGGCATCGCCGCGATCGCCCGGCCGCGGCCGCTCGACCAATTCGATCCGGCGGCGGCGCCCGGCTGGGCGCGGGACGGCAAGCCGCTCCTGATCCTCGACGGCATCGGCAACCCGCACAATCTCGGCGCCATCGCCCGCACCGCCGCGTTTTTCGGGATCGAGCGGATGCTGCTCGCCGACCGCCCCGACCAGGCGCTGCCCTCGGACGCCAGCTACCGGGTGGCCGAGGGCGGGCTCGAATATCTGACCCTTTACAAGGCGGCGCTGGCGCCGGCGCTGGCGGCGCTGCGGCCGCTGTTCCGTATCGTCGGCACCGGTCCCGATCCGACGGCAAGGCCGATCGAATGGCGCCGCGATCTGCCGACGGCGCTGATCCTCGGCAATGAGGAAAGGGGCCTCGATCCGGCCACTCGCGCGGCCTGCGACGACGTCGCGACCATCCCCGGCAGCGGCCGGGTGCAATCGCTCAATGTCGCCGTGGCGGCAGCAATCCTGATCTACGGGATGACCCGAGGGGGCATGACCCGCGGGCAGAGCTGACGGACGGCGCGCAGCGCTGCGGGCAATGCCGCGGCCGGCAGCAGCGAGAACGCCAGGAATAGCCATACCACGGATCGCATCGCTCCGGCGGCGCCGAGCTTCGGATCGGCAAAGCCGGCGAGGTTTGCGACCATTCCGGCCAAGGCCGAGGCGAAGGCCAGCGCAATCAGGTTGAGGGTCGAGATGAACGCACTCGCGATGTCCCGCTCAGTCGCCTTTGCCGAGGCCATCATCAGGCTGCCGAGATGCGCCCAGGCGAGCCCGACCCCGGCGCCGACCGGAAACAGCGCCGCCGCGATCAGCGCCAGCGAGCCGCTCGGCAGGCTCGCCGCGGTCGCCACCAGGCCAAAGGCGATCAGCGCCGGCCCGCACAGGATCGAGCGCAGCACCCATTGCGGCCGGGCCGCGGCGGTGGCGAAAGCCGCCAGGGTCCAGGCGACGGCCACGTCGGCGTTCAGATAGCCGCCGGCGATCGGCGCATGGCCGCCGATCGCGGTGACCACATAGGGCACGTAAAGCGCTGCCGTCGTGCTGCCCGACATCAAGGCCATCGCCAGGGACACGGCACCCAATGCGCTCCGCGGATCGAACGCTCCGCTCGGCAGCAGGCGCGAGCGCCCGGCGTGCGGACCGGCCGCGCCGTCGATGGCGAGCATGACCAGCAGCAGGGCGCCGGCGACCAGGCCGAGCCCACTCCAGAGTGCACGCCCCGACGCTCCGCCGACGCTCACGGCCAAAACCGAAGCGCCGAGCAGGCCGAGCCGGCCAAACCCGATCGCGGCGGCCGAGCCGGCGCGGGTCGCCTCCGCTGTGGCGCGCGCGAGTTGGGTCCGCTCGGCGAGCAGCGCCACCGCCGCGGCGAGCGGGACATCGACCCAGAACGCCCAGCGCCACCGCCCCCAGCCGGCGAGGAGCCCGCCGACGAGGGGCCCGCAGAGGGCGCCGACGCTCCAGATACCGGAGACCATGGTGATCGCGCGGGTATGCAGAGGTGCGGGGAAAACCCGGCGGATGGTGGTGTAGGCGAGCGCCGTCAGCAGGCCGCCCCCCAACCCTTGCAGCGCGCGCCCGGCGAGGAAAAGCCCGATCGTGGGGGCGAGCGCGCAAGCAGCGCTGCCGGTGCCGAACAGCAGCAGGCTCGCGCGATATGCCCGGCGCAGGCCCCGTCTGGCCGCCAGCGGCGGGGCAAACGCCGCACCCCAGATCGCGCTGACGAAGGCGACGGTCAGAGTCCAGGCAAAAAAATGCAATCCGCCGATGTCGGCCACCGCCGAGGGCAGCACCGTCGCCACCACCCGCAGCGAGAGCGCGTGGATCAAGACGCCGCCGGTCAACACCAGCAGCGGACCCAAATTGCCGCTGATGAACATGGCGCTCCAGCGATCCGGCGCAACGCGGTCGACGGCCGGATTGATCGCCTTCGTGGCGCCGCTGAAACGTCGGTTCCGAGCCATTCCTAGTGCCTTGGTTGCATGATCGCGCGGAATGCTAGATCGTCCCACATGCCTAGACCAATGGTCGCTTGACACTCTTGGATGAGCCTAATTCATGCCTGCTTAGGAGCTCAGCATGGCCAGCCCGTTTCGATCACTTCCGCCGCTCGGGACGTTGCGGAGTTTCGAGGCCGTCGCCCGGCACCTCTCGTTCACCCGCGCGGCCGATGAGCTGGCGCTGACCCAAAGTGCGGTCAGCCACCAGATCCGGGCGCTCGAGGAGCATCTGGGCGCGCGCGTGTTCGAGCGCCGGCATCGCGGGATCGAGCTCACCGCCGACGGCCGAACCCTGCTCGAGGGCGTGCGCGCCGGTCTCGACAGCATGCTGCTGGCGAGCGAGCGGGTGCGCAGCCGCCGCCGGGTCGGGGTCCTGACCATCGCCGCGCCGGCAGCCTTCGCCGCCTGGTGGCTGGTGCCCCGCCTGGGGCGGTTCGCGGCTCTCCATCCCGAGATCGAGGTGCGGATCGCCGCCGTGGACGGGCGCGAGCCCGATCTGGTGCGCGACGGGATCGATGTCGCGGTAGTCAAGCGCAGGTCGAGGCAGACCGGCCGCAATGCGGTGGAGATGCCGCTGCTCCACGAGATCGTGTTTCCGGTCTGCTCGCCCTCGTTGCGCGATGGCCCGCTGCCGCTGCGCACGCCGGCCGACCTGGCGCCCCACACCTTGATCGAATGCGAAGCCGCAGAGAGCGAAGACGCCGAATTCAGCTGGTCGACATGGCTCGATCGGTTTGGGCTGGAGCGCGAGACGTCAGCGCGGCAGGTCAAGTTCAGCCATTTCGGCGTGGCCTTGTCGGCGGCGGTGGACGGGCTCGGCATCGCCCTCGGGCGCTCGCCGATGGTCGATGCGGAGCTGGCCGCGGGCCGGCTGGTGCGGCCGTTCGCCAGCCGGGTGGTGGCCAAGGCAACGAACCTCATTGCTCTCGCCTGGCGCGATACCGGGGCGGTGCGTCAGGATCAGCGGATTGCGGCGTTTCGCGACTTTGCGTTGGACGAGGCCTGCGGGTGCGAGCTTGCCGCGGGTCCGTGCGGCATGCCCGCCTCCGAGCGCGACGCACAAAGCCGCGCCGGGTGGCTGGCGGGGCGGGCGGCGCGGCGGGCGATGGCGGCGAACGCGCCTTGAGCGGGTGGCGTCGCGGGGACGACGACCGCGGCGGCAATCGCGGTCTATCGCGCGGCCCGGCGGTGACCCGGCCGGCGGTCGAAGGCCCCGGCCTCGGCGATCAGCTGGTCGAGCGCATCGTTGAGGGCGGTCTCGATCTGCGGGCGCCCCTCAATGCGCTTGAGCAGAAGTGCGGCGGCTTCGATCGTCGACAGCGCCTCGCGGCGAGGCTCGCGGCGCACCCGGTTGTAATGCGACGGGCGCTGCGGATCGAGCACCAGGCGGCGCAATTTGAGCAGCCACGGGTTGCGCCACCACAGCGCCTTGGCCTCGCCCCAGCTGCCGTCGAGCAACACCGCGCCGTCGAGGTTCCGCAGCATCGCCGCCTGATCCGCCGCCGGCTCGCCGTTACTGTCGAGGGCGACCACATCGCTGTGCAGCCCGAACCCGCGCGGCCGCGCCGAACCGAGGTAGAGCACCGCCCAGCGCCGCGGATCGGCGGGCCGGCCGAGCGCGCGCGCCAAATTGGGCCACGACAAGCCGACCACCAATTCGGCCCGGCGCAGCATCGCGACCGTCAGCGCCGCCGTCGCCAGGGCCTCCCTCTTTTCCCGCGGATGCTGCAGGATCAGCAGGAAGAGCCGGTTGTCGATCGCTTCGGCGTCTGCCATCTCGTTCGTCTTGCTCACTGCCCACCGGCCCTTCGCGCAGCGCGCCCGGGGACGACCGGGGCGCGGCCGACGTTATCACGTCTGCGCGCTCGATTTGCCGGGCGAAGCGCGATGGCGTAAACCTTCCCGCGAGGCCGCCAGAGCACATGATCGAGGGGTTCATGCACAAGCGTGTGCGCAAAGCCGTCTTTCCGGTTGCCGGGCTCGGCACCCGCTTTTTGCCGGCGACCAAGGCCATGCCCAAGGAAATGCTGCCGATCGTCGACAAGCCGCTCATCCACTATGCGGTCGAGGAGGCGAAGGCAGCCGGCATCGAGCAGTTCTTTTTTGTCACCAGCCGGGCCAAGGGCGCCATCGACGACCATTTCGATCGGGCCTTCGAGCTCGAGGCGACATTGCGCGAGCGTGGCCAGAACGCGCTCGTCGACGAGCTCGAAGCGCGGCTGCCCGAGCCCGGCCAGATCGCCTATACCCGCCAGCAGACGCCGCTCGGCCTCGGCCACGCGGTCTGGTGCGCGCGCGCCCTGGTCGGCGACGAGCCGTTCGCCGTGCTGCTGGCCGACGATTTGATGGTTTGCGAGACCCCGTGCCTGACCCAGATGGTCGCGGCCTATGACGAGATCGGCGGCAATCTGGCGGCGGTGATCGAAGTGCCGCGCGAGCAGACCCGGCGCTATGGCGTGCTCGACATCGTCGCCGATGACGGCCGGCTGGTGCGCGCCCGCGGGGTCGTCGAAAAGCCCGAGCCGGCCGATGCGCCGTCGACCTCGACGATCATCGGCCGCTATATCATCCAGCCCGAGGTGTTCGGGCATCTCGGGCGGGCCGAGGCCGGCAGCGGCGGCGAGATCCAGCTGACCGACGCGCTGGCCCGGCTGATCGATGACGGCCAGGCCTTTCACGGGCTGCGCTTTTCGGGCCGGCGATTCGATTGCGGCGACAAGCTCGGCTTTCTCGAAGCGACGATCGCGCTGGGCTTGCAGCATCCCGAGCTCGGACCCGACCTGCGCCGAATCCTTGCGACCTATCTTTGAGCAGCAAGCGACATTTCAGCAGGAAACCACGATGCGGCATCGCTTCGACCCGACGATCCTGCGCGAATACGATGTCCGCGGCATCGTCGGCCAGACCTTGTCGACCGACGACGCGCGGGCGATCGGGCGCGCTTTTGCGCTGACCCTCGCTGCCGCCGGGGGCCAGCGCGTCGCGACCGGCTATGACGGCAGGCTGACCTCGCCCGAGCTCGAAGCGGCATTGGTCGACGGTCTGGCGATGGAGGGCATCGAGGTCGTGCGCATCGGCCGCGGACCGACCCCGATGCTCTACTACGCGGCGGCGACGCTCGGAGGCGGTGTCGGGGTCGATGGCGGGATCATGGTGACCGGGTCGCACAACCCGCCCGATTATAACGGCTTCAAATTCGTGCTCGGCGGCAAGGCGTTCTATGGCGCGCAAATCCGCGCGCTCGGCGAGACCGCCCTCGGGCTTGGCCCACCGACGGCCGGGCGCAGCGATGTCGAGGACCACGCGATCCGCGACGAGTATGTGAGGAGGGTCGCGCGCGATTATGACGGCAAGCACCCGCTGACCGTCGCCTGGGACCCCGGCAACGGCGCCACCGGCGAGGTCGTGCAGCAGCTGACGGCGCTGCTGCCGGGCCGGCACGTCCTCATAAACGCGACGATCGACGGCAATTTTCCGGCCCATCATCCCGACCCGACCCTTCCGGAAAACCTGGTTCAGCTGCGCGAAGCGGTAGCGCGCGAGCGCTGCGATCTCGGCATCGCTTTCGACGGCGACGGCGATCGCATCGGGGTGGTCGACGCAAGCGGCGAGATCTGGTGGGGCGACCAGCTGATGATCGTCCTGGCGGGCGACGTGCTGGCGCGCAATCCGGGGGCGTCGATCCTGGCCGACGTCAAGGCGAGCCAGGTGCTGTTCGACGAGATCACGCGGATGGGCGGCCGTCCGGTGATGACCGCGACCGGGCACTCCCCGATCAAGGCGAAGCTCGCTGAATTGGGCGCGCCGCTCGCCGGCGAGATGAGCGGGCACATCTTTTTCGCCGACGGTTATTACGGCTTCGACGACGCGGTTTATGTCGCAGTGCGGCTGCTCGGGGTGCTCGGCCGCTCGGCGCAGAGCCTGGCCGAGCTGAAGGCCCGCCTGCCGCGCGTCGTCAACACCCCGGAGCTGCGCTTTCCCTGCGCCGACGCGCGCAAATTCGCGGTCGTGCGCGAAGTGGGCGAGCGGTTGCGCCGCGCCGCCGCCGAGATGAGCGAGATCGACGGGGTGCGCGTGCGCACCGCCGATGGCTGGTGGCTGCTGCGGGCGTCGAACACGCAGGACGTGCTCGTCGCCCGCGCCGAATCGACGACCAAAGAGGGTCTGGAGCGGCTGACCGCGGCCTTATCGGCGCAGCTCGCGGCCAGCGACGTCTCGCTGCCCGAGCTCTGATCGACAATCCCGGCGGCCGCGGGCCCGGCCAACAGGCGGCTGAGCTACGCTGCGGGCTCAGCGCGCGGCGACTTTGAGCGTGGTGGGCGCGATCACCGAGCATTCGAGCCGCCTCTTGCGCAGCGCGGCGCACGCGCTCTCGGCCTCGCGCGGAGTGAAGTTCAAGAGCCGAGCGCGATAGACGCGGATCTTGGCCGTCCTGGCCGGGTCGAGGATCTGCACCGGCTTGCCGCGGGCGACGGCCAGCGCCGCTGCCAGCCGCGCGGCCTTCTCGGCGGCAATCTGCGCATGGAAGGCGCCGAGCTGGATCGCCCAGCGGTCGAGCGCCGGCGGCGCCGCACGCGGCTCGCGCGGCAAGGTCGCCGCCTCAGCCCTGCTGACCGGCAGCAGATGGGCGGCCAGGCGCGCCGCCGCTTTGCCCAAAATCCCGGGTTTGGGAAGCCCGGGCTTGGCCCGCTCGGGCGCGGGCGCCGTCTGCTCGGCCGCGGCCAGCAGCACGTGCGGCGGTGACATCAGCGGCGCGGACGGCCCGCGACGGGCGATCATCGTCGCAGCTGGAACGCCAACCGACTCGAAGCCCTGATCGAGCAGCGCCGCCATCTCGCGATCGCGCGCGCTGGCCGAGTGCCCGCCGAGAACGACGCCGATCAGCCGATGGCCGTCGCGCAGCGCCGAGGTCGCGAGATTGAAGCCCGACGCGTTGATGAAGCCGGTCTTGATCCCGTCGGCGCCCGGATACCAGTCGAGCAGATGATCGTGGCCGTAGATCGTGGTGCCGCGGAAATCAAACTCACGGGTTGAAAAATACCGGTATTCGCGCGGAAAGTCGTGATAGAGGGCAAGCGCCAGCTGGGCTGTGTCGCGCGCGGTGGTGTGCTGCTCGGGATCGGGCAGCCCCGAGGCATTGTGGTAAAACGTGTTCTGCATGCCGAGCTGGCGCGCTTTGCGGTTCATCAGCTCGGCAAAAGCCGGTTCGCTGCCGCCGATCCCCTCGGCCAGCACCGCCGCGGCGTCATTCGCCGAACGGGTGACGATGCCGAGGATCAAGGTCTGCACGCTGACCGAATCACCCGGCCGCAAGCCGAGCTTCGTCGGCTGCTTGCTCGCCGCCTCGAGGCTGACCGGGAGCCGCTGATCGAGCTGCAGCCGCCCGGTATTCAGCGCCTCGAAGGTCAGGTACAACGTCATCATCTTGGTCAGCGAGGCCGGATAGGTGACGGCGTCGGCATTGTTCTCGCTCAACACCCGGCCGGTGTCGGCGTCGAGCACGATCGATCCGCTGACCGGAGCCGGGGCAAACCCGACGGCGCCCAGGCGAAGATGAAAATGACGATGCGCATGCCGGGCAGCCTCGGCCCGCCCCGAGCCAAACCCGCTGAGCGCAGCGGCGGCAATCGCCATTGCCAGGATCCCCGACGCACGGAACCCGCCCCCGCGGGACCCGGCATCCTGCTGCTTCAAGACTTTCACTATGACCCCCCAATTCCCCCGACTGCGCAATCGGCAGCGAAAGCACAGTGACGTCGGCGAGAATAAAAAAAACATTTACCTCTGTCCAGGTTTCAACTGCCCCGATGGTAGGATTTGCGATGCGATGCGCCATGGTGCCGGCGAGTGCCGTGGTTTGCCTCGCGCGGTGCCGGCGGGTGGTGCGGCATCCGGGTCCGTTGTGCGATGCACAAATCTGGTTGCAATGCGGAACCTTTTCGCGTTAGCTGCTGGGCTTGCGCAATTGGAGCGCGCTTGGCAGGCGAGGATCAAAAGGATGGAGATCAAAGGCAAGCGGGCCGCCCGTCCGGTTGGACCAGCAGCGATACCGAGCCCAGCAGCGATACCGAGCCCAGCAGCGATACCGAGCCCAGCAGCGATACCGAGCCCAGCGGCAATACCAAGCCCAACAGTCGCGCCGGGCGAAGCTGCCGGCGACAGTATGGTCGAGCCTGCGTCCGGCTCGGTCGGCCTCGGGGCGAATGCGCCGCCGGCCGCCGACCCGTCCGGTTTGGCGGGGCTGCCGTCACCCGGCGCCCGCCGCGTTCCCGGCGATATCGGTCGCGAGACCCTGACCATGCTGGCCGAGTGCCGCGCCGCCCTGACGCACGGGCTCGACGCGCTGAGCAAGGAGGCGGCGGTGCTGGCGCGCGGCGGCATCGAGGTGGCCGCGCGCACCGCGATCGACATGCTCGCGGTCAGGACCTTGTCCGATGCGATGGCGGTCAATTCCGGTTTCGCACGGGCCAGTTTCGACAATTGGATCGGCGGCTCAGCGCGTTTTTCCGAGCTCGGCGCCAAGCTCGCCGCCGAGTCGTGGCGCCCGTTTCTGGCACGGCTGGGCAAGAGCTGGAGCCTCGGCCCCGGCTGACAAAGCACCGCTGAGCCCGCTACCGCCGGGTCTGCGACACCGCCGCCAGAGATCCCGAGCGGCGCCGGTCTCGACCCCCCACCCCTTTGCCTATTTCCAGGCGGTGTAAAACGGACGGATGCAAAATCAGGCGCCCCGGCGCGCGCCCTGCTTGACAGCCCCGACGCCTAGGATAAAATGGTTCCAAGGTGCAGGGTGACATCTGCATTGACCCGGTCTTGACACTGGCGGGTTCACAATGTGGCTGGCGGGTCTTTAATGTACTGGCTCGAAAGCGAATGCGTTTAGGGGTGGAACTCGCGCAATCGTCGAGCAGGTCCGCGCCCGGCCTTGCCGGGTCGGTCCACCGGCTCCATATGCGAGTCCACAGTCGATTTTCGCCAAGGGCGTCGGGCCACCCCGTAAGTCGGTTGGACCCCGAGCCGCGGAGATCGGCGCGGTGCTTCAAGACCGAGGCCGCGAAAGCTGCGGCAACACCTTGCAAACCGAACTCGCGAACTGCGGCGCCGCCCGCCCGATCGACGAGCCGTCGCATGACGAGCCGCGCGTAACTCATTTTCAACACCGCAAGGAGGAGGGCCCGAGATGGCATACCAAGAAGACATCGCTTTGATGGCACATCTGATGCGCCGGGCGGGTTTCGGCGCCGGCCGCGACGAGATCGAGGCGCGCGCCGCCAAGGGCTATGAGGCGACGGTCGAGGAATTGCTGCATCCCGAAACGCAGCCGCCAGTCGACGCGTATAGCCTGTTGCGCTACCAGCCGGCATCGCTGCTGCCGGGCGGACAGCCGCCGATGGGCAATTTGAATTGGATGTTCTATCTGGTGAACACCAAGCGCCCCCTCGAAGAGAAGATGGCGCTGTTCTGGCACCACGTGTTCGCCACCGGCAACTCGAAGGTCGACAATTACGACCAGTTGCTGGAGCAGATCAACCTGTTCCGCGAACAGGGCATGGGAAATTATCGCGACCTGCTGCTGACCGTCGCGAGAAACCCGACGATGATCTTCTGGCTCGACAACCAGCAGAATCACGGGACCGCGGTCAACGAGAATTGGGGCCGCGAACTGCTCGAGCTGTTCAGCCTCGGCGCTGGAAACTATACCGAGAAGGATGTTCGCGAATGCTCGCGGGCCTTCACCGGCTGGACCTTCGAGACCAAGATCCCGCGCGCGCCCTATGGGCGGTTCCCCTGGAAGTTCGAGTATCGGCCGGAAGATCACGATGACGGCGAAAAGGAATTTCTCGGGCACAAGGGGCGCTTCAACGGCGAAGACATCATCGACATCGTCGTGCAGCAGCCGGCTTGCGCTCGTTTCATCTGCCGGCATCTGTACAACTTCTTCGTCGCCGACGAGCCGCAGGTGCCGGCTTGGCCGATCGAAGCGCCGCGCGACCAGAAAGCGATCGACACCCTGGTGGGTGCGTTCCGCGACGCGAAGTTCGACATGCGCTCGGTGCTCCGCGTGCTGTTCAATTCCGACTTCTTCAAGAACGCGCGCTACCAGCACATGAAATCCCCGGCCGAAGTCGTGGTCGGCACATTGCGGCTGGTCGGCGGCCATGAGATCCCGGCCCCCGGCTATGGCCAGCTGTCGATGAACCCAACCTATATGGGTCAGGATCTGCTCAATCCGCCCTCGGTCGAGGGCTGGCACACCGGCAAGGAATGGATCAACAGCGGCTCGTTGATGGCCCGGATCAACTTTGTCGCCGAGCAGGTCGGCGATCCGTCGCGGCCCGGGGTTCGCGCCATCATCAACCGGCTGAAGGCGCATGGCTCGCTCAGTCCCGAGCAGCTCGTCGACCGGTGCCTCGACCTGCTGGGCCCGGTGGAGGTCGGCTCCGAGACTAAGCAGGAGCTCACCGCCCAGGCCAAGGAATGGGGCCAAGTCAGCTGGGATAGCGAGGGGAATGCCGAGATTGCCGACCAGCGCACCGGCGAAATGCTGCAGCTGATTGCGGCGACCAGAGAGTATCAATTCGCCTAACGAGTGCATCTTATCAGACGAGGAGGAAGGCCAATGCCAGCAACGCAGACAGGACAGAAAGACCCGGTCATCGTCGTGCTCCAGCTGACCGGCGGGAACGACTATCTGAATACGGTGATCCCCTACAACAATCCGCTGTATCGCGATAACCGCAAAGCGGTCGGGATCCCCGACAACCAGATCATGCACCTCGACAAGGATTACGGCATCCCGCACTACATGGGGCCGCTGAAGCAGTTCTGGGATGACAAGAAGCTTGCCATCCTGCACGGCGTCGGTTATGCCAATTCGCCGCGATCCCATTTCCGCTCGATGGACATCTGGCACACCTGCGAGCCGGAGAAGGTCGGGACCGAGGGTTGGCTCGGCCGGGTGGCGCGCGAGTTCGACCCCAACAAGGAGAACGTGGTCACCACGGTGAGCTTTGGGCCGAGCCTGCCCCGCTCTCTGTCGGTGCCCGGCGTCCCGGTGGCCTGCGTGGGCGGCGCGCTGGAAAAATATGGCTTCCTGCCGACCGTTCAGGGCAATCAGCGCGCGCAGGTGCTCGATCGGTTCAAGCAGATGTACCAGCCGGCCGCCGGCACCGGCGCCGTCATGGACTACATGGGGACCACCGGCCTCGACTCGCTGAAAGGCGAGGACATCCTCAAGGTGGCGCCGCTGAACTACAAGTCGACGGTTCAGTACCCCAACACCCCGATCGCGCGTAAGCTCAAGGGAATCGCCCAAGTGCATACGGCCGATTTGGGCAGCCGGATCTTTTACTGCGATCACGGCACCTTCGACACCCATGCCGGCCAGAATCCTGGCCACGGCAATCTGTGGACGGCGGTGACCGAAGGCATCGACGCCTTCATGAAGGACCTGCGCGAGCACGACCACGCCGATAATGTGATCCTGCTGATGTTCTCGGAATTCGGCCGCCGCGTTCGCGACAACGGCTCGGGGACCGATCACGGCGCCGGCGGGGTTGCCTTCGTGCTCGGCGACAAGGTCAAGGGCGGCCATTACGGCGAGATGCCCTCGCTCAAGCCGGAGCACCTGGTTCAGGGCGATTTGAACCCGAACATGGACTTCCGCAGCGTCTACTCGACGATCCTCGACAAGTGGCTCAAGCTCAACCCGGCGCCGATCGTCAACGGCACCTATGAGCAGCCGGCCTTTCTGAACTGACGGCGACGCTGTCGGCGCGACCTCCTTGCCGCGGTTCCAACCGCGGGGAGGAGAGTCGGCCGGCGGCAGACCGGCTAGCAACGCGACACGTCGATTAGAGAGGAGGAGCGCGATGCCGCTCACAACGGTCTCGGAAGGACGCGTCTATGATTGGAGCCATGCGGTCGGGCGCAATGCGGCCCGCGGGCCTGGGTTCAATTACGTTCAGACGATGTGCCTCGGCAAAGACGGCGTCCTCTACGCCGCCAACCGCGGCAACGAAAACAATTTTGGAATGCACGTCAACAAGGTAAAGCTCGGCGGTCCGGGCGAAGAAGAGTTTATTGCGGACTTCTGCGAATACGGTGAGGGCGAGGGCGATTGCACCTGGCCGTTCGGCGTCGCCGTCGACAACAACGATCACGTCTATGTCTCGGACGATTGGACCAACACGATCTCCGTGTTCGACAGCAGCGGCAAATTCCTGCGCAAATGGGGAACGACCGGGAGCGCCGACGGCGAACTTTGCCATCCAGCCGGTCTGGCAGTCGAAAAAAATGGTAACATCGTCGTCGTCGATAGCGGCAACAACCGCCTGCAGGTCTTCACCCCGGAAGGCAAGTTCGTCGGCAAGTGCGGCCGGGCCGGCAGCGGCGATGGCGAGTTCAACCAGCCTTGGGGGATCACCCTCGACAAGGACGGCAACATCTACGTCGCCGACTGGAAGAACCATCGCGTTCAGAAGCTGTCTCCGGAGGGCAAGTTTCTGATGAAGTTCGGCCAGCATGGGAAGGTTGACGCCCCCGAAGGTGCCTATGCCGTGACCATGTTCGGGCCCTACGTGACCGCATCCTCCGAGACAGCGCACTATCCCAAGCCTGGCTTGCTCAATCACCCGACCGACGTCGCGGTCGACTCGGACGGCGACATCTACGTCACCGACTGGGGCAACCATCGGGTCTGCGTGTTCGACGCCGAGGGCAAGCCGGTCGCCAATCTGATCGGCGACGCGCAAGTATTGTCAAAATGGGGCGAGCAGACCGTCGACGCCAATCCCGACATGAAAAAAGCTCGGCGTCGGGTCAAGAGCCTCGAGCCGCAATGGCGCTTTTGCTTCCCGACGGCCGTCGAGTTCGATTCGGCGACCGACAGCATCATCGTCGCCGACAGCCAGCGCAACCGGCTGCAGATCTACAAGAAGGTTCGCGACTACAGCGACTTTCAGGCGAACCTGTAGGCGACACGGCGAACTCGCCCGGCGCCGCGTAAAGCGTCGGCATTGACCAACCCCAATATTCCTGCGTCGCCCAAATAGGCGAAGCGGGGAAGCGGGTCTCCGGTGGGGCAGCTTCTGCCCTGCCGGAGAATTTTTTGCGGAATGGTGCAATCAGCCGCGACGCGAGTGTTTATTTTCGCGGCACTCGGGTTTATGTTTGTGACATGAATAAGGCGTCCCCTTCCTCAACTGCCCTGCGCCGCTTGCGTGCGGCCGGTCTGCGGCCGACCCGCCAGCGTCTCGCACTCGCCCGGCTTCTGCTCGAAGGCGGCGACCGCCACGTAACCGCGGAGAATCTGCACGGCGAAGCGCTCGCTGCGGGCATACAGGTATCGCTCGCCACCGTTTACAACACGTTGCATCAATTTACCGAGGTAGGACTGTTACGTGAAGCGATGATCGAACCCGGGCGCTCGTATTTCGATACCAACACGGCCGACCACCATCACTTCTTCTGCGAAGCGACCGGCGAATTGCAGGATATCCCCGCGCAGCATCTGTCGGTCAGCGGATTGCCGGCGCCTCCTTTCGGCACCGAAATCCGCCGCGTCGACATCATCATCCGCGTGCGCCCCGGCGGCGTCTGAGCTTCGATCCTCTCCCTATACTCCAGTTGATGCGGGGTTGCGGTCCGACCGATCGCCTCTGGTGCGATGATGCGGCTGCCGGCGGGCGTATAGGCATGACGCGCACGGCGGAGCCTGTCGGCTCGGATGTGCGACAAATTAGACTTCTTCTAATATATTGATCGACGCCTCGGGCTTCCCACATTCCCGCTGGCCAGCACGGCTGCCTGTCGCGGCCGCTGAATTAGAAGCTAGGGAGCTTTACCGTGTCGTTGAAGAATTCGAGGACCGAGGAAAACCTCAAGGTCGCGTTTGCCGGCGAGAGCCAAGCCAATCGACGCTATCTCTATTTCGCGCAGAAGGCGGACGTCGAAGGTCACAGCGATGTCTCAGCAGTGTTCCGCTCGACCGCCGAGGGCGAGACCGGCCATGCGCACGGGCATCTGGAATACCTCGAAGAAGTGGGCGATCCGGTCACCGGAAAGCCGATCGGGCCGACCGCCGACAACCTTGCCGCGGCAGTCGCCGGCGAGACCCACGAATACACCGACATGTATCCGGGGATGGCCCGCACCGCGCGCGAGGAAGGCTTTGACGAGATTGCCGAGTGGTTTGAAACCCTGGCCAAGGCCGAGAAGTCGCATGCCGGGCGTTTTCAGCGCGCGCTCGACCAGCTCGCTTGAGCCTTGGGACTGCGCGACAGCCGAACGGGGCCGGGGCACGAGCCGCCCCGCCCCTCGATTACTTTTTGTGCCCTCGACCGACCGGGGGCCGTCAGAGATGCAAAATGCGAGAAGGCAGCCTGGAGGCCCCAACGCGGCACGCGATCCCGTGGCAGGGTCCCGATTTCGCCGACCGGGCGAAAGCCGCAGCAGAGATGCAGCGCGTCTTCGACATCTGCCATACCTGCCGGCGGTGCTTCAATTTATGCGACGCGTTCCCCCGCCTGTTCGACCTGATCGACAGCTCGGCGAGCGGCGAGGTCGATGGCGTGGCCCCGGCCGATTACCGCCAGGTCGCCGATGCGTGCACGCTGTGCGACATGTGCTTCATGACCAAATGCCCCTATGTGCCGCCGCATGAGTTCAATGTCGACTTTCCGCATCTGATGCTGCGCCACCGGGCGGTGGAGCTCAAGGAGCGCCAGATACCCTGGCGGCGGCGCCAGCTGGTCGAGACCGACCGCAACGGGCGCCTGGCCGGCGCGGTGGCGCCGCTGGCCAATTGGGCCGGCGACCGCCACAACCGGCTGACCCGGCCGCTGCTGGAAAAGACGGCGGGGATCGACCGCCGGGCGGCGTTGCCGGCCTATCACGGGCGGACCTTTGTGATGCGCGCCAAAGCGGGCGCACCGCCGATCGACCGCTCGGCCCCGACCGCCGGACGCAAGGCGGTGCTCTACGCCACCTGCTTTGTCAATTACAACAATCCGGGGATAGGGGAAGCGACCCGCGCGGTGCTGGCGAGGAACGGGGTCGAGACCGAAGTGCTCTATCCGCGCTGCTGCGGCATGCCGCAATTCGAGCAGGGCGACCTCGCCGCGGTTGCCGCCTCGGCGCACAAGGTCGCGGCATCGCTCGGGCCGTGGCTCGAGCAGGGCTACGACATCATCGCGCTGGTCCCGTCCTGCGCGCTGATGCTCAAATTCGAGTGGCCGCTGATCGTGCCCGACGATCCGGCGGTCAAACAGCTCGCCGCAGCAACCTTCGACGTCAGCGAGTACATCACCGACATCGCCCGCAACGAGGGGCTCGCCCCGGGCATGACGCCGCTCGACGGCGATGTGACGGTGCATCTCGCCTGTCATGCGCGCGCCCAGAACATGGGGCAAAAGGCGGCGGAAATGCTGCGGCTGCTGCCCGACACCAAAGTCGCCGTCATCGAGCGGTGCTCGGGACATGGCGGCGCGTGGGGGGTGCTCAAGGAGAATTTCGAGACGGCGCTGAAAGTCGGTAAGCCGGTCGCCCGCCAGGCCTTGAAGAATGGGTCGCGGTTCGTCGCCTCCGAGTGCCCGCTCGCCGGCATGCACATCGTTCAGGGAATGGAGATCGAAGCCGCAACCGAGGGCGAAGCCAAAGCGCCGTCGCCACGCCAGCTGCACCCGATCGAACTGATCGCTCGCGCCTACGGCATCGCCGGGACGTGGTCCGACGCAGATGCGAGGAGCCGATGAGCAAGGTTATTTCCAAGCCGCAGCGCCGGCTGACCAGCGGCGACATTCTGCCGCTCACTGATTATCTGCCGGTGCGGCGCGAGCGGCGCCGGCAGCTCAGCGAGATGAAACGCCAGCGCCGGGTCGAGATCGGCCCGTTCGCGACCTTCAATTTCGAGAATCTCGAGACGATGCGGCATCAGGTCCAGGAGATGCTGTACATCGAGAAGGGCGGCTCGGCGCAGCTCGCCGACGAGCTCGACGCCTATAATCCGCTGATCCCGCAAGGGGACGAGCTGGTCGCCACGGTCATGGTCGAGATCGACGACCCGGTGCGCCGGGCGGCGGCGTTGGCGCGTTTGGGCGGGATCGAAGATCATGCGTTCATCGATGTCGATGGGGTGCGGGTACGGGGCGAGCCCGATCCGACGCGCGAGAACACCAGCCCCGAGGGCAAGGCCTCGGCGGTCCAGTTTCTCAAATTCGCGTTTCCGCCCGAAGCAATTGCGCGGGTCAAGATGCCGGGCGCGTCGATTATTGTCGGCTTCGACCACCCGAATTATGCTCATATGGCGGCCATTGCCGAGCCGGTGCGCGCGAGCTTGGCTGCGGATTTCGACTAGCGGGACATGCCGGTGCGATGAGCGGCGAGCAAGCTTTCCAGAGCGCGACCGAGCGCCAGGAATTTCGGCTCGGCGAAGTCCGCCGCGAATTCGGCGATGCGCACCCGCAGACCTTGACGGCGATGCTCGATCTCGCCGAGGCCTTGTGGGCGCAGGGCCGGCTGATTGCCGCGCGCAGACTCGAAGAAGAGGTTGTCGCCGGCCGCCGCAAGCTCCTCGGACAAGACCATGCCGACACCCTGAAGGCGATCGGCAAATTGGCGGTGACGATGGCGGCGCAGGGCGAATTGGCCGAGGCGCGGCGGCTGCAAGAACAGGTCGTCGCCGGCATGCGCGCGCAGCGTGGCGAGAGCGGTGGCGAGACCGGCCGCGATACCTTGCGGGCGATCAACAATCTCGCCGGGACCGTCGCCGCCGAGGGCGATCTCGCCGCTGCCCGCGAGCTGTTGCAGTCGGTGATTTCGGCGCTGACCCGCGAGCATGGCGAGCTGCACCCCGACACTCTCGCCGCGATGGGCAATCTGGCGGCGATCCTGTGGCAAGAAGGCGATCAGGGCGAGGCTTATGAATTGCAGCGCCAAGTCGTCGAGCTCAATCGGCGCGTCCACGGCGACGATGACCGGGCGACCCTGATCGCGGCGGCGATGCTGGAGACGATGGAGCGCGACACCGGCTTTTAG
>DASYNW010000034.1:0-40280 GCA_036008325.1 Allostellaceae bacterium
GCGGCCGAAGCCGATGGAGGTTTCTCGGCGACTGATCCATAGTGCTGCCGCAGCCGGCGAGGAGATCGAAGGTGGACACGATAGCGGACCCGCAGCACCTGCGCGAGATCTACGGCGAGCCGAACGAGCGCGCAGTCAAAAAGCAGCTGAGCCGGTTCGACCGGTACAGCCGCGATTTCATCGCCCGCTCGCCGTTTCTGGTCATTGCCTCCTCGGACCCGTCGGGAAGCTGCGACGCCTCGCCGAAGGGCGACGCGCCGGGCTTTGTGCGGGTCATCGATGATACGACCCTGCTGATCCCCGACCGGATCGGCAACAACCGCATCGACACGCTCGGCAACCTGGTCGTGCGGCCGGGGGTCGGGCTGATTTTCTTCGTGCCCGGGCTTCCCGAGACTTTGCGCGTCAACGGGCGCGCGGTGGTCACGACCGATCCAGCGCTGCTCGAACCGCTCGCGGTCAACGGCAAGACACCGCGCAGCGGCATCCTGGTGATGGCCGAAGAGATTTATTTCCACTGCGGCAAGGCGCTGATCCGCTCCGATCTGTGGAACCCGCAAAAACAGCTGCGGCGCGGCGATTTCCCGTCGATCGGCCGGATCGTCGCCGAGCAGATCGGCGGCATCAGCCCCGACGAGGCCGAGCGCGCCACCGCGGAGAGCTACCAGAACCGGCTCTACTGATCCGCCCGTGCAGCCCCCTTGGGGGACGCTGCCGTTCAGGTCCGGCGCTCGCGCTTGTGCTCTTCATCGGCGGCGGCATTGAGGATGTGGCGGGCATCCTTGAACAGGGACTGGGCCTTGTCCTCGTGCCCCAGCGCGTGCTCGGCGCGAGCGAGATCGAGCTCGATATAGGCGAGGGTCGGGGTTTCTCCGCCGCTACGGTCGAGCCCGCCGATGGCGGTGCGGAACGCCATCGCCGCGTCCGCCGCCCGGCCGGTCGCGAGAAAGATCAGGCCGAGCGTGTGGAAGTCTTCGGCGATCAGCGGATGGCCGGCGCCGAGCTGCTGCTGATCGATCAGGGTCGCCTCTTCGATCGGCGGCAGCGCCTCGGCAAAGCGCTTTTGCCGGATATAGGCGTTGGCGAGCTGCGCCAGGCTGCGCGCGGTTGCCAGCCGGTCGCCGCTGGCCCGGTCGAGTGCCAGCGCGCGGCGCAGGGCGTCCTCGCCGGCCGCGAACCGCCCCTCGCCGACCAGCACCGCGCCGAGCACGCGCAACCGGTCGCTGTGCGGTGCCTCGCCGGCCCGGGCGTCGATTGCGACCGCCGCTTCGGCCCATTTGAGCGCGCGCCCGGTCTTGCCGCGGGCAAGCGCGATCCGCGCCCGATCGGCCAGCACCGCGGCCATCGCCGGGTTTTCGGCCCCGAGCTCGGCGGTCAACACATCGCCGGCGGCGATCGCCAGCGGCTCGGCATCGAGATATCGGCGCAGAGCGATATAGAGCCGGGCAAGTGCTGCCGTCGCCTCTGCCGCAGGCGGCGAAGAGCTGCCATAGGCCGCGACCGCGATCTTCAGCGACCGCCGCCGCAGCGCGATCGCCCCGGCGATGTCGGCGTCCTCGAACCGCAATTGCGCGAGCGGGGCCAGGATCGGCAGCAGGTTCGGGTTGGCCGGCCCCAGCCGCTCTTCGGCCGCGGCCAGCGATCGCTCCAGCGCGGCGCTCTGGGTGCGCTCGGCCAGGACCGGCGGATCGGCCCGAAGCAAGGGCGCCGAGAGCAGGTAAATCGCGACGGCGACCACCCAGCACGAGCGGCGCATCGACTCGTTTTTACCGACCGCAATCAGCCGCCGGCTTCCGACCGTCAGGTGCGCGCCGCCGCGTGGATGGCCAGGGCTGCCGGGCTCAGGCGACCCTCGCCGAACCAATCGCGGCGCGCTCGGGGATCAGCTTGTCATGGAGATCGGCGAGCAGCGGCATGATCTCGGCCAGGCCAGCGCTGATCGCCGCCCCGGCGACCGGCGTCAAGGACACCGCCTTGTGCTTTTTGATCGTCTCCTCGGCGAAAAAGCCCCAGCGGATCAAATTGCCGACGCGCTCCTTGATCGCCAGATGGCCGAGCTGCAAAGTGTCCCACATCCGGCTGATGATCTCGTCGACGACCAGAGCCGGCGGGTCGCGGCGCTCGCTGCCATAGCGGCTGCCCGACCACAGCAGCATGACGATCGCCCAGTATTGATAGGTGACCAGGTGGTCCATGGCGTCCTCGAGATAGGCCGGGGTCAGCCCCTTTTTGCGGACGATCTGTTCGCTGGTTTCCCGCCATTTTCGGTCGCACGCCTCGAAAAACCGGTAGATCTCGGATATCGCCGCGGCCTCGCAGGGTGGTGCTGTCGCGGATGGGCGGACCTCGTGGCCAGCCACGGCGCAAATCTCGTCGAGCGTGTCGTGCCAATGCGCCTCAAAGCTATCGCATAGCTTGTCGGTGGCGCCGATCAGGCATCCGGGCGCGGCCGCGCATTCTCGGTTCGCGGCATCGAATACCCTGATGAAGCCCTCGCTCTGACAATCCTTGATCCGCTCGATGCAAGTTCGGATATCGGTGCCATAGGAGCCGTATAGGGTGCGATGGATCGCCCGGCTGGAAATTCCTGCCTCGCCATTGGTTCTGGCCATGAAGATGACGTGCCAATGCGCGCGTTTGTTCAGGCCCGGAAAGAATTTTTCCCAGATGCCGTAATATTCCAGCAAGAACCGGGCGACGATCCGCTCCGGAACTTTGATCTCGCTATAGCCGGGATGCATATCGCGTCACCGTGACCATGGCCTAGGCATAGCCAGAATAGCCGATTTTCGATCGGTGCAACAGCGTACGTATCGGGAACATCCCGAAATCTGCAGAGTTCACCTGCCGCAAGGTGCCGGCGCATTCGTGCCAATCGCTCGCCGGCTTTGGTGCCGGGGCCGATCAAGGACCCGGCGATGACCAAGGCCGACGCCCAAGGTCGGTTCGCTGAGCGCTGATCCGCGGTCGGGGCGGAAACCGGAGCGGCCCGCGCGATAGCTCCGTCACCCGCATTTCGAATAGTCGCAGCTGGTGCACTGGTCGCAGCCTTCGCTGCGGATCAGCGCCGCCTCGCCGCATTTGGGGCATTGCGCCCGGCGCGGCAGGGCTTGGCCCAGCGATCCCGCCGGGCCGGTGGCCGGCAGGTTGACGACCTTGGCGGCCAGCCCGCGGTCCGTCCGCTCGCGCGGCAGAAAGCCGATCTCGACCATGTGGCGCTCGATCACGTCGCCGATCGCGGCCAATAGCGAGGGCACATACCGGCCGTCCATCCAGGCGCCGCCGCGCGGGTCGAACACCGCCTTCATCTCCTCGACGACAAACGACACGTCGCCGCCGCGGCGGAAGACGGCGCTGATCATCCGCGTCAGCGCCACGGTCCAGGCGTAGTGCTCCATGTTCTTCGAGTTGATGAACACCTCGAAGGGCCGCCGCCTGCCGTCCTGGACGATGTCGTTCAAAGTGATGTAGAGCGCGTGCTCACTGTCGGGCCAGCGCAGCTTGTAGGTCTGCCCGGGCAGCGCCTCGGGCCGGGAGAGCGGCTGGGTCATATAGACGACGCCGCCGGCCTCGAAGATGTCCGCCGGTTTTGGCGAAATCGCGGGCGTGGGCGGCGCCGGGGCCGGCAGCGGCAATTCGGGCTGCTGCGGAATGCTGCGCGCGTTGGCCGCGGCGGCTGCCTCCGGGCGCGCCGCCAGCACCGCTCCGGTCACCTCGTTCGGCCGGTAGGTGGTGCAGCCCTTGCAGCCCAGCGCATAGGCTTGGGTATAGATGTCCTCGAACCGCTCGAAGGCGATCTCGGCCGGGACGTTGATCGTCTTCGAGATCGAGCTGTCGACGTGCTTCTGCACCGCCGCCTGCATGACCAGGTGGTCCTCGGGGGTCAGCACCTGGGCATCGACGAAATAGTCGGGCAACGGCGCCGTCTGGCCCCGCAGCCGGCGGAACAGGCGCCAGGCGTAATCGGCGACCTCTTCCTCGCGGCGCGTGCCGTCCGGCATCAACAGGTTGCGGGTGTGGCGAAAGCTGAACACCGGCTCGATCCCCGACGAGACGTTGTCGGCGAACAGCGAGATCGTCCCGGTCGGCGCCACCGAGGTCAGGAGCGCGTTACGCACGCCGTGCCGGGCGATTTCGCCGCGCACGTCTGCGTCCAGGCCGGCGATCGTCTCGCCGGCGAGGTAGCGCTCGCGATCGTAGAGCGGGAACGGGCCTTTTTCCGCGGCCAGCGCCGCCGAGGCGAGATAGGCCTCGCGCTCGATGGCGCCGAGCCATTCCTCGGTCGCCGCCACCGCCGCCGCCGAGCCGTAGCGCAGCCCGCATAGGATCAGCGCGTCGGCGAGGCCGGTTACCCCGAGCCCGATGCGGCGCTTCTGCAGCGCCTCCTCCTTTTGCTGCGGCAGCGGAAACTGCGAGATGTCGACGACGTTGTCCATCATCCGCACGCAATCGGGCACCAGCCGGCACAGCCGGTCGAGGTCGAGCCGCGCCTTGGCGGTGAACGGGGCCTCGACCAGGCTCGCCAGGTTGATCGAGCCCAAGAGACAGGCGCCGTAAGGCGGCAAGGGCTGCTCGCCGCAAGGATTGGTCGCGGTGATCGTCTCGCAATAATACAAGTTGTTCCGGCGGTTGATGCGGTCGATGAAGATCACGCCGGGCTCGGCATAGGCCCAGGTCGCCCGCATGATGTTGTCCCACAGCTCGCGCGCCGGCAGCACCTTGGCGACGGTGCCGGCGAACGACAATTCCCACGGCGCGTTTTCCGCGACCGCAGTCATCAGGGCGTCGGTGACCAGGACCGATAGGTTGAACATGCGCAGCCGGCCGGGCTCGCGCTTGGCCTCGATAAAGGCTTCGATGTCGGGGTGGTCGCAGGAGAGGGTCGCCATCATCGCGCCCCGGCGATAGCCGGCGCTCATGATCGTGCGGCACATCGCGTCCCACACATCCATGAACGACAGCGGCCCGGAGGCGTCGGCCCCGACCCCTTTGACCGGGGCGCCGCGCGGGCGGAGCGTCGAGAAATCGTAGCCGATGCCGCCGCCCTGCTGCATGGTCAGCGCCGCCTCGCGCAGATGGGCGAAGATCCCGCCCATGTCGTCGGGGATCGTCCCCATCACAAAGCAGTTGAACAAGGTGACCGAGCGGCTGCTGCCGGCGCCGGCGACGACCCGTCCCGCCGGCAGGAACTTGAAATCCTCCATCGCCTGATAGAACCGCTCGGCCCACAGCGCCGGCTCGCGTTCCGGGGCTGCGAGTGCGGTCGCCACCCGGCGCCAGGTGTCCTCGATCGTCTTGTCGAGCGCCTCGCCCGGCACCTCGCCATTGGCCGGCGCGCGCAGCCGATATTTCATGTCCCAGATCCGCTGCGAGATCGCCCCGACGACAGCCATGGCCGCAATTCCCTCCTCCTGTCAGCTGCAACTTACCACGGTTCCGGATTCGTTTCCGCCGGACTTTCCGCTCGCAGTCGGCCGTGTTAAGTTTTTTCGATGACCACGACCCCCGACACTCTCTACGACGAAGACTTCTACGCCTGGACGCAGCGTCAGGCGGAGCTGCTACGCCATCTGCCCGCGCTCGACAACGAGCTCGACCTCGAGAACATCGCCGAGGAGATCGAGAGTTTGGGAAAGAGCGATCTGCGCGCGGCGCGCTCGCTGTGCCAGCACATCATCGAGCATCTCCTTAAGCTCGAATATTCCGGGCTTGAAGAGCCGGCCGATCATTGGCGTGACGAAATTGTCGAATGGCGCCTTCAGTTGGAGCAGATCCTGACGCGCAGCATCGAGGCGAAACTCGATGTTCCCGCGCTCTACCGAACTGCGCTGCGGCTGGTGCGCCGGCTCGAGCGCGACGTGCCGGGATTGACGAGCCGACTGCCGGCAGATTGCCCCTACACACTCGAGCAGATCGTCAGCGGTGGTGGCGAGGACTGGTTTCCTCTACCCCGTCAGCGCGGCCCCTGAGCGCTCCTCGGGTCGAGGCGGCGCGGCGGCTCGATGCTCCAGCGCTGCGGTCGCGGTCTCAATCCGCTCTTCGAGCTCGGCCATCAGCCGGCGACGCGGCCAGCCGGGCGGGATCGGTTCGAGAAATTCGAGGAGGATGCGGCCCGGGCGTTTGACAACGGCTCGCCGCCCCCAGAACAGCCCGGAATTGACCGCCGCCGGAACCAGCGGCACCCCCAGCGCCTGATAGAGCGCGGCCACACCCGGCTGATAGGGCGCCGACAGCCCCGGTGCCACCCCCGGCGCCACGCGCGTGCCCTGCGGGAAGATCGCCACCGGGCGCCCCTCGGCCACGACCGGCCGGGCGGCGGCGACCATCGCGCGCAATGCCGCGGCGCCGGCCTTCCGGTCGATCCCGATCGAGCCGGCGCGGGCCGCGTACCAGCCGTAGATCGGCAATAGCAGCAATTCGCGCTTGACCACGACCGCGGGGTCGCCGAGCACCACCGGCAGGATCAGCGCGTCCCACGCCGATTGATGCTTGACCGCGATGATGCAGCCGCCCGAGGGGATGCGGTCGAGCCCGATGATCGTGTGGTCGAGATCGACTAGCAGCTCGAGCAGGACCAGCACGCCCTTCGCCCAGAACCGGCCAAATCTCATGACGGTCGCGCGCGGCGCCAGCAGCAGCGGCAGCCCGATCGTGCCGAGAACCACGGTCCAGGCGAAAAAGGCGATGTTGAAGGCGAGCGCTCTGGCCCAGCTCATCGCCGCGCCTCGGTCTCGATCGGCATCGAACCTTCGGGCTGCGGCGGCTCGACGACCGGGCGGATCAGCGTCGCCAGGTATTTGCCGTATTCGCCGATCAGCAGGCTCGCCGTGCCGCGCCACGCCCACCAACGCTCCTCTTTGACCAGTTCGGGGAAGACCGGGTGCGGCACGATCTCGATTTCCGGCATCGCCCGCTCGAATTCGAGCAGGCTGCGCGGCATGTGATACCAGGCGGTGACTAGGCGCAGGCTGCGATAGCCGTGCCGCTGCATCCAGCGCGCGGTCTCCTGCGCGTTGCCCTCAGTGTTTTCTGCCTGGTAGCCGATCGCAACACAGCGGGCGAGCCAATGCGGGGCGTCGCCCGCGACTCGCAGCAAGTCGTCGAGATCGACCCGCCGGTTGACGCCCGAGACGAACAATTCGCGGCCCTTGCCTTCGCGCATCAGCTCGATGCCGCTCTCTAGGCGCAGACTGCCGCCGGTCAGCACCACGATGGCGTCGGTCGGGGCCGTGCTGTTTTCGGCAGGGGGCGGGGTGGCGAACCAGACCAGGCCGGCGAGCCCCAATGCGCACAGAGCGGCACCCGCGATCGCCGCCGGGCGCAGCAAGCCTCGCCGCGGCCCGGCCACCGGCGCAGTCGATCCGGTTTCGCCGGCAAAGTGCCGCGGGGTCGGCCGACCGCCCGGCGCGCCGGTCAAGATCCGCCCGGCTTCAGGCCGGCGCCTGACCGGTGATCAGCGGCCCGAACAACTGCCAGCGGGCGCCGTCGAAGCGGCCCATCTGGATCTGCTTGATCGGCGCGAAATCGGTCGGGCTGGTGTTGATCTCGATCCCCGGCAGCAGCATCGGCACCCGGAAGTTGTGTAGGTTCGCTGCCTGCTTCATCACATTCTCGCGGGTCAGATCGTCGCCGCATTGTTTCAAGACTTGAACCGTTGTCTGGCAGAGCGACGGTCCGGTGACGTTGCCGGCGTCGGTCTTGTCGCCTGCCGGGTAGTACTTGTCCATGAAAGCGACCCACTGCAGATAGCCCGGATCGTTCTTCCATTGCGGGTCGGTCGGGTCTTTCAGGTAGAAATCCGAGACGATTCCCTTGGCGTTTTGCAGGCCGGCGGGTTTGAGGGTGGCACCGACCGAATTGCCGACGCTGGCCAGGATATGCAGCGGCTTCCAGTCGATCTCGGCGGCCTTGCGGATCGCCTGCGCCGCGAATTTCGGGATGCCGGTGTTGACGAACACATCGGCGCCGGCCGATTTCATGCCGATGATCTGCGAATCGACGGTCGGGTCGGTGGTTTCATAGGGGGCGGCGAGCACGATCATCGACGCCTTGGCGCCGAGGCCGTCGGTCACTCCTTTCAGATAGTCCTTGCCGAAATCGTCGTTCTGATACAACAGCCCGATCTTGCCGTCCGGCTTGTTCTTCAGGATGTAGGCGGCGTAGGCATGCCCCTCGCTCTGGTAATTGGGCTGCCAGCCGATCGTCCAGGGATAGTGCTTCGGGTCGTTCCATTTGGTGGCGCCGGTGGCGACAAACAGCTGCGGCACCTTCTTCTGGTTCATGTAGTGCCAGATCGCCGAATTGGTCGGGGTGCCGAGCGGGCTCATGACCAAGAGCACGCCGTCTTCTTCGACCAGCTTGCGCACCTGCTCGACGGTTTTGGGCGGGCTATAGGCGTCGTCGTAGGAAATAAAGTCGATCTTGCGGCCGTTGACCCCGCCCTGGTCGTTCAGCATCTTGAAATACGCGGCCTCGGACTTGCCGATCGTCCCGTAGGAGGAGGCCGGCCCGCTGTAAGGTGAGGTATTGCCGATCTTGATCGCGGTGTCGGTGACGCCAGGGCCGTAGTTCTTGGCGGCGCGCGCCGGGATCGCCGCCAGCGCCGCCGCAGCCGGTAGAGCGGCGAGAAGCGAACGTCGGGTCAGCTCTTTCATTTGATCCTCCCTGTGGTCTGTTTGGCAAAAGATTGCCGGGCGCGGGCCAGCCGCCCACCCAGGAGCCGGGCAAAGCCGGCCGCACCCGACGGCATGACAAAGATCACCAGCAGCAGTATGACGCCATAAATCGCCCCGGACAGCCCGGTCGAGACGCGCTCGGCGAGATTGGGCACAAACAGCACGAAGACGCCGCCGACGAGGCTCCCCGGGATCGAGCCGACGCCGCCGACCACGAGCCCGACCAGGAACGACACCGACAGCAGAAACGGGAAGCTGTCGGGTCCGACGAACTGGATCACGATCGCGCCGAGCGCACCGGCAACCCCGGTATAAAAAGCGCTGACGCCAAAGGTCAGGGTTTTGTAGAGCGGGAGATTGATGCCCATCGCCGCGGCGGCGGTCGGGTGGTCGCGGATCGCCATGATTGCCCGCCCGGTGCGGCTGTTGACCAGGCTCGTCGCTCCGGCAAACATTACCAGCAGCACCAAGAGGGTGAAGTAATAGAGCCACTGATCAGGGTTGAGCGGCACCCCCGGCGGCGGATCGGGTTTCATCAGGGCAATCCCCTGCACCCCGCCGGTCAGCGGCTCGAGCGGCTGGAACTTCAGGATCTGCGGCAGCGCCACGGCGAGCGCAAAGGTCGCCAGCGCCAGATAGATCCCTTGCAGCCGCAATGCCGGCAGCCCGAACAGAAAGCCGACGACAAAGCAGACCGCACCGGCGCACGGCAATGTCCAATAATAGTCGACGTTGTAGTTCATCAGAATTGCGGTCGTGTAGGCGCCGATCCCGTAAAACGCGCTGTGCCCGAGCGAGAATTGGCCGTTGAACCCGGTCAGAAGATTGAGGCCGAGGATCGCCAGCCCGTAGACCATGACCAGGGTCAGCTGGAAGGTGATGAAGTTCTGCGTCACCAGCGGGGCCGCCAGCGCCACGATCAGGGTGGCGCCGATGGCCAATTGGCGCGCCCCTGGGCGCAGGATCGAAGCGCCGGCCGAGGTCGCGACCGCGGGCCGGGGTCGACCCTCTAGGGCGATCGTTTCGGGCTCGGGCACGGTCATACCCGGCTCACCGTGACCCGGCCGAACAGCCCCGCCGGCCGCACCATCAGCACGGCGACGATCAGCACGAGCGCGATCGTCAGTTTCAGCTCGTGCCCGACATAGGGGATGAAAGTGCCGGCGAGGTTCTCGACGACGCCGACGGCAAAGCCGCCGATGACCGCTCCACCGGGGCTCGACAGCCCGCCCAGCACCGCACCGGCAAAGCCGTAGAGCAATACCCCCAGCATCATGTTGGGCTCGAGAAAGACGACGGGTGCGATCAGCATCCCGGCGACCGCGCCGATCGCCGTCGACATGCCCCAGCCGAGCGCCACCATCCAGCCGACGCGGATGCCGACGAGGCGGGCCGATTGCGGGTTGGCCGCCGCCGCGCGCATCGCCAGCCCCAGCCGCGAGCCGCGGAAGAACAGATAGAGCAACGCCAGCATCACCAGGGTGACCGCGATCATGCCGGCTTGATGGGTGCTGATCAAGCTGCTGCCGAACAGCGGCCGGCTGCCGAACGGGCTCGGGAAAGTCTTGATGTTGAAATCCCAGATTTCGCCGTCGGCGCTGTTGAGGATGCTGAACAGCGCGATGAACGCCACCAATTGGCTCAGGATCGGCGCGTTGCGGATCGGCCGGAACAGGATGCGCTCGATCGCGACGCCGCCCAAAAACGACGCCGCCACGGTGATCGCGAACGCCGCCCAGTAGGGCCAGCCCCACTGGATCATCTGCCAGGCGAAAAAGGTCGAGAACGTCGCCATCTCGCCCTGGGCGAAATTGAGATGGTCGATCGCCTGGTAGATCATCACCACGGCGAGCGCCATCGCCGCATAGATGGCTCCGGTGGCGAGGCCGGCCAGCACTTGCTGCAGCAGCTGCTCCATCGCTGCTTTTAATACCCCAGATACGAGCGGCGCACCGCCTCGTCCTTGGCGATTTCGCGGGCCGCGCCGGCCATGACGATGCGCCCGGTTTCGAGCAGATAAGCCTCCTCGGCAAGGTCGAGCGCGAGCGCCGCGTTCTGCTCGACGATCAGCATCGCCACCCGGCGCCGCTGGTTGAGCCGCCGCAGAATGCCGAACAGCTCGGCGACGATCAGCGGGGCGAGCCCAAAGGACGGCTCATCGAGCAGCAGCAGGCGCGGCCGCAGCATCAATGCCCGCCCGACCGCCAGCATCTGCTGCTCGCCGCCGCTCAAGGTCCCGGCCTGTTGGCGCCGCCGTTCCTTGAGCCGAGGGAATTCGCCATAGACCTCCTCGATATCAGCGGCGATCCCGGCGCGGTCGCGCCGCGCCATCGCGCCCAATTGTAAATTCTCCTCGACGGTCATGCGGGTGAAGGTGCCGCGTCCCTCCGGCACATGGGCGATCCCCAGCCGGGCGATGGTCTCGGTGGCGCGCCCGGCGATCGGCTTGCCGTCAAAGGCGATCTCGCCGCTGATCCGCACCATCCCGCACAGCGCCCGCAGGGTGGTCGTCTTGCCGGCGCCGTTGGCGCCGAGCAGGGTGACGATCCCGCCCTCCTCGATCGCGAAGCCGATGTCGTGCAGCGCCTGGCTCTGGCCGTAAAAGGCGCACAGCCCGCGCACTTCCAGCATCATCGCGCAGGCCTCGGCGGCGGCGGGCTCATCCCGGCCCCTCTTTTTCTCCTCGTCTTCACCGGGCGTGTCCCGGTGATCCACGCCTCACTTCGACCCCGACCGGGGCAGGTGGATGGCCGGAACAAATCCGGCCATGACAGCTTGAGAGGGAGCGAACATTCTGAGTGCCCGGAGACCGCGGCCATGACGAGTTTTCCCAGGGCTGACAGCATCATTGAAAGGAGCGCCGCGGGTCATGGGCTGCTCATCGGTCAGGCGGCGGCTTCGGAGTTGCCGAGATAGGCGCGGATCACCGCCTCGTCCCGCTGCACCGCGGCGGGCGTCCCTTCGGCGATCTTGCGGCCGAAATCGAGCGCCACAACCGTGTCGGAAACCGACATGACCAAATTCATGTGGTGCTCGACCAGCAGTACCGTCAGCCGCTCCTCGTCGCGCAGCCGGCGGATCAGCCCGCCCAATTCGGCGACCGCCTCGTGGTTGAGGCCGCCGGCGGGCTCGTCGAGCAGCAGCAGCCTCGGTTTCGCGGCCAGCGCGCGGGCGAGTTCGACCCGCTTCTTGGTGCCGAGCGGCAGGCCCTCGGGCAGCTCGTGTGCCACCGCGCGCAGATCGAGGAGATCGAGCAGCCGCCACGCGCTCGCCTCCAGCGCCCGCTCCCGGCGCCGCACCCAGGGCAAATGCAGGGTGTCGCTGAGGAAATCGCTGCGGCTCGTCGAATGACCGCCGACCCGCACATTGTCCAGCACGGAGAGCTGCGGGAACAGGGCCAGGTTCTGGAAGGTGCGCGAGATGCCGAGCGCCGCAATGCGGTGCGCCGGCCGGCCGAGCAGCGAGGTTCCGGCAAAGCGGATATCGCCGCTCCCAGGCGTGTAGAGGCGGCTGAGGCAATTGAACAGGGTCGTCTTGCCGGCGCCATTGGGGCCGATCAGCCCGAGAATACGGCCTTCTTCGAGATCGAACGAGACGCCGTCGAGCGCCACGATGCCGCCAAACCGCACCACGATCTGGCGGATTTCGAGCAGGCTGATGCCGGGCCCGCGCCCGGTCATCGGCAATGGCGAGACAGCCGGACATCGCCGCCCGACCTGCACCGGACGCCGCCCACGCGCTTACTCCTCCATTCGCTCAACGCCGGATATGGCTCGCCGGCGAACCTGCCGGGCTGCGGCTGCGGCGTCAAGCGGTCAGAGCGCCGGGAAAAGCCGGCGAGCCCGGCTTGCCGCCGGCACGCCCGCCGCATAGCTTGGGCCGTCGGTTGGCCCGGCCCAAATCTGGTTTTATCGGGTGTCGGATGCCCATGAGCTTTGACCCGCAGGCGGTGCGCGCGTTCGAGCATGCCGGCTGGCAGCAGGCGGCGCTGCACTACGCGGCAACCTTCGCCCATGCGACCGTCGGCTTTGTCGATGCCCTGCTCGATGCCGCCCGGATCGAAGCCGGGGCTCGGATCGAAAGCGCGGCGCGGGTCCTCGACCTCGCTTGCGGAACAGGTGTGGTCAGCGCGGCGGCCGCCGGGCGCCGGGCGCAGCCGGTGGGCCTCGACTTCGCCGCCGCGATGCTGGACATGGCGCGCGCCGCGCATCCCGGAATTCGTTGCGTGGAAGCCGACGCCGAGGCGCTGCCGTTTGCCGGTGCCTCGTTCGACGCCGCCGTTTCGAATTTCGGCGTTCACCATTTCCCCGATCCGGTCCGGGCCTTGACGGAAGCCCGGCGGGTATTGCGGCCCGGCGGCCGGATCGCGTTCACCAGCTGGGCCGCACCGGCCGAAAACATCGCCTGGCGGCTGCTGTTCGACGCGATCGGCGCGCATGGCGACCCGCACGCGGCAACGACGCCGCTATCGGGCGGCGGTCTGCGCACCCCGGCGGATCTGCTGCGGGTGCTCGATGCGGCCGGCTTTGCCGAAGCCGAGGCGCACCGGGTTTCGGGCGAGTGGCGCTTTGCCGCGGCCGGGGATCTGCTCGAAGGGTTTCGCCGTGGCACCGCACGCACCGCGGCGCTGATCGAGGCGCAGCCGGCTGCGGCATTGCCGGCGATCGCGGCCGCTATCGCGCGGGATCTCGGGGCCTTTCGCTGCGCCGAGGGCTATGCCGTTCCGACCGTCGCGATCCTCGGTTTGGGCGCGCGGCCCTGTCTGGCCGAGCTAACGAACGATGAGCCGCCGCAGTGCGGCTACGCCACCGAGAATGGCGAAAGTCTGTAAGCCAACGGTTCCGAACATCCATTTCAGGATTTCGGCGCGCGCCTCGGCGATCTTGGCCTCCAACCGGGCGGTTGCCTCACCGAGCCGCAAATCGAGATATTCTCGCGTCACAACGGCGTCGCCGATCGTTTCCGCGATAGCGCTGGCGATTTCCTGCGCCTGGCGGCGGCCCGGTAGTCCCGCCGCTTCGAGCCGCTGCGCCAGCTTCAGGGTATCGAACGCGACCGCACCCATCGCTCAGATTTACGCCCAGAACAGCGATCCGAACACAAGCGGCTCAACGCCGGAACACCGCGACGAGCTCGAGATGAGGGGTCCACACGAACTGGTCGACCGGCGCCACCCGTTCGAGGCGGAAGCCGCCGGCGACCAGACGGGCGGCGTCGCGGGCGAATGTCGCCGGGTTGCAGGAGACGGCGACGACGGTCTCGATCGCCGCCGCGGCGAGCGCTGCCGCCTGGCGTGCGGCGCCGACGCGCGGCGGGTCGAACACCGCGGCCCGATAGGGGGCGAGCGCCTCCGGCAAGAGCGGGTCGCGGGCGAGATCGCGGCGCTCGACTGAGAGGCCGGGCACCCCGACGGCCGCGCGGGCGAGGGCCGCCGCCGCGCCCGCGTCGCCCTCGACCGCGTGCACCCTCCCGCCGCGAGCGAGGGCCAAGGCGAAGCTGCCGAGCCCGGCATAGAGATCGAGCCCCGGCCGGCCGGGGCCGATGCCGCGCACGACTTCCTCGACGAGAACGCTCTCGGCGGCTTGGCTCGCCTGGACAAAGGCGCCGGGCGGAAACGGCACGGCAACCCCCGAGTTCATTACCCGCACCGGGCGGCGCTCGACGACCAAATTCTGATGCGCTCGCGACCGCCACACGATGCGGGCGAGATCGCATTCCTCGCCGAGCCGCGCCAGCGCTTCGAGCGCGCCGAGGCCGGGCGGTGCGGCATTTTCGAACAGCAGATCGATCCCGCTGTCGGTGCGGGTCAGGGTCGCCTCGGCCGCGCCGCCCGGCGGAAGCAGATCGGGAATGAGACGGCGCAACGGGCCGACCAGCGCGAACAAAGTCGGCTCCAGCACCAGGCATTCGCGCAGATCGACGAGGTCGTGACGGAACCGCAGGCGATACCCGACGCGAGCAGGCTGTCTGGGGTCACGCGGCCGGAGGAGACCCAGACGCGCCCGGCGCCGGGCCGGCGCCACCACCCGCAGCTCCTCGATGGCGCCGCTGTCAATGCCCACGCGATCGAGCGCGTTGGTGAGGCCGGCGAGCTTTGTCCTGCGGTAGAGATCGCGATCGAGATGTTGCAGGGCGCATCCGCCGCAATGCCCGAAATGGCGACAGGGTGGCGGGACGCGCCCACTGCCGGGGGCGATAAGCTCGATCACCCGGCCTTCGTATCCGGCGCCGCGGCGCCGCCCGAGATGGGTACGCACCCGGTCGCCCGGTACTGTGAACGGCACGAAGACCGGCTCGCCCCGCCATGACGCCACCCCGTCGCCGCCGGCGCCGAGCCGCTCGACCGCCAATTCCACGACTTCGCCTTCGGCTGACCGCATTCTGCCTTCGCCCGACCGCATTGTGATCAAGTTCTGCGCCCAGAGATACCGCCGCCGGCAGCGGGGAGGAGATCCCCCGGCGCCGCCTATGACCGAAATCATGTCGAGGATGGGACCGGGGTCCATACATCTTCGGCGCGGGGGCAGAGATCTGCGATGTATCCATGGTTCTATTGGAGCGGGGTAACTCTGATGGTCGTCTGGACCGTGTTCTCCGCCTACAACGCGTTGCACGGGATGTGACGGCCGGCATGTGACGCCTGGAAGGGAAAGGCCGGACAAAAATCCGCTGCCGCCGCCCCGGTGCCTGGCCTATGATGGCGCATCCGGGAAATCAGCGCGCGGGTGCATCCTGATGAGCGACATCCACCATTACGTCGGCGGCAAGCCGGTCGACGGGTCGAGCGGCCGCTGGGGCGACGTCTACAACCCGGCCACCGGCGAAAAGATCCGCCGGGTCGCCTTCGCCAGCGCCGCCGAGGTCGACCGGGCTGTGCAGGCCGCGACGGCCGCATTTCCGGGCTGGGCCGCGACAACGCCGCTCAGCCGCGCGCGAATCCTGTTCAAGTTCCTCGAATTGCTGCACCGCGATCGCGACGCGCTGGCCCGCGCGATTTCGGAAGAGCACGGCAAGATTTTCTCCGACGCCCAGGGCGAGATCGACCGCGGCGTCGAGGTCGTCGAGTTCGCCTGCGGCATCCCGCATCTCTTAAAGGGCGAGTTTACCGAGCAGGTTGGCCGCGGCATCGACAGCTGGTCGGTGCGCCAGCCCTTGGGGGTGTGCGCGGGCATCACGCCCTTCAACTTTCCGGCGATGGTGCCGATGTGGATGTTTCCGATGGCGCTCGCTTGCGGCAACAGCTTTATCTTGAAGCCGTCGGAGCGCGACCCCTCGGCCGGCCTGCGCATCGCCGAGCTGTTGACCGAGGCCGGGCTGCCGCCCGGCGTCTTCAACGTCGTTAACGGCGACAAGGAGGCGGTCGACGCGATCCTCGAGCATCCGGGGATCGCCGCCGTCAGCTTTGTCGGCTCGACCGCGATCGCCGAACACATCTATGGGACCGCCGCTGCCGCCGGCAAGCGGGTGCAGGCTTTGGGCGGCGCCAAGAACCACATGGTGGTGATGCCCGACGCCGACCTCGATCAGGCGACCGACGCGCTGATGGGTGCGGCCTATGGCGCGGCCGGCGAGCGCTGCATGGCGGTGTCGGTCGCGGTCGCGGTCGGCGGGATCGGCGACAAGCTGATGGACAAGCTGGTGCCGCGGGTGCGCGCGCTCAAAATTGGCCCCGGCACCGATCCCGAAGCCGAGATGGGGCCGCTCGTCACCCGCCAGCACCTCGACCGGGTGAGCTCCTATATCGATCTCGGCGTCAAGGAGGGCGCCAAGCTCGCGGTCGACGGCCGCGGCCTCAAATTGCAGGGCTATGAGAACGGCTTTTTTGTCGGCGGCTGCGTGTTCGACGACGTGAAGCCCGAGATGCGCATCTACAAGGAGGAGATCTTCGGGCCGGTGCTGTCGGTCGTACGCAGCCCCGATTTCGACACCGCCACAAGGCTCGTGAGCGAGCACGAATACGGCAATGGTGCGGCGATCTTCACCCGCGACGGCGACGCCGCGCGCGAATTCGCCAGCCGCGTGCAGATCGGCATGATCGGCATCAACGTGCCGATCCCGGTGCCGATGGCGTTTCACAGCTTTGGCGGCTGGAAGCGCTCGCTGTTCGGCGACATGGCTGTGTACGGCCCCGAGGGCGTGCGGTTTTACACGCGCCTCAAGACGACGACCGCGCGCTGGCCGACCGGCATCCGCGCCGGCGCCGAATACGTGATGCCGACGATGCGCTGAGCCCCGCCTGTTACGCGCGACTGCCGGTGAGCCCGTGGCTGGCGCGGTGGTCAAGGGCTGGTATATTGCACCAACCCCCAGCTTGCGAGGAACCCGCCAATGTCGATGACCGCCGCCGACGCCCGCCACGAGGTCCGGGTCGAAGACGTCGAATACCAGCGCCAGGGCGGCCGCCCGATGCTGGCCCGGCTGTACAGGCCGAGCGGCGCCGGGCCGTTCCCGGCAGTGGTGCAGGTGCATGGCGGCGCCTGGGTCAACAAGGACCGCACCGACAACGATTTCATCGCCAGGGCCCTGGCCGAGAGCGGCATCCTCGTTGCGTCGCTCGATTTCCGCATGCCGCCCGAGGCGCCGTACCCGGCCTCGCTCGCCGACATCAACCTCGGCGCCCGCTGGCTCAAGGCCAATGCCAAGGAATATCGCAGCCGCGCCGATTGGGTCGGCAGCTTCGGCACCTCGAGCGGCGGCCACCAGGTATTGCTGGCGGCGATGCGGCCCGACGACCCGCGCTATAGCGCCTTGTGGCTGGCCGACGCGCCGGCGGTCGATGCCCGGCTCGCCTTTGTCATCTCGGGCTGGGGCGTGCTCGACCCGCTCTTACGCTACGAGCTGGCCAAGAAAGCCGGCAACGCCGAGCTCCTCGACAACCACCACAATTTCTGGGGCGATGCGGCGGCGATGGCGGAAGGCAACCCGCCGCGCATGCTCGACCGCGGCGAGCCGGTCCACTTGCCGCCGGCGCTGGTCTTTGGCGGCGACAAGGACGAATGGGTCCCGGTCGAATTGATGCGCAAATTCGTCGCCGATTATCAGAAGGCCGGCGGCGAGGTCGAGCTGCAGCTCTATGAAGGCGCCAATCACGGCTTTATGACCGGCAAGCCCGACGCCCCCTACGCCGCCCGCGCGCTCGACCGCATGAAAACCTTCATCCGCAAGCACACCAGCGGCTGACGCGACGCATCGGCGCGCGGTGGCTGCGGAGCGTCTTGCCGGCTGCGCCGCGCGGCCCCAGAGTGTGAGCCGCCATGGCTCCCGCGCTCGACACGTTGCAGATCTCCAAGCGCCTGAAAGAGGCCGGCTTCACCGAGCCGCAGGCCGAGGCGGTCACGACGGTGCTGCGCGACGCGCGCGAAGCCGATTTCTCGCTGCTCTCGACCAAGGCGGATCTGAACGCACTGCGCGAGGCGACCAAGGCGGATCTGAACGCGCTGCGCGATGCGACCAAGGCGGATAGCGACAGGCTCCACGCCGAGTTCGAGGCGCTTCGCAAAGAAATCGACGCGAAGCTCGAAATCCTGCGCCGCGACCTGACGATCCGGCTCGGCAGCATGATCGTCATCGCCACGGGCGTATTGCTCGCCGCCAAGTTCTTCGGCTGAACCTACGGCGCTATGCTGCAGGTGCGGCGATCGCGGCGCCGGCGGCGAGGTGCTGCTCGCCGCTCAATCCTCCGGGTTGAGCCAGGTGTCGCCGGTCCAGCCGTGTTCGTCGTATTCGGCCATGCAGCGGTCGACGAGCGCGGTCATCCGCTCCATCGCGCCGTCGCGGCGCGCGCCGGACAGCGCCTGGATGCGGATGTCTTCGTGGTTGCCGGCATAGTTGCGTTCGTAGAGCTCGTGGCGGCCGCCGAACTCGGTGCCGATCGCATCCCATAGGAGCTTCATCACCTTGATCCGCTCCTTGTAGTCGATGCCGTTCGAGCCGCGCACGTAGCGTTTCAGATACGGGTCGATCGCCGGGTTCCCAAAGTCCTTGACCGAGGATGGCAGATAGATCAGGGCCGAGGCGACGATCTTCTCGATGATCTCCTTGATCTTTGAATAGGCGTCCGGGGCGAAGACGCGATAGGACAGCCCGGCCTGCAAATTCGGCAGGAGCGCGTCGCCGACCCAGGGCTGCGGGTTGGCCGCCATGCAGTCGGACAACGACCAGAACAGATTGCGCCAGGAGACGATCTCGCCGAGCATCGCCTGGTTGCCGCGGAACTCGTCGCCGCCGGTCGCGTGCAGAGCCCGCGCCACCAACCCGCAGATGAAATCGAGCTTGACCGCGAACCGTGTGCAGCCCTGAAAGCAGAAGCCGTTCAGAAACCCCGAGCGCGGGTAGAAGCTCAGGATCTTTTCCGGGTCGCGGTGGACAAGAATGTTCTCCCAAGGGATCAAGACGTTGTCGAGGATAAAGATCGCGTCGTTCTCGTCGAAGCGGGAGGACAGCGGATAGTCGAACGGCGAGCCGAGCTTGGCGGCGATCAACTCGTAGGAATTGCGGCAGACGAGCTTCACCCCCGGCGCGTCCATCGGCAGGATGAACATGATCGCCAGATCGGGGTCCGAAGTCGCGGTCGCCGCATTCTGGCCGAGGAAATTGTAGTGGGTGATCGCCGCCGCGGTCGCCACCACCTTGGCGCCCGAGACGACGACGCCGGCATCGCTCTCGCGCTGGATCGTGACATAGACGTCCTTGACCTCGCTGGTCGGCCGGCCGCGGTCGACCGGCGGGTTGACGATCGCATGGTTCATGAACAGCACGTTTTCCTGCGCGCGGCGGTACCAGGCCCGCGCATTGGCGGCGAACTCCCCGTAATACTCGGCATTGGCACCGAGCGTGTTCATCAGGGAGGCTTTGTAGTCCGGGGTTCGCCCCATCCAGCCGTAGCTGAGCCGCGACCATTCGGCGATGGCGCGCTGCTGGGCGGTCAATTCCTCGCGCGAGCGGGCGACGCGGAAATATTTATGGGTGAAGCCGCCCGAGCCGGTGTCGGTCGGTGAGGTCAGCACCGCCTTGGTCTTCGGGTCATGCAGCGCATCGTAAAGCCGCGCCAGGGAACGCACCGAATTCCTGAAGGCCGGATGGCTGGCGACGTCCTTGACCCGCTCGCCGTCGATATAGACCTCGCGGCCGTCGCGCAGGCTGTCGATATATTCGGCCCCGGTGAACGGGCGCGGCTCGCGGTCGCGGATCTTCTCCTCGGGCGTCACCTGTGGCCTCCGGGCGTGGACTGGCGCGCTACAATAGGAAAAGCCGGCGCAGGGGGATCGCCCGCGAGGGAAAACCGCCGCGATCCGAAGCCCCAACTCGCCGCTAGCGAACTTGCTGTTAGCGCTCGGGTTCAGACACAAGATTCACTCAAGCCGTCATGGCCGGGCTTGTCCCGGCCATCCACGAGTTGCGGCACAAAGTTTGCCGGTTTCCGTGGATACCCGGCACAAGGCCGGGCATGACCCATCGGTGCGGAATTGTGCTATCGGATTCGCTTGAGCACTACCGGGCCGGAGCGCCGCGCTCGGCCATCGCAATCGCCTGATCGAAGGCCGACAGGACCGCAGCTTGCGGCGAACGATCGTTCATTGTCTCGACGTTGGTAAAGCCGCGCGAGCGGGCGACATTGATCAGCAACGCATGCGCCGACCAGCCGAGACTGGGATCATCGAGCCGCTTGGCGGCGGCGCGCAGAGCGCCCACCGCGCAACGCTGGCCGCCGAACGAGCGATAGGTGCGCCGCGTCCAATTCTTCGGGTCGGCGATCAGCTCTTTCGCATCGCGAAGCAGCTCGGCGACGGCAAGGTCGCGGTCGCTCGGAGAGGGTGCGCGCAAGGCGCTCGGCCCGGTATTCCTGCTGCGGCGCAACCGGGCTTCGAACCACAGCCGGCAACCGTGACGGCTCCAGATCGGGAAGAGCCCGGTGTCATATGGTGTCGGCGCCGGGAAATACGTACCATCGAACGGCATCGCGATCTCCTATCCTCTCCGTTACCATTTGATCTGTCCGGCGTCGCACCACGCGGCGCTAGCCCCCCACGGCACGCGCATCAGGTCGGGTCGAGCCAAATTGCTTGCCGGGGGAGACTGCGCCAGGCGGCGCGCCGATGCGGCGGGTTCCAGCCGCCAAAATCCCGCAATCAACCCCGTCGCCGATCGAGAGCTCAATCCGAACGGAATGATCGCGCCGAGGCTGCAAGCTGTCAATCTTTCGAGCGGCGCCGGCGACGATCGTTTAGGCGATGATCGCCAGAATAATCACCAGCAGAATGCCGATCGTCGCCAGGTAGAAATTGAGATTGCCGGACTGGAAAATTGCCAGGCGATCGGCGAGGAAACGCACGATCCGCGTCGCCGGCTGAAACAGGTAGGGTCCGAACAACGGCGCCACCTGGTGGGTGAAGGTCAGTCGTCTGACGAAGTAGCTGCGCCCGCTGATTTCGCGGGCGGTTTCTTCGCGAGGTCGGTAGACGAAGCTGTAAAAGGTGCGCAGCGCATTGGCGAAGCTCAGCGCGGTTGTCGACACGCGCCCCGGATCGTGGTCGCGACCGCCATACCACACCGGGGCCCGGCGAACCGGCAGGCGCCGCCCGGTCGACAGCAGCGCCAGCGGCAGGATCGCCAGCAGCGGCATGACGATGACCAACAGGCTCGGCGAGATGAAGGCGAAAGTCCCGGCGAGCCGGATCGGCTGCCCGGTAGCCGGAACGAGGATCGGGCCGACATGCATCGCGCGCACCGCCTCGGTGGCAAACCGTTGCGATACCGCAAGATCAAGCGCCGGCAGCCACCAGGGCATCCCGATCGCGAGCGCCAGGACGCCGAGCCCCAGCACTCCGACCGCGGCGGCAATCCCCGCCGGCAGCCGTCCCGATGGCGCTGCACTACGCCCCAGAAGGCCGATGCCGATCAGCTTGACAAAGGTGGCGAGCGCCACGGCGACGGTCAAAGCCAGGCCCGCGCCGGCCAGCGCCAGCACCAGGCGGCTGCCCATGGCGGCCAGATGAAAGCCCTGAAAGACGGTCTGAAAGACGTACCACTCGCTGACAAAGCCGGCCTGCGGCGGCATCGCCGCGAGGCTCATCGCCGCGAACAGCGTGCCGATGCCGAAGAACGGCGAGGCGCGCCGCAACAGGCCGCTCTGGACGATCGCATAGCTGCCGGTCGCGCCCGACACGCCGTCGGCCGCCAGCAACAAAGCGCCTTTGGCCAGCGCATGACCGGCGAGGTGGAGCAGCGCCACCACCCAGGCGAGGCTCGCCAATTCGGGCAGCCCGTCGCCCCGAAACATCAAGGCCGCGCCGAGGGCGGTGACCGCGATCGCCGCGTTCTCGGCCGAAGAGAGGCTCAGCAACGCCCGCCAGTCCTGCTGCTGGAAGGCGTAGAGCGCGCTCAGCACCGCGCTCAGCACGCCCGCTACGACGACGACCTCGCCGAGCCCGCCGGCGGCGATCCCCTCAGCGCCGGGGATCCAATCGAGCAGACCGCGGCCGAGGCCGAAAAAGGCCGCGTTCAAAACGACCCCGGAAAGGAGCACCCCGGTGGCGCCGCTACCGGCGCCGTAAGCCCGGGGGAACCATTCGTAAAACGGCAACAAGCCGAGCTTTGCCCCGAAGCCGATCACCAAGAGGACGCCGACGGCGATCTGCGCTGGGCCAGAGAGCGCCGCCGCGGCCCTTGGGAAAAGCGCGAACGACAGGCTCCCGGCCGGCCCGGCGAGGAGCACGATGGCAATCAGCACCGCCACCGCGCCGACTTCGAGCAAGGCCAGCATGAACAGAACCGAACGCCCGGCCGCCGACGGCGGTCGCTCGGCGAGCAGCATTGCAGCGCCACCGAAGCTCATGACCGCCCAGGCGATCAGCAGGCCGGCGCCGTTGTCGAGGACGAAGACGCCGAGCGCGCCGATCAGGCTCGAGGCGGCACCGAACAGCCATAGGCCTCGGCCCGCGGTCGCCGGGCTGCCGAGCGCGCAGGCGAACGCCGCCGGGACCAGTCCGAAACCCATCAGCCATGCCGCTTCCGGGCGCAGGCGGAAGGTCACCGCCTCCCCGGCCAATCGCGTCGGCAAGGCCGCCGCCTCAGTCCCGCCGGGCAGGGCCGTGAGCGCCGCGGCGACGCCGGCGAGCGCCCCCAGCACCAACAACGCACGCGCGGCGGCGAGCACGCGGCCGGTCAGCGCCGCGGCACCGCCGGCAAGCCACAACATCAGCGCCGCAGCCAACAGCTCATTCGCCAAACCGGCCTCCGACGACACGCTGCGGCATGCGTCCCAGAAACATCAGCAAGGCCTCGATCATCGCCGCCGGGTTGGGCGGGCAACCGGGAAGGTAGAGATCGACCGGGACCACCCCGTCGAGGCCGTGGCCGCTGGCATAGCCGCCGCCGGCAACGCCGCCCGATACCGCGCAGGTTCCGGTCGCCATGACCCAGCGCGGCTCGGGCATCGCCTCCCAGGCGGCGCGCAGCGGCGCTGCCATCGCATGGGTGACCGGGCCGGTCACCAGCAACAGATCGGCAAAGCGCGGCGAGGCGGTGAAAAATATGCCGAGGCGGTGCAGATTGTAGAAGGGGTTGTTCAGCGCCTGCAGCTCGGATTCGCAACCGTTGCACGAGCCGGCATCGACGTGCCGGATGTGCAGGCTGCGGCGGAACGCGCCGGATATGCCGGCATCGGGCTCTGGCGCCGCGGCCTCGCGCTGCCACACCAGGTCCTCGCGCCGGCGCACCCCGAAGGCCCAATCCGCCGATGGCGTCAAGGCCCCGGTCGGGCACGCCTCGGTGCACAATTGGCAGACGACGCAGCGGCCGTAGTCGATTTCGAGCGGCAGGCCCGCGCCGGCGTCGTCGCCGATGGTGATGGCCCGGGTCGGGCAGATGTCGGCGCATTGCGCGCAGCCCTCGCGGCACAGCTCCGGCCGGTAGCGCGGCATGCCGAGGACCCCCTCCTGGCCATCGCTGCCCTCGCCCGAGGGCCAGGTCGTCGTCGCCATTCCGGCACGCAATCCGAACAAGGTCCACAACCGCATCGGCTACTCCTAGCGATCGCAGCCGGCGATGGTCAGGCCAAAGCTCGCCTCGTTGATGGCATAATCCATCATGTTGGTCCCATGCACGGTCGATGGGAACACCCGCCAGTTTGAGAAGGATGGGGATTTGATCTTGACCCGCGCCAGCCGGGCCGCGCCATCGAGATGGACGGCGTAAAACAAGGCGCCGCGCGGTGACTCGCTCCAGCCGAGCCCTTCGGCGCCCGGCTGCGGCAGGCATTCGCGGCGCACCGGCCCGTCGGGCAGCCGCTGCAGCACCTGGCGGATCAGATCGAGGCTGACGAAGATCTCGGCGATGCGCACCTCAAAGCGGGCATGGGCGTCGCCGGCCTCGCGCACCGGAACCGCGACCTCGACCGCGCCATAGGCGGCATAGGGGTGGTCGCGGCGCAGATCGCGATCGAGGCCGGAGGCGCGCTCGATCGGGCCGGTCGCACCCTGGTCGAACGCGGTCTCGCGGTCGAGGACGCCGGTGGTGATCAGCCGGTCGAGATGGCTGTCGGTGCCGGCGAGACGGCGGCAATAGGCCTCGATCTGCGGGCGCAGCAGGTCGAGCGCGTCGCCGAGCCAGCCTTGCGGGGCGAGATCGCGGCGCAGCCCGCCCGGGATCAGCATGCTGCGCAGCAACCGGCTTCCGGTCAGGCGCGCGTTCAACTGCTTCGTCCGCTCCTCGATGAGCTTGCCCTCGGCCTCGCCGACCTTGAGGGTCGTCGTGTGCGCCAGATGGCCGAGGTAGTGCAGGTGGTTGTAGAGCCGCTCCAGCTCGGCCAGCAGCACCCGCAAGGATTGGGCGCGCGGCGGCACGGTGCAGCCGGAAGCGGCCTCGACGGCCTGGCAATAGGCGAGCGCATGGGCCAGGCTGCCGACCCCGGAGACGCGCTCGGCCAGCACCACGGCCGTCCCCGGCAGCAGCCCTTCGAACCGCTTTTCCATGCCGCGATGTTTGAAGAACAGGCGCGGCTGATAATGCAGGATCGCCTCGCCGATGTAGTAGAACAGGAACTCCGCCGACTCGGTGACATCGGCGCGGATCGGGCCGAACGGCAATTCCTGCACGTCGGCGACGGCGCCGGCGATCTCCGGAATGAAGCGCCGGGTTTGGTCGACCGGCACCGCGAGGTCGGGCGGATAGTCCGGGTCGAACGGCGGCAGCACCGGTTGCGCGCCCTCGCGCAGCACCAGCCGGTGGGGCTCGGGATGGCCGACAAATTCGACGCCGAACAAATCGGCGATCTCGCGCTCGTACCAGCCGAGCAGAGGGCAGATCGGCGCGAGGCTCGGCACCGGGCCGACGGGCCGGCAGCGCCAGACGGCAAAGGCGTGCAGCGCCGCCCGACTGAGGAGGTAGCGTAGCTCGAGCGATTTCGGGTCGGGCCACCAGGCATAGGCCAGCTGCATTCGCCAGCCTTCGGCCAGTGCCCCGGCGCAGGCATCGGGCAGCTCCTGCGGGCGCAACAGCGCCATTTCGCCGGCGCCGATCATGGCGCGCTCGACAGCAGCCGGGCAGTGTGCGCGAAGAAATCCCACAAGGGCTGCGGCCACCACAGCCCGAAGACGACGAGCGGGGCAAGCGCCAGCCACATCGGCGCGATGCACCAGGCGCCCGGCGATCTGAGCTCGGCAGCACCAACCTCGTCATCCTGCGGCGCGAAATACATCGCCCGGAAATGATCGAGAAAGCCGATGAAGATGACGATCAGCAGCCCCGCCATCAGACCGGCCGCCCAAGCGAAGGAGCGCTGAAACCCGGCGCGCAGCACCACGAGCTCGCTGAGAAACAGCCCGAACGGCGGCGCCCCGGTGATTGCCACGGCGCCGGCCAGCCACAATGCCGCCTGCACCGGAAAGCGGCGCGCGACCGCACGGATTTGGCCGATCTCCTTGGTGCCGTAAGTGCGCATCATATTGCCGGCGCCAAAGAACATCAGCGATTTGTTCAAGGAGTGGTTGAGCATGTGATAGAGCGCCCCGGCGACGCCGAACGGGCCGCCAAAGCCGAAACCGAGCGCCATGACGCCCATATGCTCGACGCTCGAATAGGCCATCAGCCGCTTGATGCCGCGCTGGCGCACGATGAACAATGCCGCGACCAGCAAGGACAGCGCGCCGAGCGCGACCAGGGCCAGCCGCGGCAGCGCCCCCGAGGGCGCCCTCTCGGCGATCGCCAGATAGCGCACGATGCCGAGCATCGCCGCGTTGAGCAATGCCCCCGACAGCATCGCCGAAACCGGCGCAGGGCTCTCGCTGTGCGCATCGGGCAGCCAAGTGTGCATCGGCGCCAGGCCGACCTTGGTGCCGTAGCCGACCAGCACCAACAGAAACGCCAGCACGGTCAGGGTCGGGTTCATGCTCGGCGCGGCATGGTGCAGCGCATCCCAGGTCATATTGTAGGTCGGTCCGAGCACGAAGCTGGCGTTCCAATAAAACAGCACGGTGCCGAGCAATGCCAGGCTGATCCCGGTCGACACGATGACAATGTATTTCCAGGCGGCTTCGATGCTTTCGGGCGCGCGCTCGAAAGCGACCAGAAACGTGCTGACCAGGGTCGTCAGCTCGATCGCGATCCAATAGAGCGCGGCATTGTTCATCAGCGGGCTTATGAGGATCGCCAGCGCGAACCCGGCATAAAGCGCGTAGAAGGACGGCAGCCGCTGGTCCTCACCGAGCAGACGCATATAACCGACGGCATAGATCGACGACAGCAGATAGACGCTCGCGGCGCACAGCACCACCCAGGCGCCGATGGCGTCGAAAACGATGTAGCCTCCCCAATAGCGATAAGGGCCGCCGCGGCTCAGCATCGTCAGCGGCACGGCGGCGGCGAATACGACGACGCCGGCGGCAAGGTTCAGCGTCGCCGCTTGACCCGGTCGCGCCACCAGGCAGCCGAGGACGGCCAGCGCTGGTGCTATGACCAGCAACAGAAGCAGCGCGCCGGTCACGGCTAGCCCACCAGCCGCCGCAGCTGCGCGGTGCTGGCGTTGCCGAACTGGCTCAACAGATAGCGCACCAGGACCGCGAGGCAGGCCACCGCGGCGAGCACGTCGGCCAGGATCATCAGCTCGATCAGCAGCGGCATGCCGGGGATCAGGATCTGCGCACCGAGCCGGATGCCGTTTTCGAGCACCAAGAGGCCGATGATCTGGCTGATCGCCTCACGCCGGATGGCGAGCATCAGAAAGCCGATCAGCATCGTCGCCAGCATGACCGTCAGCGCCAGGACGGCAACGGTGCCGCCGAGGCCGAGCGGGCGGGCGATCCGCGACGATACGGCGAGCGCAAAGATGACGCCGAGCGCGCCGATGACCAAGGCCGAGGCCGGGCGCACACTCTCGTGCAGCTCGCGCGCGACCTCGAGGCGCCGGATCATCCGCCACAGCAGGTAGGGCAGCACCAGCCCGCGGAACAAGGCGCTCAACGCTGCGACCAGGTAGAGCTCGGGGGAATGCGCAAACCAGCCGACCGCGACCCCGAGACCGGCCATCGCCCAGGACTGCGCGGCAAAGGCGTAAAGATAATTGTCGAGCCAGCGCGAGCCCAGCATGACAAAGGCCAGCAAGAGGCTCGCGATCGCCATCAGGCTGACCAAGGAGGAGGCGAGCGGATCGAGCCCGGTCGGCAGCATGGCTAGAGCTGGGTCCCGATGATCGCCAGCACGGCCAGCAGAAACGAGGCGGCAAGTGGCTCCTGATAACGGTAGAAGCGCAGTCGCGATTGCGCAGTCTCGACCGCGACCACGGCCAGCGCCACCAGCAGAAACTTGGTCAGAACCGCAGCGAGCGACGCCGCGGCGCCGAGCGCGCTGCCGCGCTGCGACAACCCCCACGGCAATACCAGCACATTGCAGAAGATCGTGTAGAGGATGAACTGCTTCATCATCGACGCCCATTTGAGGAGCGCCAGCAGCGGCCCCGAATATTCGAGGATCCGGGCCTCCTCGATCATGTAGACTTCGATATGCGTGCTGGAATGGATCGGCAGCCGGTCGGTCTCGACCAACAGCAGGATAAAAAAGGCGGCGACCAGGAACAGGTGCGCCGGGCTCCAATAGACGGCCGGGCTGCCGACCAGCAGGTGGTTGACGACAAAGGGCAGCATCGATTTGGCCAGCAGGCTGATGCCGACAAACACCAGAATGAGGGTCGGCTCGGCCAGGATCGCCACCATGACGGCACGGCTCGAGCCGATGCCGCCATAGGCGCTGCCACTGTCGAGCCCGGCGAGCAGGACAATGAACGAGCCCAGGGTCAGGATCAGACCGCCGCCCAGAATGTCGCCCATATTGGACAAGGGCAGCGGAAAATCGGTCAGCACCGGGATCAGGATCGGCACCGTCAGCATCGCGGTGAAGGCTGTGACCGGCGCCGCCCAATAGATCCACGATGCGGTCTGTGGCACCACCAGCTGCTTATGAAACAGCTTCCACAGATCGCGGTAGGGCTGGAGCAGGCCCGGACCCTGCGCCCGCTGCACCCGCTCCTCGAATTGCACGATGGCGCCCTGCAGCAGCGGCGCGAAAGCTAGGACCGATAGCACCTGCGCAATCTGCAGCAGAATGTCGCGCCGACTCATCGGGCGCTGCCGCCCGGCTTATGGTCAGAGAAATGCACGAGTACCGCCACCGACCCCTCCCGATCCGTAGGAGATCACGTCAGGGGTCATCAGCCATCGGGGCGGTTACAGGGCGAACCCCATCGCCCGGCCGCAGATAAATGTGTGCGGGCGGCGCTGTCAACGCTTAAAGCTCGGTTGCCTTGACGCCGAGCGACGGCCGGCGACACAATCCGCCGGATCGAGGCAGGGGCTGCCGGATCGAGGTAGGGGAGGAACAGACATGGCCGAGATACGCGTGATCGCCGACGGGTTGCGGTTTCCCGAAGGCCCGGTGGCGATGGGGGACGGCTCGGTCATCCTCGGCGAGATCGCCGGCCGCACGGTTACCCGCATCGCCCCCGGTGGCGCTAAATCACCAGTTGGCAGCGCCGGGGGCGGACCTAACGGCGTTGCCACCGGCCCCGACGGCGCGCTCTACGTCTGTAACAATGGCGGCGGCACCTATCCGCCCGGAAGTTTTCTCGCGACCGGACCGGCGCCCGATTATCAGGGCGGCTACGTCCAACGCATCGATCCCCGCACCGGCGACACGAAGGTTCTCTACAGTCAGTGCGATGGACACAAATTGTCGGCGCCGAACGACATCGTCTTCGACCGCCAGGGCGGGTTTTACTTCACCGATCTCGGCAAAAGATATGCGCACCACCGCGATCACGGCGGCCTCTATTACGCGCTGCCGGACGGCTCGAAGATCGTCGAGCTGGCGCATCCGATGCTGAGCCCGAACGGGGTCGGCCTGTCGCCCGACGAAAAGACCGTCTACGTCGCCGACACCGAGAGTTCTCGGCTGTTCGCCTTCGACATCGTTTCGCCGGGGGTGCTGCGCACCGAGCCGTTCCCCGCACCTTATGGCGGCCGGCTGGTCTGTGGGTTGCCGGGCTTTCAGCGCTTCGACAGCCTCGCCGTCGAAGCCTCGGGCAACATCTGCGTCGCCACCCTGATCACCGGCCACATCACCGTCATCGCCCCCGACGGGCGGGTCGTGCGCCAGGTCAAGATGCCGGACGTCTACCCGACCAACATCTGTTTTGGCGGCAGCGACATGAAGACTGCCTTTATCACCCTCTCCGGCGCCGGACAGCTGGCGCAGATGGACTGGCCCGAACCCGGCCTGCGCCTCAACTTCATGACTTAGGAAAACCAGGCTCAACGCTAAGGGCGGGGAGGACGCGCGAAGGTCGCGATTCGGAATTTACTCTTAGCGCCCTCTGCGGGTCCTTCGCGTCCTCTGCGTTAAAAAAAGCTTTGTTTCGGGGCGATACTCGAGGAGACAGCCGATGAAAGCCGCCGTTCTTCACGCCGCGAACCAGCTGCTGACGATCGAGGAGGTGGCGCTCGCCAAGCCCGGCAGCCGCGATGTCTTGATCCGCACCGCCTTTGCCGGGCTGTGCCACAGCGATCTGCATTTTATCGAGGGCCTCTATCCGCATCCGACGCCATGCGTGCTCGGCCACGAATCGGCCGGCATCGTCGAGGCGGTCGGCGACGCGGTGACTTATGTCAAGCCCGGCGACCACGTCATCACCTGCCTCTCGGTGTTCTGCGGCACCTGTTCGCAATGCGTCACCGGCCACCCCAATCTGTGCGAGAATACCGAGGTCAAACTGCCGCCCGGCGTTTCGCGCCGCCTGTCGTGGAAGGGCGGCGAACTGATGAACCAGTTCCTCAACCTGTCGTCCTTCGCCGAGCAGATGCTGGTGCACGAGAACGCCATCGTGAAGATCGACCCCGACATCCCGCTCGACCGCGCCGCATTGGTCGGCTGCGGGGTGATGACCGGGGTGGGTGCGGTGTTCAACGCGGCCAAGGTCGAGCCCGGCTCGACGGTTGCGGTGATCGGCTGCGGCGGGGTCGGGTTATCGGCGGTCAATGGCGCGGCATTGGCTGGGGCCGAGCGCATCATCGCCATCGACACGGTCGCTTCCAAGCTCGAGCTCGCCCGGACGATGGGCGCGACCGACACGCTCAACGCCAGCAACGCCGACCCGGTCAAGGCCGTCAGGGCGATGACCGGCGGCGGCGTCAATTATTCGTTCGAGGCGCTCGGCACCAAGACCACGGCCGAGCAGGCCTTTCAGATGCTGCGCGGCGGCGGCACCGCGACGATCATCGGCATGGTGCCCTTGGGGGTGAAGATCGAATTGCACGGCTACGATTTTCTGCGCGACCGCAAATTGCAGGGCACCTCGATGGGCGGCAACCGCTTTCGGGTCGACATGCCCAGGCTGCTGTCGCTGTGGCGCCAGGGCCGCCTGAAGCTCGACCACCTGATCTCCGGCAAGCTAAAGCTCGACCAGATCAACGACGGCTTTGCCGCGCTCAAATCCGGCGCCCCGGTGCGTCAGCTGATCGATTTCGCCGCGCTCTGAGCCGGCTCCCGTCGCCGCGCCGGCGGCCGGCGCAACGCCCAGAAGGCGATGCAGCCGCAGACATAGGAGGCGATCGAGAGCGCGAAGGCCAATTCGTAGCTGCCGGAGAGGTCGAAGATCCAGCCGGCGGCCCACGAACCGGCGGCCGAGCCGATGCCGCTGCCGATCGTAATCACGCCGAGGATGGTGCCGAGCTGACGTCCGGGAAAGAGGTCGGCGGTCTTGGCCGTGATCGCCGGCCCGCGCGCCCCCCAGGTCAGCCCGAACAGGCAGGCGAACAGCCACAACAGCCAGCCCTGGGACGGCCCGGTGATAAACAAGGCGCAGACGACGCCGAGGATCGAGACGCCATAGGCCAGGATCGCCGACCATTCGCGCCCGATATAGTCGGAGAGGGTGCCGGTGACGATCGTGCCGGCGATCGCCAGAAAGCTGCCCATCCCCAGCACCCAGGCGGCATAGAGCTTGTCGAAGCCGCGATCGACGGCAAAGGCCAGCTGGTGCAGCGACACCAGAAAGCTGCCGAGCCCGGTGAACAGGTAGACCGCGAACAACAGCCAGAAATGCGGCGTGCGCACCGCTTCGGCCAGGGTCCAACCGGGTGACGCGGGCGCGTCCCGGCTCGGGTCTGTCGTCGGCGCCGCCTGGCTCGGCACCGGCATCGGCGCCGCCGCAGTTCGGCGGAACAGCGCCGCCAGCGGCACGATCATCGCCGCCATGAAGCCGGCCTGGATCAGAAAGGTCGCCCGCCACCCGAAGGACGAGATCAACAGCTGCACGATCGGCGCCGACCAGGCTCGGGCAAAGCCGTTGGCCGATTGGACGACCGAGATCGCCATGCCGCGCCGGCGCACGAACCGCCGCGACAGCAGCGGCACGAACACCACGAGGCCGAGGCAATTGGCGCCGATCGTCATGATCACCCCGTAGGCGGCGATGATCTGCCACAACGACGACACCTCGGCGCAGGCCAGGAGGCCGAGGATCAAGAGGCCGCCGCCGAGCAGCAGCAGGCGCAACGGCCCCAGCCGATCGACCAGTGCCCCGACCAGCGGCGAGCTGCCGCCGGCGACCAGCTGGGAGACCGAATAGGGGATCGAGGTCTCGGCCCGGCCCCATCCGAAATCCTGAATGAACGCCACCAGATAAATTGCATAGGACTGCATCAGCCCGGTGCTGACGGTGAAGGCGGTGAAGGCGCCACCGAGCAGCAGCCAGTCCGATTGCCCGCGGCGGTGCGCCGCAGCCGGGGCGCCGGGGGCCGGCCGCGCACCCTCGCCGGGCTCGGGCCTGCGCAGTCTGTTCATCTTCGCCGCCGTCCCTGTGCCGGTGAGCCGGGCCGGGCCTGTCGACCGGGCCGGGCGCATCGCCCACTGATCCGCGGCCGGGGCAGTGAAATCAAGCGGCGCGCGCCAATCCCTGACGCGCGGCAGATAGACCGAGACCGCCGCCTGCTATCCCTTGGGCGGCTGGTCCTTGGGCGGCCGCGGGTAGACCTCGCCGATCACGTCGTCGAGCCAGTGGCGGGCGAGCCCCGGGATCTCGGTGATCCGCGCCGTCAGTGCCGTCCGATCGAGCTCGTACAGAACCGCGCCGAGAAGCTTCTCGCCCGCCATCGCCGGCTGGATCTCGCCGATCAGAAAGCTCGAAGCTGGCGCCCAGACGAACCGCGTTTCCCCGCACCGCAGCTCGTGCGCCTTGTGCAGATGGCCGCTGGCGACCAGCGCCACCTGGTAGCGCCGCACCAGCGCCAGCAGCCGGGCGCGCGGCCGCGGCTTGACCGACAAGCCGACATCGGCTTCCTCGGGGCTGTTGAGATAGAGCGGCTTGTGCAGAAACCAGGCGACCGGCCGGCCGTTGGCCCCTGCCATGACCCGGTCGAGCCAGGCGTCCTGCGCCGCCTCTTCCGGCTCGTCGCTGCCGAGCAGCATTGCGTTGATCCCAACCAGGCGCCAGTCGGCGACATCCTCGACCCAGCGGTCGGGGCCGAAATGGGCCTGCCAGCGGGCCAGGCGCTCGCGGTTGACCGGCTGGGGCGGGTGTAGGGCGTCGCCGATATCGTGGTTGCCGGGGACCGCGAGCCAGCGCACGCCCAGCCCGCGCAACAGCCCGGCGGCATAGGACAAATCGTCATCGACCGCGGCGCCGTCGACGGTGACGTCGCCGGTGTGAATGACGAGATCGGGGCGTTCCGCGGCGATCCAGCGCGCGAGCGGCGGCCAATTGTCGGCGAAATGCGGCTTGCCCCGGCTCAGATGGGTGTCGGTAATCTGAATTATCCGCATCGGCCCTCGCAGAGATGGACCGCAAGCTCGCTCATCCGGGCGAAGACATGCGAGCATCCGGCGGCGAGCAGCTGTTGGGCGTGGTCGCCGGGGCAGTGGCTGCCGCCGCAAAACCCGACGACCGGCATGCCGGCGGCGACCGCCGCGGCGACCCCGATCACGCTGTCCTCGACGACGGTGCACCGGGCGGGCGGCACCGCGAGGCGCCCCGCGGCCATCAGAAAGAGATCGGGCGCGGGCTTGCCGCGGGCGACCTGGATGGCGCTGAAGACATGCGGATCGAAGAAATGCAGCAGACCGGTCAATAAGAGCCGCTCGCGCACCCGGTCGAGATGACCGTTCGAGGCGACGCAGCGCGCCGCCGGCAGTGCGGTCAGCAACGCCTCGATCCCGGGCACCGGCACGAGCTCGCGTTCGAGGGCGAGAGCGGTCCGCGCGCGCATCGCCTCGAAGAAGCCATCGGGCAATGCCCGCCCGAAGCGAGCCTCGACCGCGGCGCTCAACGTGTCGCGGTTATGGCCGAACCCCAGCACCAAAGCCTCCGCGGCGGTTGCCGGAAAATCGGCCGCGCTCAGGCACTCGCCGAGGATGCGGGCAAAGATGACCTCGCTGTCGACGAGAACGCCGTCGCAATCGAAGATGACCAGATCGGGCACACCCAGCCTTTCTTGGCGCCGGCGGCCAGCGACGACCGGCCCGACCCTATAATGGGCCGTGCGCCGCACTCTGCAAAGGCGTGTGCCACGCCGCGGGCGGGCGGCAGCCCGTCCTGCCGCACCCGCAGCCGCCGGTCAACTCAGAACAGGATGCCGGTTTCGACCATCACCCGGGTCTGCGAATTGCCGTTGAAGTTGGGGCCGAGACCGAAACCGGAGGTGACGCCGTTCGCCTTGACATACGAAAATTCGGCGCGTGCAAAATAGTATTGCCATTGGAAGGTCGGGGTGATCGTCGCCGAAAACGCGCCGCTGCCCGGGCCGTAGAGCAGGCTGTTGCCGCCGGTCGAGCCGATATACTCGAGCCGGCCGCCGAGGTTGAACCCCGCGCCGAGATCGTAATTGGCCAGGATCGCGCCGCCAAAGGTCGAGGCGCTCGAGGATATCCCGATGCTGCTGTTCGCCGGAACGTGGGTCGCCTGGAAGTAAGGCTGAATGATCCACGGATCGGCATTATAGGTGTAGATCAGATTGTAGATCTGCGAATTGTTTTGCAGCAGCGGGGTGCGCAATGTCGCGACATTTGACTGCCCGGCATTGCCGCCGGCGGCGAACTCGAACGAGTTGGCGCTGTTCAAGGTATAGGTCGCGGAGCCGGTAACCCAGTTATAGACACCCGAATCGAAGCCGTCGGTGAACGACAGCGACAAGGCGACCGGGCCGATCGTGTAGTTGGCCTGGGCGCCTTTGCTGACCGCTGGCTCCTGGTTCCACAACAGCCCGCGCTCGATATTGATGTTCTCAAACGAAAACGTGTATTCGGCGCCGATCAGGGTGGGGAGCTTGCCGCCCTCGATCGAGAAATTGCTGGTCGGCGCGATCTTGACGAACCCCTGCGGAAACCAGCCCCACAAATTCCCGGTGCCGGTCTGAAACGCGGGCACCTGGTAGCCAAACGTCCCCTCGGCGGCCGAGATATACGGCGCCCCCAATGACGAGACCGAATAGGCGCCGGCCTGTGCGTAAAACTGGAAGATGCCGTCGGTTTTCTGGACGAACAGCTGGCCGTTCGACAGGTCCGGCTGCCACGAACGGTTGCCGGGGAACGGGTTGCTCTGCCATTGGCCGAGACCGCTGCCGATCCCGTCCACATAAATGTCGCCGAGCGGCCCGAGGGTGTATTTGGGCGGCGGCAGCTGGATCGTCAGCGGGCCGGTGATCGACGGCGCGATCAGCGGCGAGGTGGGTGCGGCCGGAGCTGCGGCCGGAGCCGCCGCGGCACCCGGTGGCGCGCCTGCGGGCGGCGCTGCCGGCGGAGGTGCGGTCGGCGGCGGGGCGGAGGGCAGCTGGGCGAGCTCGTCAGCCCATGCGCAAGCCGGGCCGAGACCGAGCAAGGCCATGGCAAGAGCGACGCCGGAGATGGTGCTTTTTTTGGTATTGTTCATCTGCACAGAGCCTTTCGAATGATCGTTCCACTGTGGGCGGGCGGAGCTGGCCACGGCAGGCAATCTCTGGCCCACAACCCCCGCTTTTCGGACCGCGGCGACGCAAGCGCCATACCAACGCACGCAGCATCCGATACGACCGAGGGGTGAACTGTCTGGTTGCACTGAAATCCGCCAGATCACCTCTTGCTCGCGCTGCACCACCTTTGTCAACGCGTTCAATGCACATTGCCACAGCTGATTATTTACTAGGCAGATCGACCCGATTTCCGCGTCGTTTTTGTTCAGAACCGCGAAGCCGCGGCCATTGCCGCGGTGACCCGCCGCCTGCTGGTCATCTCCGATTCGCCGGTTGCACGAGGGCGCGGGTTGATGAGCCTCGGCCGAGCTCGAGCAGACCGGCGCCCCCGCGGCATAATAGACATCGCCGCGTCTAGCTAAACCATCTGTGCCGCGAATGCCTCGACTTCCTCGGCAACCCCGCCCTTCACCCGGCGCGGACTGCGCGGTATTCGCGGCGGACGATCTCTAAGAGCTCCTCGGCCGAGGTTGCCGCGGTTTGGCTTTCAAAGGTGACCGCGCCGTGCTGCATCAGCATCACCCGGTCGCAGATCTCCAAGGTCTGGGCGTAGTTGTGCGCGATCATCACGATGGCGATGTCGCCGCGCGCCTTGAGCCGCTCGATCAGCCCGATGATCAGCCGCGCCTCGCGCGCCCCCATCGCCGCCAGCGGCTCGTCGAGCAAGAGGATGCGCGCCTGCGAGTAGACCGCGCGGGCGACCGCGATCGCTTGGCGCTGGCCGCCCGAGAGCATGCCGACCTCGAGCTCGACCGAAGGCACGTCGACGCCGATTTCCGCCAATGCCTCGGCCGCGCGCCGCCGCATCGCGCGGTGGTCCAAGAGCTTGAGCGGCCCGCCCCACAGCAATTCGCGGTTCAAAAACATGTTGTGGTAGATGCTGAGCCCGTTGACCAGGGCCAGATCCTGATAAACGCATTCGATGCCGAGCGCCCGCGCCTCGTCGACCGAGCCGAGCCGCACCGGGCGGCCGTCGACGAACACCTGCCCGCTATCGGGCTGGTGATAGCCGGTCAGGATCTTGACGAGGGTCGATTTGCCAGCGCCGTTGTCGCCGAGGATGCCGAGGGTCTCGCCGGGCGCCACGTTGAGCGACACGCCGGCGAGTGCTGTGACCTTGCCGAACACCTTGACGACGTTTTCGGCCCGGATCGCTTGGGGCCCGCCCGTCGTTGTCGCGCCGCTCATCAGGCGCCGCCGCCGCGCAGCCGCGCCAGATGGATATTCGCCACCATGGCGATCAGGATCGCCGCCCCGATGATGATGTCGAAGGCGAAGGCGTTGATCCCCTGCAAGGTGAACCCGTCCTGCAAGACGCCGAGCATGATGCCGCCGACCAGCCCGCCGACGATGGTGCCGGCGCCGCCGGCGATCGCGGTGCCGCCGATCACCCCCGAGGCGACGCCCAGAAACATGATCGTGCTGCCGCCGGCGAGCGGGTCGGTCGAGCCGACGCGGAACGCCTCCAACAGGCCGGCGAACCCGCCCAAGGTGCTGGTCAGGATGAAATTGCCGATCTTGATGCGGTTGATGGCGATGCCGGCCTCGGCGGCGGCGACGATGTTGCCGCCGATCGCGATCGTATGGAGGCCCCAGCGGGTGTGGCGCAGCACGACGTGCATGACCGCCACGATCGCGACCGCCCAGACGATCTCCGAATAGCCCCAGGCGCCCATGATCCCGGTCAACAGCGGGCCGCCCGGGGTGTTGGCCGGGAAGCCGCGCGAGATCGTCAAGGTCACGCCGGTGATCAGGAACAGCATGCCGAGCGTGGTGATGAACGACGGCACCTTGAGCCCGATCGTGATCAGCCCGATGACGAGCCCGATCAGCGCGCAGACGGCGAGCGCGGCCGCGATCGCCGCGACCACCGGCAGCCCGACGGCGTGCGCATGCTCCATGATGAACGGCGACAGCGCAAACACCTGACCGACCGACAGATCGATCTCGCGGCAGATCAAGAGCATGATCTCGCCGCAGGCGATGATCACCGGCGCCGCAACGAATTGCGAGACCGTCTCAAGATTATCGTTGGTCAGAAAATTGGCATTGGCCAGTTCGAAATAGACGATCAGCGCCACCGACACGACGATGACGCTCGCCTCCGGCCGCAGCACGAAATCGTACACCCGCCGGGCGATGCCGCGGCGCGGCGCGGCGATCCGCTCGACTGCCTGAGGCGACAAGCTCACCGGCCGATCGGGCCGCTGCGCGGCACGATCTGCGCTGCCGCGGCGCTGCCTTCATAGCGGGTCTTGGTGTCGAGATAGGGCTCGACATTGTGCTTGGTGACGAATTTGAGGCCGGTGTTGATGTCGGCCGGCCCCACCAGCCCGCCCGAAACCTTGTAGGCGAACATTTCCATGACCGTGTAGAAGCCCTGCAGATAGGGCTGCTGGTCGATCACGAAATCGAGGAAGCCGTCATGCACCGCCGCGAGCGAGCGCGGCAACAGGTCGAACCCGCCGCCATGCACGCCCTTTTTCGGCAGATCGTACTGGCGCATGATCAGTCCGGTATTCATCGTGTCGCCGCCGCCGGTGCCGAACATGCCGCGCACATCCGGATGGCCCAGGTAGTAGGCGCGGATCTTCGACAGCGCGACGTTGACGGTGGGATCGGTGGCGATCATCGTCGCCTCGATCTTGGCCCCCGATTTCTTGATCGCGTCGATCGCGCCGTCGACCCGCGGCTGCAGATTGAGCTGGCCCGGCGTGGCGATGAACAGCGCCACCTCGCCGGAGCCGCAGAGCTTGACGATGCGTTCGCCCATCAGCTGGCCGGACAGGAACAGATCCTGGCCGATATAGGCGAGCCGGTGGTTGTCGCTGCCGCGCGGCGCATCGGCATTATAGCTGAACACCGGGATGCCCGCGTCGAGGGCGCGGTCGATCGGCCGGTCGAAGCCCTTGGGATCGACGATGCACACCGCGATTGCGTCGGCCTTGCCGGCGATCGCGGTATTCATCGCGTTGACCATCTGCGCCACGTCGGAGGTCTCCGAGCCGGTCCACTGATAGTCGCAGCCCAATAGCGCGCAGGCGTCGTGGACGCCGTATTGGCAGGGCACGAAAAAGGCGCTGGTGGTGACATGGTTGACAAACACGAAGCGCCAGCGCGGATGCGGCGGAAACGGCCCCTCGTCGGCCGCCCGCGCGCCGCCGGCGGCAGCCATCAGCGCCGCCGCCACCGGCCCCGCGGCAACCCCCCGCATCACTGCGCGCCGCGGCAATGCCACGGCCAGCGAAGCAGCACTTCGTCGCGAGCGTTCCTTCATGTCGCACCTCCCCGTCTTGCTCCCTGGCGGGTCCCGCGCAGGGCCTATTTGGTTGGGCGAAAATAGCCGCCTCTATGCGCGCGGTCATCAGGACATTGCCGACGCGGCGCGGCCCGCCACGGGATCTGCCGATCCCGATCCGCGCGGTGGCCGGTCAGCTTGGCAAACCAATCTTGGACCGCGTCAGCCATAGAACCGAGGACCACGGCATCGGCCGGCGGATCGATATGGGGGCCGACAACTTCCTCGAGCTTCACGGCGAATAGCGGGGCGCCGAGGGGCTCGAACGAACGCACCCGATGCCGCTTAACGCTTGCTGGTGGCGCACGCTACCGGCTGCCGCCCGGCTCTCTTCCCGCCCCCGCCGCCGCAGCGCTTGCCACCAACCGCCGGCAGCAGCGCCTTTTTGCGGCTCGCATCCGCCGCGGCTGAAATCCAGTAAATTCCAGCAGGTCGGGTTGGCCGAGCGGCCAGTCTGAAGCGAATCCGTCTCTGGCCCCATTCCCTGTCAGCTGGGAAAATACGGGGAATTTGGGCGGTTGGCGCCGCTGCGGCTCTGAGTCAAATCGGAAAGGATGGCGCTACGGTGTGAGCGAACGGCCGGAGACCTTCGAGCGCATCGTGCAGAGCTGGGACACCGCCAACAAGGCGACCGGGCTCCGCGATTTCAGCGTCTGCACCACCTGGGCATCAACGGCAAGGACCAGCAATGAACCACGGCATCACCTCCCGGCACAGCAGGCGAAGCGCGTTCATGACCTGCGGCTGCGGGATCAGGCCGCCGCAATTCAGCTCGGCCAATATGCCGTCGATGCCGGGCTCCTGCTGCAACGCGCGCAGGCTCTCGCCGACCGTTTTCCGGCGTGCCGATTGCGCAGCAGATCGCTGTCGCGGAAACGGCCGTGCCGATTTTTCGAGAAAGTCGAATGGTCCGGCACCGCGCCGTCGAGCCCGAGCCGGCAGAACCAGCGGTAGGCGAGGTGCAGGTGGACCTCCTCGCACAACCGCCGGTCCGAGCGGATGCCGAAGCAGTAGCCGACGATCAGCATCCGGATCAGCAGTTCCGGATCGATCGACGGCCGACCCACCTCGCTGTAGAACGGCGCCCGTTCGCACCGCACCCCGTCGAGTTCGACAAACCGGTCGACCGAGTGCAGCAGATGCTTCGCCGGCACATGCCGTTCGAGCGAAAACTCGTAGAACAACGCGTCCTGGCGGACTTGCCGCTCCCCCATCATCCGACTGCCCCCAGCCGTCGTGATGGCAGATTATACCGCCTGCGCCATGCCGCTTTTCAACGAAATCCGCCGAGTGCGGCGATTCGCTAAACCACGATCGAATTGCTAAACCCGAGCCTCACGCGTCATTCGGGGCTGCGCTGCCGGGGGACGGGCCTCGGGCGGGACGGCTGAAACCAGCCACTCGCATCGATCTCACCCCTCCACGGCAATCGCCGGTTCAGTCACGGTATCGAGCAGCGCCAATGCCGTATTCGGCATTTGCTTGTCTTGCCGGGTGTGGGTTGAGCTACCCTAGTCGATGGCCGTTGAAGCGGTAGCTTGCCCCGGCGATGGATCCGCCGGCGCCCGCCGCGAATTTTGGCCGCGCGTCGCAACGAGGGAAACAGATCATGCCGGACACACACGCCTTGGCGGAACGCCCCAGAGAGAGCCAGAGCCAGGGTCAGCGCGCGGTCTACGACGCGATCGTCATCGGCGCCGGGATTTCCGGCATGTATATGCTCTACCGCCTGCGCGAATTGGGCCTGACCGCACGGGTCTTCGAGGCCGGCACGAACGTCGGCGGCACCTGGTACTGGAACCGTTATCCCGGCGCGCGCTT
>DASYNW010000035.1:0-11671 GCA_036008325.1 Allostellaceae bacterium
GTGTGGGGCATCATTCATGGCATCCGCCACTTCGTCCCGGCGATCCTGAAGCACGGCGAGGAAGGGCACATCGTCAACACCGCCTCGGTCGCCGGCTTCCAGAACCGCCGCGGCACCAATCAGGCGCCGTATTCGATGAGCAAATACGCCGCCCTGTCGCTGTCCGAAGCATTGGAGCACGAGCTCGAAGGCACCAATGTCGGCGTCTCGGTGCTCTGCCCGGGTCCGATCAACACGAACATCGCGCGCGGCGCCCGCAACCGCCCGGACCGCATGGGCGGGCCGCAAATCCGCGCCTCCGACGATGCGGTGCTGGCCGAGCGCCTGGCCGCCACGGGTCTCGACCCGAAGAAGGTCGGCGAACGGGTGGTCGACGCGATCCGCACCAAAACGTTCTATGCGTTTGTCGGCGCCGTACCCGCCGACGTCATCAAGGCCCGCCACCGCCGCATCGAGGATGCCCTGCACGGCAAGTGGGTCACTCATTACTGACCAGGCTCGATCGAGGAGGCGCCATATGGCCCTGACCCAAGCCGACAAGGCAAAAGAGTTCCGCGCGCTGCACGAAGCAGCCGACGCGTTCGTCATCGCCAATGTGTGGGATGGCGGCTCGGCCCGGATGATGGCCGGGCTCGGGTTTGCCGCGCTGGCGACCTCGAGCGGGGCCTCGGCGGGCTCGCTCGGCCGGCGTGACGGCATGGTGACGCGCGAGGAGGCGCTGGCTCAGGCGCGGGTGATCTGCGACGCCGTCGAACTGCCGGTCTCCGCCGACCTGGAGAAGGGCTTCGGCGACGCGCCGGAGATCGTCGCGCAGACCATCAGGCTCGCGGCGGAGGCGGGGTTGGTCGGCTGCACGATCGAGGATGCGAGCGGCAACCCGGCGGCGCCGATTTTCGAGCTGGGCTATGCGACCGAGCGGATCGCGGCGGCGGTGGCCGCGGCGCGGGCGTTGCCGTTCCGGTTCACCTTGACCGGGCGGACCGAGAATTTCCTGCGCGGGCGTCCTGATCTCGACGATACGATCAAGCGGCTCAAAGCCTATGAGGCGGCGGGCGTGGACGCGCTGATGGCGCCGGGGCTGCCGGATCTGGAATCGGTGCGCGCGGTGTGCGCGGCGACCGCAAAGCCGTTCAACTTCATGGCCGGGATCAAGGGCAAATCCTTCACCGTCTCGGCTCTGGCGGCGGTGGGGGTGAAGCGCATCAGTCTGGCGACCTCGCTGTATCGCGCGGCGATGACAGGACTATTGAACGCGGCGAAGGAGGTGCGGGAACAAGGCACCTTCGATTATATCGACACCTCGCTTGCGACCCCCGACATGAACGCATTCCTGCGAGGCTGACTTGGCGGCTGCTATCGTTCGGGCGTCGCTGGGGCGAGCGCCGCCCGTGGGCCTCAAATGAAGGCGCGACGGATCACTTGATCGGATCGTAACGAGACCCGTTTCGAGGTGGCTCGACAAACGCCCGCGTCGCCTGCGGTCGTCGTCAACTTTGAGCATTGGGACTGGGAGGTGCCGGCCGTCGCGCCGCTGGCGGTGAGCCCGCTCGGAGGCCCTGAGGGCCTGTGGCGCCGGAACCGCTTTCCCGACATTGGCGGCTACGGCAATCACGGAATGCAGCAGCCGGGTCGCGACCTTTCGAAGCCGTGATTTTTCCAGCAGCTTGCCGACGATAACCAAGCCGTCTTCTCTGGGCCTGGGGATGGCCGGGCCGGGGTTCCTCTGGTTCGCGCATGCTGATGATCCTTGCACCTTGCTGCCGAATCCGCCGAAAAGGCCAACGGATAGTGCCGTTCGCGCCAACGACGCGAGCGAGATAGGCTTCTACTGCATGACTTGCTTCGGTTCAGCGTCGCGGCGGCCTTGCCGCTTGTATGATTCATTAGTTCACGTGGCGATCTGCGGCGTCGCAACCGAGACATCTGGCGGAGACCCGGCCTTGGCAGCCGGCTCGGCGAGCAGCTTCACGGGGTCGGTCGCGAGCAACCACGCCACTGCGTAGCCCCAAAAAGAAAAGCGCCCAGCCCCAGCCGAGGGGTGTCATAAGCAGCCCATAAACCGCGATCAGAGTCGCCAACGCCTGCGTGCCGAGCCGCACATTGTCCGTCGTCAACGACATCGCCAGGAAATCGCCGGCGACCATGATGATGACCATCAGCTGCATCTGCAGCAAATCTGCAGCAAAAATTCCTTCCTGGCGGCGCGGGCTGGGTGCGACGCAGGCCCGCCTCGAGAAGACGCATGCGTCGCAGAATAGAATGAGAATTTGGCGATTGCATGGTGGTCAGCGCCACGTCAGCCGGCAGCAAATTCGCTGATGCGATCCGCTGTTGGCATCCGCCTCCCGATGGGCGGCGAACGGAGTGAGGAGAGAAAATTTCGTTGATGAGTTTGGTCTATTTTCTTTTGCGTCCTCTATTTCGTTCATCGCGCAGGCAGGCGGCATCACTCGAGAGTCTTGAGTTTAGTGTGGTATTGCCCCTGCGGCGATGGGCCGGTTCTACAACGCCGGGTGCAGAAGTTTTACGACGGATGCCGCCTTTTGCGATAACATCGATAACCTAGCAGGTCGCGGGCCGCGCCGGCGGTACATCGTGATCTGCTGTCCGGGAGAAACGCCATGAACTTTCGTGCTTTCAGGCTGCTCACGATTGCTAGTTTTGTCACCGGATTTCTCGGCAGCGCGCCAAGCCACGCGCAAAATGCCTACATCACCAACTCGGTTTCCAACAATGTTTCGGTGATCGCCACGGCGACCAATACGGTGATCGCCACGATACCCGTCGGCAGCCTGCCTGTGGGCGTGGCGGCAACTCCGGACGGCAGCAGGGTCTACATCGCGAATGAGACCGACAGTACCGTGTCGGTGATCGCTACGGCAACTAACACGGCGATCGGCTCCCCGATCGCCGTCGGTTCGGTTCCGTTCGGCGTGGCGGTGACCCCGGACGGCAGCAAGGTCTATGTCGCGAACGCGGGCTCCGGCAACGGCACCACCGTGTCGGTAATCGCCACGGCGTCCGAAACGGTGATCGATACCGTCACCGTCGGCACCAGTCCCCACGGCGTGGCGGTGACCCCGGACGGCAGCAAGGTCTATGTCGCGAACTTCCTCGACGGCACCGTGTCGGTGATCGCCACGGCAACCGATACTGTGATCGGCTCCCCGATCGTCGTCGGCAGTAGCCCCGTCGGCGTGGCGGTGACCCCGGACGGCAGCAAGGTCTATGTCGGGAACTTTAGCGACGACACCGTGTCGGTGATCGCCACCGCGACCAATACGGTGATTGCCACGGTCCCCGTCGGCTCCGTCCCTCTCGGCGTAGCGGTCACTCCTGACGGCAGCAAGGTCTATGTTGCGAATCGAAGCGACGGCACCGTGTCGGTGATCGCCACGGCGACCGATACTGTGATCGGCTCCCCGATTCCGGTCGGCAGCGCCCCCGAGGGGCTGGCGGTGACCCCAGACGGCAGCAAGGTCTATGTCGCGAACGGCGGCAACGGCACCGTGTCGGTGATCGCCACCGCGACCAATACGGTGACCGGCTCCCCGATCACTGTCGGCAGCCAACCCGGAGCGTTCGGCATCTTCATAGCGAACCCAATGGTGCAATCCGCGCCCCCTTCGGGGAAGCTGTGCAACGGCGTCTATGACGGCACTTTTGCCGGCAGCATTACGGTCTCCGCCGGGCAGAGCTGTGTGTTCGTCAATGGCGGCGAGGTGCGGGGCAACATCACCGTGCTCGGCGGCAATCTTGGGCTGATCGGGGCCGCAGTCGATGTCAGCGTGACCGTCGATGGCGGCGGCAGCTTCACCCTCGGCCCCGGAGCCACGATCGGCGTCAATCTGACCATCGCAAACCTGCCGGCCAGCACCACCGCCAACAATTCGGTATGCGGCTCCACCGTCAGGGGCAATCTGACGGTCAACAACAACGCCGCTGCGATCGAGATCGGCTCGAACGCTCCCTTGGTGTGCGCCGGCAACAAGATCGGCGGCAACCTCTATGCCCAAGCGAATACGGCCTCGGTGCAGATCTTCGACAATTCGGTCGGCAATAATGCGACCGCGCTTAGAAATACCGGCCCGCTCGACGTCGTCGGCAACAAAGTCCGCAACATCCTGCAATGCGTCGGCAATACGATGCTGATCATGGGTGGCGGCAACACCGCCCCGATCAACCAAGGCCAGTGCAGCTGAGCTGATCACTGCCCGCTCCGGCGACCGGCCGCGCATAAAGCCCGCGCCGGTCGCCGACCCTTTGATTGAGCTTTTCCCGCCGGGCCGCGCGTTAAACACGGTGGGGCTATTTCGAGACTGAGTTGAGCAACAGCCAAAGGCCGCTGGTCCGAGGCTGTCGCGTCGCGGTCGCGGAATCCTTCACCTTTGCGGCGACTTGGCGTTTAGAGAGCTGTCGAGCAAGCCGCGCGGGGCCTCAGCGCCCCTGGCCTGGCGCTGCGCCGCGGCTGGTTGCGCGTGGTCGTGGTGGGCGTAGTGCTGGCGCAGCAGGTCCTTGCCGTAATCGTTGCCGTTGGGGGTGCGCACCACGGTATGGATGTGGTCACGCGAGGGCGTGTCGTTATCATACATGATGCCCGATTGGTGATCGAACTCGACCAGGATCACCGGGCTGAGGATGCGATAGTAGAACGGGCTCGCATCGTCGAATGCGCCGATCCAGGCAAACCGCGTCTCGCCCAGATGGCGCTTGGCCTCGGCCCAGCGGATTTCGGCGTGGCCCGGGCGAATGCGGCCGGTATAGGTTGCGAGCAGCGCTTCGAGACGGTCGCGGCCCTCGGGTAGAAGCTCGTCATAGCGGATGCCGACGGGATCGATCCGCCGGTTGTCGTTGTAGGCCGCGGTCAGCAGCTCCGAGGGCAGATCGGCGCCGATCGTCGCCCGCTGCCGCGCCTCGGCCGAGAGCGCGCGCATCAGGGCGTAGCCCCGCTCCTCCTCGGCGGCGAAGACGCGGGTCCCCTGGTACTTGCCAAAGCGCGCCAACACCGGCTCCGAGCCCATGAAATTGGGGGTCACCACCAGCTGATCGTCGAGCACGAAGCAATTGACGTTCAAATGATGGCCGTCGATCTGCCAGCCCCACGGTTGGTCCGGCGAGGGGGTGCCGAAGAGGCTCACCCAATAGAGCCATTCGCCATATTCCTCGGGCTTGCCGGTGATCTCGAGGGCATGCTCGTTGAGCTTCATCACATCGCGGGCGGATTGGTAGCCGGCGGCGCTCATGCCTTCGCGCATCAGTGCCAGCGCCGCCCGGCGCTGGTCGTGGCCGAGATCGGCAAGGCAGACGCCGTGGCGCATCAGCCAGGGGTGGATGTTCGACCATTTGCGCCAAGCCTCGTCGTCGATCGCGAAGCTCGCGGCCTGGCGCTGCGCGGGAGTCAGCGCCGCGAGCAACGAGCGCGCCGCCTCGGCGAGCGGGGCGAGCGAGACGCCGGTTTTCGCGAGCGGGAACAACCCCGGCGCCAGATCGCCGCCGACGGCGACGCCGCGGAACGGTTCGGCGAGACCGGCCTTGGCCCGATCGAGCATCGGCTGCATCCGCGGCGGCAGCTCGAATGGCCGGATCGCCGGGGTCGGTGGCCGCTCTCGCAAGCCGAAATGCGCGGATTCTCCTGCCATGCTCGGACTCCCTCACCCTCGAGTAGTCATCTCAGAGATGGGCCTGCGCGCCGCTGGCTTTCAATAGCGGGCCGCCGCGCTTGCTGTGCTCCCAGCTCGTGGCCGTCTCGACCATCGGCCCGACCGGCAGGTTGCGGCGGATGGTCCGCACCCTTTGCGCCGTCGCGTGTGTAAGAAGTCATGCAAAGGGGCGTCTTCGACATTGGTTTTGATAAAAGTTACGGCGTTCTGCTGCCCGCGGGCGGCGCATCACGGCTACGTCGGTCGGCGCGCGCCGTGACGCACGCGCAGGATCACCACGCGGTCAGGATCAACCCGGTAGCGAATGATGTAGGGGCGGACGATCGTGCTTACACGCAGCTGCGTGCCGGAAACCTGACGACCCCGATAGGGAAAGGTCGAAAGGCTGTTGCCGGCCTTAATAATCCGCTCGGCCATGTCCCGCGCGGCAGAAGGATTGAAATTTTCTGCTGTGAAGGCGGATGCCCTCAACGTCGGCCAGCGCCGCGAATGTCCATACGACTGGCGTTAGCGGGACTTGGGAACCGGGCAAGGCAACTCGTCAGGCGTATCCCAGGACCGGAGCCATTTCACCACTTCCTCATGCGGTACAATGCGACCGGCGGCAACGTCTGCCTCGGCTTCGGCGATCGCGCGCGCCTCGGCATCCTCGTCGCTCTCCTCAACAATGGCCTTGGTCTTTGTAGCCATCCGATTCCCCACCAATATTGCGTGCATCGTCAGACATGCTGCTGATCAAACGTAATTCTTCTGCCGGACGGTGCAAGGCGGCGGAGTGCAGGATAGGCCGCTTCAATACCGGCCGCCCAGCTTCGCGTGATCCCAGCTCGAGATCTTGTGCGGGGTGACTTTGAGGACGACGCGCTTTGGGGCACGGTCAACCGAGCCGCGCCGGCCGCTCTCGGCGCTGGTCCGGCGGTGATCCATGACGGCGCGCACGGTCTCGACATCCTCGATGATCTCGCAGATGCCGCGCACCATGACGCCCTTCAATTCGGCATAGCTGGCGCCGGTCTCGACCATCAGCCCGACCTTTGGGTTGCGGCGGATGTTCAAGACCTTCTGCGCCTTGGCGTAGGAGGTCATGTAAAAGACGCCGTCCTCGACATAGAAGCCCATGGCCACGACATGCGGGAAGCCGTCCCGGTCGATCGTGGCCAGCGCGCATTTGGGGTTATCGCGCAGAAACGCCGCCTGCTCCTCCGGAGTGAGACGGATCTGCCGCCGCCGGGCGACCGGCGCTTCGTTTGTTGTGTCGCTCATTCTCCAAGGATCGATTCGCGGCGCGACCCCGTCAAGCGACTCCCGATCAGCCTTGGGCGCCGGGGCAGCAGAACAGGCCGCGGACGCCGCTGCAGCTGCGCCGGCCGCGAACGCAGAGGCTCCGCTCTGGTCCTTGTCCAGCCCCAAAAATGACCCACATCCGACCGTGAAGACGGAAGCCGAGGATCATCCTCAGATCGAGGTTGTCGACAATCTCTTCGCGTAATGGTCGTATACAATCGTATTGAGTGTCGGATATCCTTACACGCCGTCGCCCACCTCGTCGTGTCCGGCGACGACAGCATGAGCGGGCCCGTCCTGGTATAGACACTGGCTCCGCAGAACGCGTCCCGGCAAGGGCGCACACAAGATGGAAGAACGGCTCAAGGGATCAAGCATCGAAATCGATATTGACGCTGAGGAGTCCCGCCCATCTGAAGACACTATTCCATTATGGAGTAGGATTGGAGCCAGTCAGGGGAAATAACTCAGATATATTCCAGGGACACAAGGTTTGGATGCTGCCGGAGATCGTCGTTCATCATAGCTACAGCCGGAGCAGCTGTCGGATTTCTTGACAAATGTAGATTATCTATCCGGTATCTTAACCATTGCAGGTGCAAGTTTTCAAAGGGTTGAGAGGTTTGGCACGGACTTTGCTACGAGATGGATGGCGCCGTGCATGCCGATGGTGTGCATCAACGCATGCCGGGCAAAAGTGCCCAAAGGAGGGTCTATGCGGAAATTCCATGGTTTCCTCGCGGGAGCGATTGCCGCCGGTTGTCTGCTCGTGGCGGGCGGACCGGCAAATGCAACTCCTTTCTTCTTCAATGTCACAGGGGGCTGCAGCGAGGCCTGCGCCGCCAACGCTGTGATCACGCCGGGAGCCGGCACCCTCACCGTGGTGCTGAACGACACGGAGGCTGACCCGAGGTCGGCGGGCGATGTCCTGAGCAGCATCGAGATTACCCCGAGCGGCACCTCGGCACGCCGACCTTAACGACCCAAGCAGGCTCCCTTATCGACGTAACTCCCGGAGCGAGCGCCGGTACTCCGATCGCGGGCAGTCCGACCCATTGGGGAGTCGGCACGGCGAGCGGTCAGCTAGTGTTAGAGACGGCCGGAACATTTGCGGTGGGCGGCCCGCCGATAAATATGATTATCGGACCGGCGCCTTATACGAACTCGAATTCGTCGATTGGCAACTTTAACCCCTACATCGACGGTACAGGCACTTTCACGATCGCCGATTCAGCGATCACCGCCGACACGACGATAACGGCGGTTTCATTTGACTTTGGCACCGGGCCGGATACGACCCTACCCGGTAGCGTCTGCACTCCTGGAACGCCAAATTGCGGCACTTCGGGGCCGCCGCTGGTTCCCGAGCCGAGCGCCCTGGCGCTGGTCGGCAGCGCGCTGGCGATGTTCGGCTTCGTGTGGCGCCGCAGATCGGTCTGAGCTTCCATTCGTCGCTTGGCGCAGGGGCGCGGCCTTCGGGTCGCGCCTTTTTGCGTTGTCGGGCTTGGGTGACCGGGGCCAGAAACTGCGGGCTTCAGCCGCACTTCTTCTTGCTGCCGCGGCAGGCGGTCCCGCCGGTCGAGCTGACGGTCACCGTGGCCATTGCGGTGGCCGGGTCCGTGCCGTCCGTGCAAGTGAGCGCGTAGGAGGTCGTGACGCTCGGCGAGACCACGACCGAGCCGGAAATTCCCGACGCGGTGAAGCCGGTGCCGGTGCACGACGAGGCGTTGGTCGAGCTCCACGACAGGGTCGATGACTGGCCGGCGCTGATCGATTGCGGGCTCGCCGACAGCGAGGCGGTGACCACCGGCGGCGGTGTGGTGAACGAGCCGGCGGTGCAGGGCGTCAGCGAGCCGCTGCCCCAGCAGGTGCTGAACACGCCGCCGTTGACCGGGGCGGACGGGTTCGAGGTCTGGCCCCATTGATCGAGCGCGATGATGCCGTTCGCCGACAGCGACAGGTTCGGGTTGGCGCCGTTGGCCTCGACCGGGTCGTAGGTCGCCTCGTTGTAATCGGCGAGCGGCAGGTAGCCGTTGTAGTACGGCGGCTCGGTGATCCATTCCGCAGACCGCATGCTGGACTGGTACTGGAAGCTTTGCGTCCAGGCCGCGCCGGTGGTCTCGTCGGACAGGGTCAGCTGCCAGGTCTGGGTCTGGGCGGGCGAGCAGAGCGCGGTGCATTGCAGCGACGCGGAGACGATGTCGCCGGGCTTTACGGTCAGGCCGGCTGGCTCGCTCACCGCTGGGTAGAGCTCGTACCAGGTGTAGAAGGTGGTGGCGCCGGAAGTCGAGACCACAGACTCGGTGCCGAGCTGAATCAGGGTCGCATCGCCGTCTCCGCCGACCCCGACCCAGTTGAACACGTATTCGTAGCCATAGGGCGTCTGACCGCCATCGTAGGTCACATTCGGGACCTGCCAACTCGCCGACGCGCTGGTATAGGGCGCGGCAGCGGTGACCGCATATCCCGACCAGCTCGTCGTCGTGATTGTGCCGCGAAGCCGCCTGAAGGAGCCGTCGGAATTGCGGTATGGCTGCATCGGCGGATGGATGAACCCGCCGCCGGGATGTGCCGGCTGAGCGGCGGCCGGCGCAACGGTCAGAGCGATGGCCACAACGGCGGCGGCGCCGCTGAGAAAAAGGTTCGGCTTCATCTCTATCCTCACAGCTGGGTGGCACGAGCGCCGCGGCTGTCGGAATGAGAATTCGCCAACGAGTCCCGACCGCCGGAATGGCGACGCGGAACCGTAAGGTCTCATTGGTTGAAGAAACGTCAGTCAAATGTCGCATTCGGCGACAAATCGCCGCAATTTCGCGACAAATCTTGGGGTCGGAGATTCAGCCGCCGTTCGAACGGGCAGCCCTACGGGAGTATCGGCCTTTTTTGCAATCGGCTCGGCTGTATGAGCGCCGGCACTCGAAAGTGCTCGGCTTAGCGGGTGGCGCCGGGGACCCACAGCACGTCGCGGGCGCCGTTGTCGTTGAGCCGGCGGCCGAGGACGAAGAGGTGGTCGGAGAGGCGGTTCAGGTATTTGAGCGCTTCGGGGTTGACCCTTTCGGCTGCGGCCAGCTGGCCGACCAGGCGCTCGGCGCGGCGGGTGACGGTGCGCGCCAGATGCAGATAGGCGGCGGCGGCGCTGCCGCCCGGCAGGATGAACGAGTCGAGCGGGCGCAGGGTCGCGTTCATCGCGTCGATTTCGTGCTCGAGGCGCTCGACCTGGGCCGCCAGGATGCGCAAGGCCCCGGCGTTTCCTTTGTCCGCACCGCGCCGGCCGTCTTCGGGGGTGCACAGATCGGCGCCGAGATCGAACAGATCGTTCTGGATGCGGCCGAGCATCGCGTCGGCATCGGCATCCGCCGCGGCGTCGACATGGAGGCGGGCGAGGCCGATCGCGGCGTTGGCCTCGTCGACGGTGCCGAAGGCGGCGACCCGCACGGAGTGCTTGGGCACGCGCGCGCCGTCGCCGAGGGAGGTTTGGCCGTTGTCGCCGCCGCGCGTGTAGATCCGGGTCAGCCGCACCATCGCCGCCGCCTCAGCCTAGCGACGGCCGAGCAGCATCAGGAGGGCGAGCAGCAACAGCGCCAGCCCCTGCATGACGACGCGCGCCTGCATCAGCTTGTTCGAGCGGCGCGGGTTGCCGCCGCGCAGCATGGTCGCGACGCCGAGCCCGAGCACGATCAGCACGCCGATCAGGGCGAGCGCCAACAGGATCGTCACGAAGGTGGTCATGACGGAAATATGGGCCTGTCGCGCAAAAGGGGCCAGCGATCATTCCGGGCGGCCACCAGCGATCGTCATTCCGGGATGCCCGGCGAGCGCAGGCCCGGAACCCCGGGAACACCGGCGTACATAGCCGTGGCCCGCCGCTATCTGGGGCGGAAATATTCCTCGTACGGCGTGTCGTTCTTGATCAGCACGCCGCCGTCGACGGTCAACGCCACCCCCGTGATCATCCGCGCCGCGTCGCCGGCCAGGAACAGGATCGGGTCGGCGATGTCCTCGGCTTCGCACATGCGCCCGAGCGGGATCGTGCGCGCCCGCGCCGCCCGGCTCTCCTCGGTCGGGACCGCGCCGCCGAACGGGGTTGCGGTCGGGCCGGGGCAGACCGCGTTGACCCGGATATGGTCGGGTGCGAGTTCATAAGCGGCATGGCGGGTCAGCCCCAACAGCCCCGCCTTCGACGCCGAATAATTCGCGGTGCCGCCAAACGAGATCCGCTGCCCGGCGATCGAGGCGACGTTGACGATGGCGCCGCCGCCGCGTGCCCGCATATGCGGCAATACCGCATGGATGCCATTGAATGCGCCGGTCAGGTTGACGGCAATGACCCGGTCCCAATCCTCGGCGCCCATTTCGGCGATCATGCGCCGCACCGTGACCCCGGCGCCGTTGATCAGGATGTCGATCCCGCCCGCTGCCTCGGTAATGCCGGCGGCGAGACGGGTAAAGCCGTCGCGATCGGTGACCTCGAGCCCGAATGCTTCGGCCTCGCCGCCGCGTCCGGTGATCTCGGCCGCCACCCGTTCGGCCGCCGCGGCGTCGCGATCGAGGATCGCCACATCGGCGCCCTGCGCGGCGAAGGCGCGGCAGGTCGCCGCCCCGATCCCGCTGCCGCCGCCGGTGACGAGGACGATCTTTCCGGCGAACTCGTCATGCATTGCACCCTCCTGAAGCGGCTAGTCGCAATCTACAGCCTATAGGCGCCGGCGCGCCTACCACAGCATCTC